>NZ_FNOA01000010.1:0-231556 GCF_900106885.1 Pseudomonas sp. NFACC14
GGACCTTGGTAGACGTCATTGCCGACAGCCACATCCAACACGCCCGAGCTTGCGCCGGCTGCGATGGTGATGGTTTTGCCGCTTTCCAAAGTAACAGTGACAGGACCGTTCTGCGCGGTGACCGGTTTGCCGTCGGCGCCGGTCAGCGTGGCGGTGTAGGTGATCGTGCCGTTTTCGTTCACGGTCGGCGTAGCGGTCAACGTCACGGTAGTAGCGTCTATCGAATCGGTAATCGTAGTCACCGCAGGCGCAGTGCTCGGCACCAAACTCTCGAAGTTGCCACCGGTCGCGCTAGTAATGGTGGTGCTGACAGTGCTGCCGTTGTTGTAGACGTCGTTGGCCGGGGTGTCCACGGCAACGGTGCCTGTAGTGGCACCGGCGGCGATGTTGATCACCGCGCCATTGCTCAAGGTCACGGTCACTGGGGTTTGAGCGGCATTGGTCAAGGTGGCGGTGTAGGTAATCTGGCCGCCTTCGGTGACGGTGTTGCTGGCCGAGAGGGTCAGGCCGGTGGTATCGACCGAATCGGTAATAGTGGTCACCGCAGGCGCAGTGCTCGGCACCAGATTCTCGAAGTTGCCACCGGTCGCGCCAGTAATGGTGGTGCTGACAGTGCTGCCGTTGTTGTAGACGTCGTTGGCCGGGGTGTCCACGGCCACTGTGCCGGTCGTCTGGCCGGCGGCAATGGCGATGACCGAGCCGTTGCTCAAGGTCACGGTCACTGGCGTCTGGGCCGGATTGGTCAGGGTGGCGGTGTAGGTGATCGAACCGCCTTCAGTGACGGTGTTGCTGGCGGACAGAGTCAGGCCAGTGGTGTCCACCGAGTCGGTAATCGTAGTCACCGCAGGCGCGGTGCTCGGCACCAGGTTCTCGAAGTTGCCACCGGTCGCACCGGTAATGGTGGTGCTGACAGTGCTGCCGTTGTTGTAGACGTCGTTGGCTGGCGTCTCGACGTTGACGGTGCCGGTGGTCTGGCCCGCAGCGATGTTGATCACCGCGCCATTGCTCAAGGTCACGGTCACTGGGGTTTGAGCGGCATTGGTCAAGGTCGCGGTGTAGGTAATCTGACCGCCTTCGGTGACGGTGTTGCTGGCGGACAGGGTCAGGCCAGTGGTATCGACCGAATCGGTAATGGTGGTCACCGCAGGCGCAGTGCTCGGCACCAGGTTCTCGAAGTTGCCACCGGTCGCGCCAGTAATGGTGGTGCTGACAGTGCTGCCGTTGTTGTAGACATCGTTGGCCGGGGTATCCACGGCCACTGTGCCGCTAGTCTGGCCGGCAGCAATGGTTATGACCGAGCCGTTGCTCAAGGTCACGGTCACTGGCGTCTGGGCCGGGTTGGTCAGGGTGGCGGTGTAGGTGATCTGGCCACCTTCGGTCACCGTGTTGCCTGCGCTCAGGGTGACATTGGTGGTGTCGATGGTATCGGTGATCTGAGTCACTGCCGGGGTGGTGGGCAGGGTCACGGCAATGCCGGTGCCACCGGTGGTCCCGGTGACGCTCACGCTGATCTGGCTGGCGTCGTTGTAGACGGTATCGTTCGCTGCCAGCGGTACGTTGACGCTACCGGTCGTTTGGCCGGCCGGGATTACGATCACGGAGCCGTTGGACAGGGTCACGGTCAGGTTGGTCTGGGGCGCCTGGGTGACCGTCGCGGTATAGACCAGTACACCACCGGCCTCGGTCAGGGTCGGGGTGGCGCTCAGGGTCAGTGTCGCGTTGAGCAGGGTGTTGGCTGTGGTATTGGCGTTGGTGTCGAGACCGTTGATGTTGTTGTCAGCGACGGCGGCCGTGCTCAAGCCTTCAGTCGGGAAACCGATGGTCGGATCGACGCTGCCGGCGGTGGCGTCCAGTGCCACGAAGCTGTGACCGCCACCGGCGGCACCCCCCGCGCCCGCAGCGGTAGCACCGGCGGCCGTGGCTTCAAGGGCAGTGGTCGGGTCGGCGCCCGCAGCGATGGCTTGCTGCAGCTCTTCTACGGACGGCGCGGCCTGGGCAGTGGCTTGCGCCAGGTCCGTGGACGAGTCCGGGGCGTTGGCGCTCCATTGGGTATCGCGACCCAGGTCCAGGGTACGGCCATCGGCCAATTCCAATGTGACGGCGCCGGCCGGCCCGGTGTCCAACTGATCGCCTGTGTAGAGGCGATCGCCTTCAATGAGTACGCGACGGATGCCCTCTGGGGATACGACGAAAACCTGACCAACAATGCTTTTGACGACGGCAATAACACTGCTCATTGAAGACTCTCCGGGTGCCACGTTCAGTAGACTTCCATGGACCCGGGGGCCTCTGGGCCTCGGCGGTCTGGACGTTCTCTTTAACTAAGTAAGGTTGTTTGACGCTTTACCGTGTCAGAAATTTGGCTGTCTAGTTTCGATTTATTTGTTTATGCCAAACTATTGACCTTATGTTGGCCATCCTAAACAATCGCTTCAGTAATGTCACATTGATATTTAAGCGGCGACCTGTCCTTTCGGTGCTTGATCCAGTTCTTGTTTCGAACTTTCCGACATACGGTCATTCCGGTTGCCATCATCCGATGCAGCGCCACGTTTCGCTGTGATTCAAGACAAGAGTTCAGGAAAAAACCACCATGCGTCCGCACTTGTTCATGGCTTTGCCCTTCGCCCTCGCCGCAAATTTCGTACAAGCACAAACCTTGCCGCAAGCCATGCAACAGGCCTTGGATGTCCATCCGGAAATCCAGGCCGGTGTGAACAGTCGTCTCGCGGCGGATTACCAACTCAAGGCGGCCAAGGGCGGCTACCTGCCTAGGGTGGACCTTGCAGCCGGGTACGGGCGTGAAGGCACTGACAGCGTCACCACCCGATCGGGCAGCAACAACCATTGGGAAACCCTGAACCGCAGCGAGTCGAGCCTGCGCCTGTCACAAATGGTTTTTGACGGTTTTGCGACGTCCAGCGAAGTGGGGCGTCAACAAGCCACCGTCAACGCCCGTGCCTACTCGTTGCTGGATGCGTCCGAGCGCACCGGCCTGACCGTGGCCCAGGTCTACCTGGATGTGCTGACCCGTCGCGAGTTCGTGCGCCTGGCCGAGGAAAACCTCAAGAGTCATGAACGCATCTTCGACCAGATCAAGCTGCGCACCTCCCGTGGCGTGGGCAGTGGCGCCGACCTGGACCAGGCCGAAGCGCGCATGGCCCAGGCCCGCAACAACCTGATCACCGAACAGACCAACCTGGCCGACGCCGAGACCAACTTCCTCAGCGCCGTGGGCCAAATGCCCGATCAACTGGAGCGCCCCGCCGATTTTCTGGCGCTGTTGCCGGCCAACCTGACCGAAGCCCGCGCCCAGATGCTGGAAAACAGCCCGGTGCTGCGTTCGGCCGAAGCGGACATCGCCGCCGCCGAACAACAGTACGAAGCCGCCAAGTCGAGTTTCTACCCACGTTTCGACGCTGAGCTGGGCCGCACGGCCGACAATGACCTGGACGGCCAGAACGGTCATAACAATGAATGGCAAGCCATGCTGCGCATGCGTTTCAACCTGTATGCCGGTGGCAGCAACAAGGCGGACCTGGAATCCAAGTCGTACCTGTCCAACCAGGCCCTGGACATCCGCAACAATGCCCTGCGCCAATTGAATGAAGAGCTGGGCCTGGCCTGGAACGCCCTGAACAACGCCAATGCCCAGGTGCCGATCGCCCAGCAATACGTGGACCACAGCACCAGCGTGCGTACCGCCTATCAGAGGCAGTTCAGCCTTGGCGAGCGGACCCTGCTCGACTTGCTCGACAGCGAAAACGAGCTGTTCACAGCTTCCCGGCGCCTGGCGGAAATCAAGAATGTGCAGTTGTTCACCCAATACCGGATCAAGGCAACCATGGGCCAACTGTTGAAAAGCCAGGGTGTGGTCGCACCGTTGGCATCGGTTGTGCAGAACGACGTGAAACCCAAGGTTCAGTTGCCTGGGATGAATTGAGTCCTACCACCTGTTTTAATCAGTCAGAGTGCCGAGCGTGGAATCAGAAGTCAGTCCAGTCGAACTAGTTCATGACCCGCGCACGCTGCACGACGACCCGTTGCTGGACGGTCTGCTGGCGCTCTGCATGCTGCATCAGAAGCCGGCCAGCGCAGCGATGCTCACCACGGGCTTGCCACTGCCCAAGCAACGGCTGAGCGTCGAATTATTGTCGCGCGCGGCGGCCCGTGCCGGTCTGCAAGGCCGGGTGCTGCAACGCAAGCTGGAGCAGATCCCGACCATCGCCATGCCGGCGCTGTTGCTGCTCAAAGACGGCCGCAGTGCCGTGCTGCTGGGCTGGGTCGGTGACGACCAGGCGCGGCTGCTGCTCAGCGAAAGCGATGGAGGGGAGGTCACGGTCAGCCGCGAACTGCTGGCGGACGACTACAGCGGCAAGGTGTTCTTCGCCCAACCGCAGCATAAATTTGACGTCAACCACGGCACGCTCATTCCCCGGGCGCGTTCGTGGTTCCGCGACACCCTCAAGCGGTCCCGCTGGCTATACGCCGACGCCATCGCCGCGAGCCTGCTAATCAACATCATCGCCATGGCCGCGCCACTGTTCGTGATGAACGTCTACGACCGCGTGGTGCCGAACCAGGCCGAATCGACCCTGTGGGTGCTGGCCGTCGGTATCACCGGCGCCTATGTGTTCGATCTGATCCTCAAGATGCTGCGCAGCCTGTGCCTGGACCTGGCGGGCAAGAAAACCGATCTGATCATCTCGGCGACGCTGTTCGAGCGTATCGTCGGCATGTCCATGAAGTACCGCCCGGCGCGGGTCGGCAGCTTTGCCCAGAACATCCATGAGTTCCAGAGCCTGCGGGACTTCCTCGCCTCGCTGACCCTCACCAGCCTGATCGACTTGCCGTTCACCCTGCTGATCTTCATGGTCATCGCGATTATCGGCGGGCACCTGGTGTGGATTCCGGTGCTGGCGTTCCCGATTGCCCTGCTGATCGGCTATGCGTTGCAGAAGCCCCTGGTGGCGACGATGGAGCGCACCATGGCCCTGGGCGCCGAGCGCCAGTCCAGCCTGATCGAGACCCTGGCCGGCCTGGACGCGGTGAAGGTCAACAACGCCGAGAGCGAGCGTCAATACCAGTGGGAGCAGACCATCGGCACCCTCAGTCGCCTCGAACTGCGGGTGAAGATGCTGTCCGGGCTGGCGATGAACATCACCTTGCTGATCCAGCAATTGGCCGGGGTGATCATGATCGTCTTCGGCGTTTACCTGATCATCGCCGGCAACCTGAGCATGGGTGGGCTGGTTGCCTGCTACATGCTCAGCGGCCGCGCCCTCAGCCCGCTGGCGTCGCTGTCGGGCCTGTTGACCCGTTACCAGCAGGCGCGGGTGACCATGACCTCGGTCGACCAGATGATGGAGCTGCCCCAGGAGCGCAATTTCGACGAGCGCCCCCTCAGCCGCAAGGTGTTGCAGGGCGCCATTGAATGCCGTCAGTTGAGCTTCACCTACCCGAACCAGCAGAACGCTGCGCTGAAAAACATCAATCTGGTGATCAAGCCGGGGGAGAAAATCGGCATCATCGGTCGTAGCGGTTCGGGCAAAAGCTCGCTCGCCAAATTGCTGGTGGGCCTGTATCAGCCTGACGACGGTGCCTTGCTGGTGGACGGCGTGGACATCCGCCAGATCGACGTCAGCGAGCTGCGCTACAACATTGGCTACGTGCCCCAGGACATCCAGCTGCTGGCCGGCACCCTGCGGGACAACCTGACCTCCGGCGCCCGTTACGTCGAAGACGAACTGGTGCTCCAGGCCGCTGAGCTGGCGGGCGTGCACGAATTCGCCCGCCTGCATCCGCAAGGCTATGAACTGCAAGTCGGCGAGCGCGGGCAGAACCTGTCCGGTGGCCAGCGCCAGAACGTCGCCCTGGCCCGCGCGCTGCTGCTCAACCCGCCCATCCTGCTGTTGGACGAACCCACCAGCGCCATGGACAACACCGGTGAAGAACGCTTGAAACAGCGTCTGGCCGCCGTGGTGGAAAACAAGACCGTGCTGTTGGTGACGCACCGGGCATCCTTGCTGTCGCTGGTGGATCGCCTGCTGGTGGTCGACCGTGGACAGATCCTCGCCGATGGCCCGAAAGCCGCTGTCATGGAAGCGCTGAAGAAGGGGCAGATCAGTGTTGCTTAAGTCAGGTTTAAAGGGCGGGGTGGGCCGCTATTTCAAAGGTTCCGACTCGCTGCACGGCCAACCGCTGCCCGAGGTCAACAAAGCCCTGATCGAGGACGCTCCCCGGGTGGTGCGTTTGACGATCTGGGGCATCATCGGCTTCTTTGTGTTCCTGATGCTGTGGGCCAACTTCGCCGAGATCGACGAAGTGACCAAGGGCGACGGCAAGGCGATCCCATCGTCCAAGATCCAGAAAGTCCAGAACCTGGAAGGCGGTATCGTCGCTGAGCTGTTCGTCAAGGAAGGGCAGATCGTCGATGTCGGCGCGTCGTTGATTCGCCTGGACGACACACGGTTTGTCTCCAACGTCGGCGAAACCGAGGCTGATCGACTGTCCATGCTGTTGCGAGTCGAGCGCCTGAGCGCCGAGGTCGATGACCGGCCGCTGAACTTCCCGGCCGATGTGCTCAAGGCGGTGCCGGGCCAGGCCGCCAGCGAAGAGTCGCTGTACATCAGTCGCCGCCAGCAGTTGCACGATGAAATCGGCGGCTTGCAGGAGCAGTTGATCCAGCGCCAGCAGGAACTGCGCGAGTTCGTGTCCAAGCAGGCGCAGTACCGCTCCGGCCTGGCCTTGCAACGCCAGGAAATCAACATGTCCGAACCGCTGGTGGCCCAGGGTGCGGTGTCGCCGGTGGAAGTGCTGCGGCTCAAGCGCGCCGAAGTCGAGACCCGTGGGCAACTGGACGCCACGACGCTGGCGATCCCCCGCGCCGAATCGGCGATCAAGGAAGTGCAGCGCAAGATCGACGAGACCCGCGGCAAGTTCCGCAGCGAAGCCCTGACCCAGCTCAACGAAGCCCGCACCGACCTGAACAAGGCCCAGGCCACCGGCAAGGCCCTGGAAGACCGGGTGAGCCGGACCCTGGTGACGTCGCCCGTGCGTGGCATTGTCAATAAATTGCTGGTGAACACCATCGGCGGCGTGATCCAGCCCGGCAGCGACCTGGTGGAAATCGTGCCGCTGGACGACACCATCCTGGTGGAAGCGAAAATCCGTCCACAGGACATCGCCTTCCTGCACCCCGGCCAGGACGCCACGGTGAAATTCACCGCGTACGACTACACCATCTACGGCGGGATGAAAGCCAAGCTGGAACAGATCGGCGCCGACACCATCACCGATGAAGACAAGAAAACCACCTACTACATCATCAAGCTGCGCACCGAACGCAGCCACCTGGGCACGCCTGAAAAACCCTTGCTGATCATCCCAGGGATGGTGGCGTCGGTGGACATCATCACCGGCAAGAAAACCGTGCTCAGCTACCTGCTCAAGCCCATCATCAAGGCCCGGTCCGAGGCGTTGCACGAGCGCTAGAAACCCAATAACTCGGGCCGGCGCTATCTCTGTGGCGAGGGGATTTATCCCCGCTGGGCTGCGCAGCAGCCCCCGAAATAGCTGAATGTAACCAAGCCTGACACACCGAGGTGGCAGGTTTTAGGGCTGCTTCGCACCCCAGCGGGGATAAATCCCCTCGCCACAGGGAGGGCGGTGAAAACTCTAAGCCATATCGTTATTCATTAACGGTATTTAAATTTCAATTCTTATACCCTTAAAGTCATCCTCCTGCGTACCTGCCGACCAATCGGCACGCCGCACGACACAAACCAACACGGTGACCCGTGAGTTTTTGATCGATTGCGCGCCCATTGAAGCGCGCTGTGTGGGAGTGATGTATGCCAGCCGTTTCCTTTTCTCCAGATTCAAATGCCGCGACCATCGCGCCGCAGTCGTTCGCCATCCTCCCGTTTCGCGATGCCGTCGGCGCCGAGATCGTCGGGCTGGACCTGTCCCGGCCCATCAACGACCAGGATTTCGCCCGCATCCATCGCGCGCACCTGGACTATCACGTCGTGGTGTTCCGTGACCAGCGCATCACCCCCGAACAGCACATCGCCTTCAGCCGCCGTTTTGGCGTGCTGCAAATCCATGTGCTCAAGCAGTTCCTGCTGGCCGGGCATCCGGAAATCCTCATCGTGTCCAACATCATCGAAAACGGCCAATCCATTGGCCTCGGCGATGCAGGCAAGTTCTGGCATTCGGACCTTTCCTATAAGGAGCTGCCCAGCCTCGGCTCGATGCTCCACGCCCAGGAACTGCCGAGCGAAGGCGGCGACACGCTGTTCGCCGACATGCACAAGGCCTGGGACGGTTTGCCCGAAACGTTGCGTAAAGCGGTCGAGGGCCGTTCGGCGGCGCATTCCTACACTGCGCGCTACAGCGAAACCAAATTCGAAGGCAACTGGCGCCCGACGTTGACGCCGGAGCAACTGGCCCAGGTGGCCGAAGTCGTGCACCCCATCGTCCGCACCCACCCGGAAACCGGGCGCAAGGCATTGTTCGTCAGTGAGGGGTTCACCACCCGCATCGTCGGCCTGCCGGAGGATGAAAGCAAAGCCATCCTGACGGAGCTGTATGCCCACAGCGTGTTGCCTCAAAACATCTATCGCCATCAATGGCAGCCCCATGACTTGGTGTTCTGGGACAACCGCTCGCTGATCCACCTGGCCGCCGGTTGCCCGAGCCATCTGCGCCGCAAGCTGTATCGCACCACCATCCAGGGCGACGCCCCTTTCTGATCGGCTGCGCCTCGCGCCAAGAGCCCGGAGAATCACCATGTCCAAGCGCATTGCTTTTGCACCGCTGGCCGCCGCCATCGGCCTGGGCTTCAGTTTGCTGGCCGGCAGCCTGGTCGCGCCGGCCAGCGCCCACGCCGAGGGCGAGATTCGGATCGCCGAGCAGTTCGGCATCGTTTACCTGTTGCTGAACGTGGTCCGCGACCAGCAATTGATCGAGAAGCACGGCAAGGAAGAGGGCATCGACATCAAGGTCGATTGGACCCAACTGTCCGGTGGGGCGGCGGTCAACGATGCATTGCTGTCGGGTTCCATCGACATTGCCGGAGCCGGCGTCGGGCCGTTGCTGACGGTCTGGGACCGCACCCGTGGCAAGCAGAACGTCAAGGCCGTGGCTTCCCTGGGCAACTTTCCCTATTACCTGTTGAGCAACAACCCCAAGGTCAAGACCATTGCCGACTTCACCGAGAAGGACCGCATCGCGGTGCCAGCGGTGGGTGTTTCGGTGCAGTCGCGTTTCCTGCAATACGCCGCCGCCAAGCAGTGGGGTGACAAGGACTTCAATCGCCTCGACAAGTACACCTTGGCCGTCCCGCACCCGGATGCCACGGCGGCGTTGATTGCCGGCGGCACTGAATTGACCGGGCATTTTTCCAACCCGCCGTTCCAGGACCAGGCCCTGCAAAACCCCAACGTCCATGTGGTGCTCAACTCCTATGACGTGCTCGGGCCGAACTCACCCACGGTGCTGTTCGCCACTGAGAAATTCCGCGATGAAAACCCGAAGACCTACAAGGCGTTCGTCGAGGCGCTGACCGAAGCGGCCGAGTTCGCCCAGAACGATAAAGGTGCGGCGGCGGACACCTACCTGCGGGTGACCAAGGCCAAGATCGACCGGGCGACCTTGTTGAAAATCATCGACAACCCGCAAATCGAATTCACCGTCACACCGAAAAACACCTACCCGCTGGCCGAATTCCTCTACCGCGTCGGCGCCATCAAGAACAAGCCGGCGTCATGGGAAGACTATTTCTTCCAGGACGCCAAACCGTTGCAGGGGAGCTGATTGTCATGAACGCGCGTTTGCAAGGCCACGCGGCCAGCAATCCCACCGCCACCGGCACGGCATTGCTGTCGGTGGACAACGTCAGCCTGGAGTACCGCACGCCACAACGCGTGGTGCGGGCCACCCACCAGGTGAGTTTCGAAGTCGACCCGGCGGACCGTTTTGTTTTGCTTGGCCCGTCCGGGTGCGGCAAGTCCACCTTGCTCAAGGCCATTGGTGGCTTCATCACGCCGTGCGAAGGCGAGATTCGCTTGCAAGGCCAAACCGTCAACGCGCCGGGACCGGACCGGATCGTGGTATTCCAGGAGTTCGATCAACTGCCACCGTGGAAAACCGTCAAGCAGAACGTGATGTTCGCGCTGCTGGCGTCCGGCACCCTCAAGCGTCGCGAGGCCGAGGAGCGGGCGCTGCATTACCTCGACAAAGTGGGCCTGGCGGCGTTTGCCGATGCCTACCCTCACACGTTGTCCGGTGGCATGAAAGCGCGCGTCGCCATTGCCCGGGCGTTGGCGATGCAGCCGAAAATCCTCTTGATGGACGAGCCCTTCGCCGCCCTCGATGCCCTGACCCGACGCAAGATGCAGGAAGAACTGCTGCTGCTCTGGGAAGAGGTGCGTTTCACGCTGTTGTTCGTCACCCATTCCATCGAGGAAGCGTTGGTAGTGGGCAATCGCATCCTGCTGCTGTCACCGCACCCCGGGCGTGTGCGGGCGGAAGTCCACAGCCATCAATACGATCTGCACAGCCTCGGTGGCGTGGGGTTCCAGCACACGGCGCGGCGGATTCATGGCTTGCTGTTCAATGAAGGTCAGCCGCCTGAAACCGAGCGTGAGCTGGATTTCACCGACATCCGTATCGCCTATTGACCCCCGTAGGAGCTGCCGAAGGCTGCGATCTTTTGATCTTTCGCTTGTCGGCGCAAAGATCGCAGCCTCGCTTCGCTCGGCAGCTCCTACAGGTTGGTGCAAGGCATTGAGGAAGAGAGTTTTATGAGCCAGTTATCGCCTGCGCGCGAAGAGTACGAAGTCGACCTGCAACCCCTGACCCACGTGCCATTGGAGCGGGAGTTGCCCTTGGGCCAGCGCCTCTGGCAACAGGGTTGGCTGCGCAAAAGTTTGATCCTGTTGTTGCTGGCGGTGGTGTGGGAGGGCGTGGCGCGCTACCAGAACAATGACCTGCTGCTGCCGAGTTTCTTGCAGACCGCCAGCGCTTTGTACGACGGTTTGCTCAGCGGCGAGCTGTTGGGCAAGGTGTGGATTTCCCTGGTGGTGCTGCTCAAGGGCTATTTACTGGGCATCGTCCTGGCGTTTGGCTTGACCACCTTGGCGGTGTCGACGCAGTTGGGCCGCGACCTGCTCAGCACGTTGACGTCGATGTTCAATCCGCTGCCGGCCATCGCCCTGTTGCCGTTGGCGCTGCTGTGGTTCGGCCTGGGGCAGAACAGCCTGATTTTCGTGCTGGTGCATTCGGTGCTGTGGGCGCTGGCGTTGAACATGTACGCGGGGTTTCTCGGTGTGTCGGAAACGCTGCGCATGGCCGGGCGCAACTACGGGCTCAAGGGCCTGCGTTTTGTGCTGTTCATCCTGATTCCGGCAGCGCTGCCGTCGATTCTCGCCGGGCTGAAAATCGGCTGGGCCTTCGCCTGGCGCACCCTGATCGCCGCCGAACTGGTATTCGGCGCCACCAGCGGCAAGGGCGGCCTGGGCTGGTACATCTTCCAGAACCGCAACGAGCTGTACACCGACAAGGTGTTTGCCGGGTTGGCGGTGGTGATTTTGATTGGGTTGTTGGTGGAGAACCTGGTGTTCGACAGTTTGGAACGGGTGACGGTGAAGCGTTGGGGGATGCAGCGCTAATCGGTGGGGTGAATGAACCCTGTAGTGAGGGTTGTCTGGGCTGGCCTCATCGCGAGCAAGCTCGCTCCCACAGTTGACGGGCGTTGATCTCGATATCTTAGTCGACACAAAACCCCTGTGGGAGCGAGCTTGCTCGCGATGGCGGTTTTCAATCCACCACAGGAATGTCAGCCCGAAGCCTGGACCTCAAGCCGATCCATTGCCCGCTCCACCAATAAATGCACGCCATCAGCCATGCGGCTGATCGCCAGGATGACACTGCGACGACTGCCTTCAACGTCATCCGCCAGGTCGGCGGCGATGGCGCTGATGGACAGCAGGTCTTCGGAGGCATTGGCCAGCAGGGTTTCGGTGTCGATGTCCGGGGCGACCATGAAGAGGTGGGCGGTTTGGGTTTTGCCAGAGGCTTCATCGGTCGGTTTGGGATTGAGGTAGTAGTCGAGGGCGCGTTGGGCGGCTTCGTCGAGCTTTTTGGACTCTGGGGTCTCAGCGCGGGTGTCAGGTGAGACGGGGGGAGGGTTAGGTGTAGGTTTGAACATGGTAGGTTTCCATTGGAGAACCACTTTGAATCGCTTGCACGCGATGGAAGGTGGCAGCTGTGAGCGAGTGTGCAAGACCGGGTAACCATACCAAAACCCCGGCAGACCTTGAGAGTCTCCCGAACACAGCCGCCATAAAACGCGGGCACGAATGCACCATAAATGGCCGGAGGCATTATGATTCGGTTGTTGTACCCGGACTTGCACGTCCGTGTCACCGTTTTTTCAGTGACAAACCCAGACTAGCGGCGGGCCCGAAGCCGGACAAGTTCACCAATATCGCTACAACTTGAAGGAAATCTCCTAGGACCCAACTGTACGAGTGCACCCAATCCAAATAGCCAGATAAAGCCTCCTCCTTTTCCATTAGACTTGCGACCCTCCAGCAAGCCTTCAGGACACGGAATGCCAGTCCCTCAAAGCCCCCTTCGCAAAGCCTTGGTCAATTGGCTTTATACCGCCGCCCTGATGCATCTGCTTGCCGGCATCACCTTGAGCTGGGCAGGCCATTCGGGCTTGCTCGATGGCTACCTGCAAAACATCGAACAGGCCTTCTGGGGCGCCGCCGTGGTGCCCGCGACGGCCAGCGCACAGCAGGTCTGGTGGCTGGCCTTGTTCGGCGCCACGTTGCAAAGCTACGCGTTGTACATGTTCGCCCTCGTGCACATCGGCAATCGACTGAAAAGCGCCATGCCTTGGGCCTGGATAATCGCCGGCATCCTGCTCTGGGCGCCCCAGGACATGTTGATTTCCGCCCAGGCGCGGGTCTGGTCGCACTTGTGGCTCGACGGTCTCGCGCTGCTGCTGTTACTGCCGCCGCTGTTCTGGCTCTATCGCCATGACCGCCGCACCTCCCTGACTGACCACGCGCCGAGTGATGCAAACCATGCCTGACTTTTCCCTGCTGGACTGGGCCATCACGCTGTTGATCGCCCAGGCGATCCTGGGCGCGCTGGATACCCTGTATCACCACGAACTGACCGTCGCCTTGCCCTATCGCCACAGTGCGCGGCTGGAGCTGTCGATCCACGCCTTGCGTTCGTGCTTCTACGGGATCTTGTTCCTGGGCATTGCCCATCTGGCCTTCGAAGGCACCTGGGCGATTGTCATCGCGTTGCTGTTCGCCTTGGAGATCGGCCTGACGCTGTGGGACTTCGTGGTCGAGGACCGTAGCCGCAAACTGCCGCCCATCGAGCGCATCATGCACACGGTACTGGCGGTCAACGGCGGTGCCTTCTTCGCGCTGTACGGGGTGCAGCTGGCGCAGTGGGCGAGTTTGCCCACCGGCCTGAGCGGGATCGACCTGGGCTGGCGCGGCTGGCTGCTGACCTTGTTCGCCATCGGGGTCACGGCCTCGGGGATTCGCGACGGCTTGGCGGCCTTGCGCATGCAGCGCGCGGGCAAGCCCGCCAACCCGTTTGCCGGTGGCGCCTATAAGCGCGTGCTGGTCACGGGGGGCACCGGGTTTATCGGCGAGACGCTGGTCAATCAACTGCTCGATGCCGGGCACACGGTCAGCGTGCTGGCTCGTGATCCGTTGAAAGCGGCGTATCTGTTTGACGGTCGCGCTCGCTGCCTGCGTTCGCTGGGCAAGCTGGGCCATGACGAAACCTTCGACATCGTGATCAACCTGGCGGGCGCGCCGGTGGCCGGGCCGCGCTGGAGTCCCAAGCGCCAGGCGCAACTCATCGCCAGTCGGGTCAATACCACCGAAGCCTTGATGACCTGGTTGAAAAACGCCCGACACAAACCCGCATTGTGGATACAGGCCTCGGCTGTCGGTTTTTATGGCGTGCGCGACGCCAGCGAAAGCCTCGATGAACGTGCCACCCGGGGCGAGGGCTTCATGGCTGAACTCTGTGCGCGCTGGGAGGCCTCGGCCCGGCCCGCCACGGAGCTGGGCGTGCGCCAGGTGGTAATGCGCCTGGGCGTGGTGTTCGGCCCGGGCGGTGCGTTGTTGCCGTTGCTGATTCCGTTTCGCCTGGGGTTCGGCGGGCGGATGGGCGATGGTCGGCAAATCATGAGTTGGGTGCACCGCGACGATGTCATCCAAGTGATCGCCCGTGCGTTCGATGACGAGAGCCTGAGCGGCACCTACAACCTGGTGGCGCCAGAAACGGTCAGTCAGGCGCTGTTCGCCGAGCGCGTGGGCAAGGTGCTCAAGCGTCCGGTGTGGTTCCACATCCCAGCCGCGCCGGTGCGTGCCCTGGCGGGTGAGATGGCTCAGTTGTTTTTCGACGGCCAGCGCGTGGTGCCCAATCGTCTCGTCGAGGCCGGTTATACCTTCCGTTATCCGACCCTCGACGCAGCCCTGCGCGACCTGGCCTGAGGACCGTCCATGAGCAAGCCCCGGATGTACCTGCTGGCCGGCAACGGTAGCGCCGCCGATTGGTGGGATGACGCGCTGCCGCACTTTGAACGCTACGACGTGGTGCCATTAGAGTTGCCGGGCTTTGGCAATAACCCACAGGCCCCTTGCGAGGACCTGGCGGCCTATGCCCAGGCGTTGCTGGCGGCAACGGACAAGGGCAGCGCGATCATGGCGGTCGGGGTCAATGCCTTGCTGGTGCTGCACGCCTTGCAACGGCAGCCGGGACACTTTTGCCGCAGCGTGTTGCTGGCGCCGGTGGGCGCATTTTTGTGGCAGCGACGATTGCCGGCGTTGATGTCGCCGCTGCTGATTCGCAAGACCATCCACTGGCTGCTCTCGAACAAGCCGACGCTGTTCGCCCACAAATTCTCCCGCCAGACCTGGACGCCCGCGCAATACCAGCGCATGGGCGCCGGCTATGCCCGTTGCCGCGCCTTTGTGCCGCTCTGGGATCAGTTGCGTGCGGACACTGCGTTGCCGTTGCTGGAATGGATCACCGACCCGGTCGAGCTGGTGTGGGGCGATCAGGACAAAGTGCTGGGTGTCGTGCAAGCGGCGGCCTGGTCCGCCATTCTGGCCCGTGCCGACCTGACCATCAGCCTGAAACCCGGCTGGGGCCACTACCCATGGATCGATGCGCCGGCCGAGTTCGCCGCATGGTTGGAGTCGGGCGAGCGTGGTTTCGTCGCGCACACCAAGGGTGGGCGCTTGTGCCTGGCGGAGCTGGCCGGGCAAGCAGTGCCTGCGGCGCTGTCGCTCAACGACTGTCATGATCCGCGCTTACCAGGATTTTTGAAGAGCCAGCCGGACGCTATCTGGGCCGTGCGTTCTTCCAGTTACGGCGAAGATCAGGCCGACGCGGCGAATGCTGGCCTGAGCACCACGTTCCTGCGTGAACCGACGCACAACGTGCCGGTGCGTATTGCCGAGTTGACGGCGGCGGGTGTCGAGGAAGTGGTGGTGCAGCGTTTCATCACGCCACGGCTGTCGGGGATCGCCTTCGTGCGCCACCTGTCCGTCGAGCTGGAGTGGGTCGAAGGTCACCTGGAGTCGTTGGCCGATGGCCAGGTGAGCCCCGAGCGGGCGATCCTTTCCCGCCTCGGCGAGTCATGGAGCAGCGGCACATTCAAGCCCGCCCATGGCCTGACCGAAGACGTGCTATGGCGTTTCCTGCAAGGCGTGCTGCAGGTGTTCCACTACGTGCCCGGCGACGTCGAATGGGCCTGGGACGGCACCCAACTGTGGTTGCTGCAATACCGACCGATCAGCGACTACGGCTGGCGCCGTCACCTGACCGCCGCCAACATCGCCGAGATCCTGCCGCCGCAACCCAGCGCCTTGGTGGAGTACGCCCAGCGCCGTGCGGCGGCGAGCATCCCGGCGATCATGGCGCGCTGGGACTCACGGGTGTTGCAGGACAATGAGCCGTTCACGGCGGTGTTTGGCGGTGCTTCGTATATCAACAATGACCTGTTTCTCGCCCGGCTGGCCGACTGGGGCATCAGTGCCAGCAGCTACGCCGGCGAGGTCGGCGGTGCGACACCGCACCTGCCGTGGCGGCCACTGCGCCTGCTGCGCTCGCTGCCGTTGTTCCTGCGCATGCAACGCATCGCCCGTGGGCATTTGCTGACGTTGGAAAACGGCTTGCGACGTTTTGACCGAGAGCTGCACGCACTGAACGGACAAGGTGCCGACGGCCAGCAATTGGCTGACTGGTTCACCCGCTTCTACGTGTTCGTGGTGCAAGGCAACCTGTGCATCGCCAGCGCCTTGGCCAGCAGTGGCGGCGACTGGCTGGGGCGGCCGCCGACCGCCTATGACAACCTTGAACACAGCCCCCATCGCCTGCCGTGGGAAACCGACCCGGCCACGCCACGCCCAGCACTGACCGAGTTGCCCTTGCAGGCCTTCCCACAATCGCCCCTGGCGATTCGCCTGGCTCATTCGACCGGCCTGCCGGGCTTGCGTGGCTACTACCTGCAAGTGCGCGAATGGTATCGCGACAACCTGATGCGGATGTTCTTTCGCCTGCACCACGCCATGCCGACGGCTGACCGAGCGCATTGGTTCGCGCCGCACCCGGACATCCGCACCCGCGATGGCAGCTTCTGGCAGGACGGTCGTGAAGGCACCGAGCAGGCCAGCGGCTTCATGATTTATCCGGGGCAGGCCCAGGGGATTCTGGGCGAGGACATTCTGCTTGAAGACACGTTGGACCCTGGTCGCCACGCACACTATCAAAGCGCCCGGGCCGTGATTGCGCGAATGGGTGGGCGCTTGTCCCACGGCTCGACGTTGCTGCGTGAGTTGCGTAAACCTTCGGCGGTGCTGCCGCAGGTGGATGTGGCGTGGCTGGGGCGTGAGGTGTTGTATCGGGATGGTGAGTTGACGTTGGTTGCTACCAATAGTCCGGCTTGATGGCGGGGGCTTTGTGCGTGGGTACTTGGTTGGGGAACTGGTGAAGTAATCAACTGAGGCAGTTGTGCTGTGCGGGTTTTCGATATGCGCGATGTGTGTGACAACAGGCTTCGCAAATCCAGCCATTTGTAAGGTGTGTCTGCGAGCAGTCCATAGAACAGGTTATAGCCGTCAACAAAAAATGCGGTGCGCACAAACTCGATCCCCAGAAACGAAAAAACCGGCCTAAGCCGGTTTTTTCACCCCAACAGCCAGAGAACTGAATCTCTGCGTACGGGGTTGAGTAGGGCCATCCTAAGTTGAGCGTGTCATAACGTCAACCGTTGGCTGGATTCTCTCGTCACCGGCGCAACAGTGTTGAGCGTATGCATGGTGGAAGGTCAAATCCATTCTTTGCTTGCTCTGTCAGCGTTTGTTACGAAATAGAGCCTCTCTTAGAGCAACGGTAGAAATCCATCACCGAAAACCATTTTCCAACGAATGGAAATTCTCAATACTTTGTAGGATTTGATGTCCGTACATATCAGGAAAAAACTGAGCGTTTTTTTGTCCCCTCTTCGACCTTTTTGAAACAAGAGTTTTCTCACTCCTGACGGCTATTCCCTTGACGCCCCCCACCGCTGTCGTAGACTCCGCCCATCCGTCAGGGAGTAACGGCATGGGACGTTTGAGTAGTTGGGTTGTGGGATTGACCTTTGTAACGTGCGGCGTGCAGGCGCAAACGCCTGTCGCGGACGATCCTCTGCTGGAAAGCGGTGTCACGGCCAGTGCGCCGAGTGGCAATGAGGCGCGTGGGGTGCTTCGGGCGCGAGACCAGGCGGTGCTGGCCAGCGAGTTGGCCGGGCGCATCGTCGAGTTGCCGTTCAGCGAGGGCGAGTCGTTCAAGAAGGGCGATACTCTGGCGCGGTTCGATTGCTCAGCCTATCAGGCCCAGCTCAACGCGGCCCAGGCGGCAAGCCGGGGGGCCGGTGAAGAGCTGGCGCATAATCGGCAATTGGCGGAGTTGAAATCGGTCGGGCGCTTTGAGGTGTCGCGGGCCGAGGCCCGGCTCAGCGAGGCTCAGGCCCAATCCCAGGTGTACCAGGTTCAGGTCAAGCGTTGCAGCGTGATCGCGCCCTTCGACGGGCAAGTGGTGGCGCGCAAGGTCCAGCGCTACGAAAGCGTGGCGGCCGGCGCGCCGTTGCTCGATGTGGTCGACAACCGCACCCTGGAGATCCACCTGCTGGTGCCGTCGCGCTGGATGGACCGGCTCAAGCCTGGCCAGCCCTTTACCTTCGTCCCCGATGAAACCGGCAAGCCGTTGCAAGCGACGGTCAAGCGCCTGGGCGCGCGCATCGACGAGGGTAGCCAGACCCTGTTGCTGGTGGCGAGCGTGCCGGATGCCAGCGGCCTGCTGTCGGGCATGAGCGGCACGGCGCGTTTCGCGGAGCCCAAGTGAACGCGCCGGTATCGGGCAGCGCCGAGCAGGTGTTTGCCCGCTTCCTTGACCTTGAACGCCAGACCCGGGCTGCACGAACGCCGGCACAATTGAGCTACAGCCTGGTCAATGACGGCCAGGCCCTGTTCGGCTTTCGTCATGCCGCGTTGTTGATCGCCGGCAAGGTCCAGGCGGTGACCGGCGTCAGTACCGTGGAGCCGAATGCGCCATTCGTGGCATTTGTCGAGCAGGCGGTGGCGCAGCTATTCAAACAGGGCCTGTTGAATCAGGCTCGGGTGATCGCCGCCGATGGGGTGAGCGAATCCATCCGGGCGGACTGGCAAAGCCTGTCCGCCGGGCAAGTGTTCTGGCTGCCGTTGATCGATCATCAGGGCCAGGTATTCGGCGGTTTGTGGCTGGCCCGGGACCTGCCCTGGACCCCACCCGAACAAGTGCTGCTGTCGCAACTGGGGGACACCTACAGCCATGCGTGGCTGGCGCTGCAACCGCGCAAGCCGTGGCGCCTGCGTTGGACGCGCAAGCGCCAGGTCGCCCTGGTGGCGGTGTTGCTGCTGGGCTTGCTGATCCCGGTGCGCCAGTCCGTGTTGGCCCCGGCCGAAGTAGTACCGCTGGGCGGGCAGGTGGTAGCGGCGCCGCTGGATGGGGTGATCGCCGACTTCCTGGTCAAGCCCAACCAAAGCGTCAAGAACGGCGACCTGCTGCTGCGTTTCGAAAGCACCAGCCTCAAGGCCCAGGCCGATGTGGCCGAACGTGCGTTGGGCGTGGCCGAGGCCGAACTCAAGGCCAATTCCCAGCGCTCGTTTGCCGACGCTGAATCCAGTTCGAAGATTGACTTGCTGGCCGCCCGCGTCGAACAGAAACGCGCCGAGCGCAACTACGCGCTTGAACTGCTCAAGCGTAGCGAAGTACGCGCCGAGCGCGACGGCATTGCGGTGTTCGCCGACGCCGAGCGCTGGCTCGGCAAGCCCGTGCAGACCGGCGAGCGACTGATGGAAATCGCCGATCCGAACCAGGCCGAGTTGCGTATCGAATTGGCGGTGGGCGACGCGATCGCCCTGGAGCCCGGTGCGCAAGTGGCGTTGTTTCTCGACAGCGACCCGTTGCAGCGGCACCTGGCCTGGCTCGAACGCTCGGCCTATGAAGCGCAGCCTACCGCCGCCGGGCAACTGGCGTATCGGTTGGACGCGCGTTTCGATGCCACGGCGCCGCGCATCGGCCTGCGGGGCACGGCGAAGGTCTTCGGCGACCGCGCGCCGCTGGCGTTGTACCTGTTGCGTCGGCCACTGGCCGGCCTGCGCCAGAGCGTAGGCCTGTAGCATGGACTTGCCGAGCCTGCGGCCGGACCTGCAGTTGTCCCCGGCGGCGCCGGACCCGGACGGTTCGCCGCAGTGGACCTTGGCCGATCCGGTGCGCGGGCGCTACTTCAAGCTTGGCGCGGCGGCAATGCGCATGTTGCGGCACTGGTCACTGGGCGATCCGGAGCAGGTGCTGCAAGCCGCAAACCGCGAGCCGGGCCTGCCGCTCAATGGCGAGTCGCTGGAACAACTGCTGGGTTTCTTGCGCGGCCATGACCTGATCAGCGCGATGGACTCACAACAGCGCGACAGTTACCTCTTCAAGACCGCCGCACAACGCCAGAGCCTGTGGCAGATCTTGCTGCATCAATACCTGTTTTTTCGCATACCGCTGTGGCGCCCGGATGCCTTTCTCAACCGGGCCTGGCCCTGGTTGGCGCGGTTCGGGCCCGGGATCCTGCGCTATGGCCTGCCGCTGACCCTGGGCCTCGGCATCTTTTTGGTGTCGCGGGACTGGCAGCGCTTCATCGCGACGTTTCCGCACCTGTTCAGCCTGGGCGGTGCGCTGGCCTTCGGGACGGCGTTGCTCTTCGCCAAGCTGTGCCATGAGTTCGGCCATGCCTTCATGGCCAAGCGCGCCGGTTGTCGTGTGCAAAGCATGGGCGTGGCGTTCATGGTGCTGTTGCCGATGTTCTACACCGATGTCAGCGACGCCTGGCGGATCAATGATCGTCGCGCGCGGTTGCTGATCGGTGCCGGCGGGGTCCTGGCCGAATTGCTGCTGGCGTGCATCGCGCTGCTGGCCTGGTCGCTGCTGCCCGACGGGCCGGCACGGACCGCGGCGTTCATGCTGGCCAGCGCCACCTGGATCACCACGCTGATCATCAACTTGAACCCTTTCATGCGTTTTGACGGGTATTTCCTGCTCAGTGATTTCTGGGCGGTGGATAACCTGCAGGGGCGTGCGTTCGCCCTGTGCCGCTGGCGCCTGCGCGAAGCCTTGTTCGGTTATGGCGCGGCGGCGCCGGAACCCTGGTCGCCGAAGATGCGTCGGCGTTTGCTGGTCTGGGGGTACGGTTCCTGGCTGTGGCGGGCGTTGTTGTTTTTCGGGATTGCCCTGGCGGTCTATCACCTGTTCTTCAAGGTGCTGGGCATTTTTCTGATGATGGTGGAATTGGTGTGGTTCATTGTGATGCCCATCGTGAATGAATGGCGGCAATGGTGGAGCCGCCGTGAGCAAGCCCACCGTGGGCGGATGCTCCTTACCGGCCTGGTGTTGCTGGGGTTGCTGTTGGCGTTGCTGTTGCCCTGGCGCAGCGCGGTGGAAGTGCCGGTCATGCTCGAGGCCGGGCGGGCCAGTGCCTTGCATGCGCCAGTGGCGGCACGGGTCAAGCAGGTGAACGTGCACGACGGCCAGACCGTGGCCCAGGGCGATGTATTGATTGAACTGGAATCGCCGGACATGGCCTCGCGCCTGGCCATCGTGCGCCGGGAAATCCAGATCCAGCAGTTGCAGATGCGCCGCCAGGCCGGGCGCAGCGAAACCGCCGCCGATGCCGGCATCATCGAACAGCAACTGGCCGAAGCGGTGGCCGAGCACCGGGGCCTGGTGGCCCAGCGCGAACGGCTGTTGTTGCGTGCGCCCCATGCCGGCCAGGTGCGCGACTTGTTGCCGCAACTGTCGGTAGGGCGCTGGCTGTCACCGACGCAGGCGCTGGCGCGAGTGGTGCAGACCGATTCGCGGTTGCGCGGGTACCTCACCGAAGCCGAGCTTTGGCGGGTCGGGCCGGGCGCCACGGGACGGTTCATCGCGGACGATCCGATGCACACGTCGATTGCCGTGCAGTTGAATGAAATCGACACCAACGGCGTGGCCTGGGTCGAACAGCAAGCGTTGACGTCCGACCACCATGGGCCGATTGCGGTGCGCCGCGATTCGCAGCAACGGGCCGAGCCGGTGCAGGCCCAATACGGTGTGCGCCTGAGTGCGCTGGACGACACGTCCGCTCCGGCGCAGCCGCTGCGTGGCGTGGCGGTGTTGCAGGGCAAGGGCGAGTCGGTGTTGGGAGCGGCCTGGCGACGGTTGGCGGCGTTGGGTGTCAGGGAAAGCGGGTTCTAGTCTTGGGGAGCGAGCATGGATTCAGTGGCGGCAGAGGGATTGGTGGTGCGTCCATCGCGGGTCAGCGATGGCCCATTCCTGCAGGGCCTTTACCAGGCGGCGCGGCCTGACCTGCAATGGATCGACGGCGACCCCGAACAGGTGCAGCAGGTGATTGCCCAGCAGTTCCAGGTGCAGGAGCAAGGGTTGGGCGAGAACTTCCCCGACGCCATGCATTACGTCGTGGAAAAACTCGGCACCGCGATCGGTGCCTTGAGCACGGATTTCGGCCCCAATGAAATTCGCGTGCTGTACCTGGCCTTCATTCCCCAGGCGCGTGGGCAGGGGTATGGCCGGGCGGTGTTGCAAGGGGTGCAGAAAGCCGCGCAACAGATCCGCTGCCCGGTGGCGACGGTGGTCTGGGCCAGCAACCCCCATGCACGCCGGCACTACCTGGCGCTGGGTTTCGAAGTGCAAGAGCGCAACCCGGCGGCGGAGCGGTTAGTCTGGTATCCGAAAGGCAACTGAACAGTGCCTGACTTGCCACCTGTTCAATGTGGGAGCGAGCTTGCTCGCGATGAGGGCGGTAAATCCAACATGGATGCAAGCAGACCGTCCGCCATCGCGAGCAAGCTCGCTCCCACAAGGGGCCACCAGTCTTTAGTTAAACGCGATGTAGAAATATCCCAGCGCCGGATCCCGTCCCATAGGCGGTATCCGTGACACGAACACCCCCTCGATCTTGCCCAGTTCAGGCACCTCCAGCCCGCAAAGACCGTCCACGAACGCAGTGCTTTCCAGGCTGTTGAACTCGACGCTGAAGGGCATGCGCTCGGTGTTCGGCATCTTCGCCCGAGGTGTTTCTTCAAGGGTTTCGAAGCGCACCGGCAGGCAACTGCCATCAGGCAGGGTCAGGCTGCCGGTCTGGCCCAGCAGCGCTTGGAAATGGCGGCTATGAACCTGTTGCAGCATATCGACACTCCAAAAGGCCGGAGGACCGCAGCCCTCCGGCGGTTCATCAGTTGCGGGACGGGAAGTAGCCTTGAAGGGCGATGCTGAAGTTGATGGCCAGGAACGGGTTCATGATGGCCAATGGCATGCCGTTGCCTGCGGGGGAAATCGTGCCGCTGACGGTCGTGCTGACACCTTGCAGCGGTACGGGCGAGGCACCGATCTGGTCGGAATAGATCGTCGCCGAGCCTGGTCCGGTGCCCGAGGTGCCGATGAATGAGTTGGTGGCCGTGGGCGTGTTCACTGGATTGCTGGCCGGGTTCGCCAGTTGCAGGGTGGTCGAGGCGGTGACGCCCGTGAGGGTGTGGGTGTGGATGGGCAGGTTGTTCAGCGTCGGGGTGACGTTTTCGGTGCCGGAGACCTCGCCTATGACGCGCGGGGTCAGGCCCAGGCCGTTGCCTTGCCCCAAGGGCAGGCGACCTTGCAGGTTGGGTAGCATGAAGTTGGTCTGGCCATTGCCTCCGTACGTCACGCCGATCAAGGCGAACAAGGTCTGGTACTGGGAAAGGGAAAGCGTCTGCCCGTTGCACAGGGCCCAATCCCTGGGGGCAAAGTTAAAGGCGAATGACTGGATAGTGCCAATGAATACTTCCATAGATTCCTCATCCTTCAGGTGATTGGTTTCGCAATGCCCGGCGCATAAAGGACAAGAGTGCGATCAGCCCGACTCCTTTGATTCCCTGGCCTGGTCACGCACGGCTGAGCGTAGACCGGGATGTTTGATTTGCCGAGCGAAGCGGGCGGAAAAATGTCGCGAAACGGCTTAATCGATTCAGGTTCACCGAGGGTTTCTACCGTCCATCCTTATTTTCAGTCTGGGCGAATCTGATATCAAAGTACTACTAGGCGAAGGTTATTTCATCGGCTACGCTTGGCGATACAAAAGGACTACAAAACAGGTGAAGGGATTGCCGCAGTTTCACTTTATTTCCGGTTTACCGCGCTCAGGCTCGACCCTGCTTTCTGCCATTTTATTGCAGAACCCGCGCTTTCATGCCGGCATGACCAGTCCCGTCGGTTCGCTGTTCAGCACCGTCCTGCAGCAATGCAGCGCCGGCAGCGAGTTCGGTTCGGTGATCGACACCGACCTGCGCCGCCGCCTGTTGCGTGGCCTCTTCGATTCCTACTACGCCGACAAAGCCGATAAACCGGTCATCTTCGACACCAATCGCCAATGGTGCGCCCGCCTGCCTGCCCTGCAGGACCTGTTCCCCCAGGCCAAGACCATCGCTTGCGTGCGCAACGTCGCCTGGATCCTCGACAGCCTGGAGCGCCTCTATCGCGCCAACCCGTTCGAGAACACCAAGCTGTTCAACGACGATGACGAGCGCAACACCGTCTACAGCCGCTGCGAAACCCTGGCCCAGCGCAATCGCCTGGTGGGGCTTGCCTGGACGGCGCTCAAAGAGGCCTATTACGGCGAGAACGCCGAGTCGCTGCTGATCGTTGACTACGACCTGCTGAGCCAGGCCCCGGAGCGGGTCATGCGCCTGGTGTACGAGTTCATCGGCGAGCCCTGGTTCGAACACGATTTCAATCACTTGACCTACGACGCACCCGCCTTCGACCAGGCCCTGGGCGTTGCCGGCCTGCACAAGGTCAAGCCCAAGGTCGCGCCGCAAGCCCGGCGGACCCTGTTGCCGCCGGATCTGTTTGAAAAATATGCCGAGTTGTCGTTCTGGCGCGATGGGTCCGCAAGCGCCGCCAATGTCATTCGTATGAAAACCGACGCCGCCGTCAGCTGACAGCGGTTTTTTTCATTTGCGTTCAAGAAGTTCGAGTCCAGGTGATCGTCATGTGGTGGAGCAAAGGCAAATCGCGGGTAACCGAGGGCGCACAGGCCCTGGCATCGCCAATGATCATGTCCCTGGAGCCGCGGATGCTGTTCGACGGCGCGGTGGCGGCCACCGTGGCCGACGCCGCGCAACCGGACGCTCATCCGACTGCCGAGGCGGCCAAGACGCCCACGGCGGACCAGCCGGCCGACACGCATGCGCCCCAAGGCCAGGTCGATGCCACCCAGGCTGCCGTTCCGGGCAAATCCGTGGTGTTCGTCGATTCCCGGGTCAAGGATTCCGCCAGCCTGCTCGAAGGCGTGGCGCCCGGGACCCAGGTGGTGCAACTGGATGCCACCAAGGACGGCCTGCAACAGATCGCCGATTACCTGGACACCCACCAGGGTGTCAGCTCGGTGCAGATCATCGCCCACGGCAACACCGGTGATTTGTGGCTGGGCAACAGCTACCTGTCGGCGGACAACGTCCAGGCGCGCAGCGAAGTGCTGGCGCAGATCGGCCAGGACATGAACGCCGGCGGCGATATCCTGATCTACGGCTGCTACACCGCCGAAGGTGACCGTGGCCTGAGCCTGGTGAATTCATTGGCACAGTTGACCGGCCGCGACGTGGCGGCTTCCGACGATCGCACTGGCGTCGGCGGCGACTGGGACCTGGAGATTGCCACCGGCAACATCGAGAGCGCCAACGTGCTCTCGGCCAATGCCATGAGTGAATACCAGTGGGGCCTGGCCACCTGGACCGCCACCAACAATGCCAACACCGGCGTGGGCTCCCTGCGCGCCGCCCTGGCTTCCGCCCAGAACGGCGATATCGTTACCTTCAACAGCAGCATGACCGTCGCCTTGACCCAGGTGCTGGTGGTGAACAAGAACATCACGATCGACGGCGATCTCAACAACGACAACGTCGCCGATGTCACCCTGGACGGGCAGTTCCGCACCCAGGTGATCAACGTGACGGCCGGCACCACGGCCACCCTCGATGGCCTGGTGATTACCCGGGGCATGACGGCGGGCAATGGTGGTAACGGCGGCGACGATGCGCTGGTGTCCAAGGGCGGCGGGATCTACAACGCCGGCACCTTGACCCTGAGGAACGTTACGGTCACCGCGAACGTCGCTTCTGGCGGTGGTGGCGGCGGCGGTGTGACTCCTGAATACGCGGGTGGCGGCGGTGGTGGTGGCGGAGCGGCCGGCAGCGGCATCGGCGGTCGCGGCGGCGATACGCTTAACTCCACGGGTTCTAACGGCTCGACGGGGCAGGGCGGTGCCGGTGGCGGCTTCTTCAACATCGGTGGCCGTGGCGGCTCCACGACGGGCGGTGCCGGCGGCGCCGTCTATGCCGGCTACAGCACCGGTTCCTCCGGTGGCACGGCCAGCAGCGGCGGGTTGTCCATCGGCGGCGGCGGTGGTGGCGACGGCTATAACGACATCGGTGGTGCCGGCGGTGGCGCGGTCGGCGGGATCTACAACGACACGGGCGCAACCCTGCGGGTCATCGGTAACTCGGTCATCTCCAACAACATCGGAGCGGGCGGCGGAGGCGGTGGCGGCGGTGCCGGTAGTGGCTACACCCAGGCGGGCGGCGCCGGTGGCGTGGGTGTCGGTGCGATCTGGAACAAGGGTTCGATCCTGATGACCGCGGCCAACTTCGCGGCCCTGGCCGGCAACGTCGGCGGCAGCGGCACAGGCGGGACGAGTGCCGGCACGGCAGGTGTCACGCCGAGCTCGGTGGCCAACGTCTATGGCGATGGCGGTACCATCAACACCAACTACACGCCGGACGAAACGCCGCCCACCGCGACTGTCGTGGTGGCCAACACCAACCTGAACTCTGGCGGCACCTCGCAGGTGACCATCACCTTCTCCGAGGCGGTGACCGGGCTGACCGCGGCGGACCTGACCGTGCAGAACGGCACCATCGGCACCCTGACCAGCGGCGACGGCGGCATCACCTGGACCGGTACGCTGACGGCGGCAAGCAATATCGCCGATACCACCAACATCATCACCTTGAACAATACCGGTGTGGCGGACCTGGCCGGTAACGCCGGCGTGGGCACCACCGATTCGAACAATTACGTGGTCAACGACACCGTGGCACCGACGGCGTCCATCGTGGTATCTGACACTGCCCTCAGGAGCGGTGAAACCTCGCTGGTGACCATCACCTTCTCCGAGGCGGTCAGCGGATTGACCACGGCCGACCTGACGGTGGCCAATGGCACCCTCAGCGGCCTGAGCAGCAGTGACGGCGGTATCACCTGGACCGCAACCCTGACACCCGACGCCGCTGTCACCGACACCACCAATCTGGTGGTGCTGAACAATACCGGTGTCGCGGACCTGAGCGGCAACGCCGGTGTCGGCACCACCAACTCCAACAATTACGCCATCGACACCGTGCTGCCGACCGCCACTATCGTGGTCGCCGACACGGCGCTGAGCGCCGGTGAAACGTCCTTGGTGACCATCACTTTCAATGAAGCGGTGACCGGTTTCACCACCGCCGACCTGACGGTCGCCAACGGCTCGGTTACCGGGCTGAGCACCAGCGACGGTGGTATCACCTGGACCGGAACGCTGACCCCGACCGCCAGCGTGAGCGATACCGCCAACCTGATCACGTTGAACAACGGCGGCATTGCCGACCTGTCCGGCAACGTCGGTACCGGCACCACCGACTCGAACAACTACGCCATCGACACTCTGCGCCCGACCGCGACGATCGTGGTGGCCGATAACGCGCTGAGCATCGGCGAAACGTCCCTGGTGACGATTACCTTCAGCGAGGCGGTGACGGGTTTCACCCTGGCCGACCTGACCGTCGCCAGCGGCTCTCTGAGCGGACTAAGCAGCAGCGACGGTGGCATCACCTGGACCGCGACGCTCACCCCAAGCGCCAGTGCCACGGATGCCACCAACCTCATTATCCTGGCCAATACCGGCGTACTGGACCTGGCCGGTAACGCCGGTACTGGCACCACCAGCTCCAACAACTATGCTGTCGACACCGTGCGCCCGACCGCGACTATCGTCGTCGCCGATAACGCCCTGAGGGTCGGCGAAACGTCCCTGGTGACCATCACCTTCAACGAGGCAGTGACCGGCTTCACCACCGCCGACCTGACGGTCGCCAATGGCACCCTGACCGGGCTGAGCACCAGCGACGGCGGTATCACCTGGACCGCGACACTGACCCCGAGCGCCAGCACCAGCGACGCCACCAACCTGATCACCCTGGACAACACCGGCGTGGCGGACGCCGCCGGCAACGCCGGCAGCGGTACCACCGACTCCAACAACTATGCCATCGACACGGCACGCCCCACCGCCACCATCGTCGTCGCCGATACGACCCTCGCCCTGGGCGAAACCTCGGTGGTGACCATCACCTTCAACGAGGCGGTGACCGGCTTCACCCTGGCTGACCTGACGGTCGCCAACGGCAGCCTGAGCGGGCTGAGCACCAGCGACAACATCACCTACACCGTCACCTTCACCCCGAGCGTCGGCACCAGCGATGCCACCAACCTGATCACGCTGAACAACACGGGCGTCGTGGATGGGGCGGGCAACGCGGGCACCGGCACCACCGACTCCAACAACTACGTCGTCGACACGTTGCGCCCGACCGCGACCATCGTGGTGGCCGACAACGCGCTGAGCGTCGGCGAAACCTCGCTGGTGACCATTACGTTCTCCGAGGCGGTCAGCGGTTTCGACAATTCGGACCTGATCGTGGCCAATGGCACCCTGAGCGCCGTCAGCAGCAGCGATGGCGGCATCACCTGGACCGCCACGTTCACCCCGGCCCTCGGGGTCAGCGACACCTCCAACGTCATCACCCTGAACAACACCGGCGTCAGCGATGCAGCAGGCAATACCGGCACCGGCACGACCAACTCCAACAACTACCAGGTCGACACCAATGTGCCGACCGCGACCATCGTGGTCGCCGACAGTACGCTGGGGATCGGCGAGACGACCCAGGTGACCATCACCTTCAATTCGGCGGTGAGCGGTTTCGATAACTCCGACCTGACGGTCAGCAACGGCACCCTGAGCAACGTTTCATCCTCCGACGGGGGCGTGACCTGGACGGCCACGTTCACGCCGAGCGCGAGCATTTCCGATACCAGCAACGTGATCACCCTGGACAATACCGGCTTGATCAACGGCGCGGGCAACGCGGGCGTCGGCACCACCGATTCCAACAACTATGTGGTCGACACCGTGCGTCCCACCGCGACCATCGTCGTGGCCGACCCAACCGTTGCCATTGGCGAAACCTCGCTGGTGACCATTACCTTCAGCGAGGCCGTGACAAGCTTCACCCTGGCTGACCTGACTGTGGCCAATGGTTCACTGAGCGGGCTGAGTACCAGCGACAACATTACCTTCACCGCGACCTTCACCCCGAGTGCGGGAATCAGCGACAGTACCAACCTGATCAGCCTCAACAGTGGCTCGATCGCCGATGTGGCGGGCAACATCAACACCAGTACTGCGGATTCGAACAACTACGTTGTCGATACCCTGCGTCCGACCGCGACCATCGTGATGACCGACAGCAACCTCAGCGTCGGCGAAACATCATTGGTGACCATCACCTTCAGCGAGGCGGTCAGTGGTTTCGACAATTCGGACCTGAGCGTGGCCAATGGCACCCTGAGCGCCGTGAGCAGCAGCGATGGCGGCATTACCTGGACGGCGACCTTCACCCCGGCCACTGGCACGCGGGACGCCACCAACCTGATCGTCCTGGACAACAGCGGCGTGAGCGACGCGGCCGGCAACGCCGGTACCGGTACCAGCAATTCCGCCAACTACACCGTCGATACCCAGGTGCCGACGGCGACCATCGTGGTGGCCGATACGTCCCTGAGCATCGGTGAAACCTCCCTGGTGACCATCACCTTCAATGAGGCGGTGAGCGGTTTCGACAACAGCGACTTGACTGTCAGCAATGGCACGCTGAGCAACGTTTCCTCCTCCGATGGCGGCGTGACCTGGACGGCGACGTTCACGCCGAGCGCGAGCATCTCCGACACCAGTAACCTGATCAGCCTGGACAACACCGGCGTGCGCAACGGTGCGAACAACGCCGGGGTCGGCACCACCGATTCCAATAACTACGCCATCGACACCGTGCGCCCGACCGCGACCATCGTCGTCGCCGACACCGCCATCGCCGCGGGCGAGACTTCGCTGGTGACCATCACCTTCAGCGAGGCCGTGACGGGCTTCACCGCTGCCGACCTGACCGTCGCCAACGGGACCCTCAGCGGGCTGAGCAGCAATGACGGTGGCATTACCTGGACCGCGACCTTCACGCCTGCCGCTGGCATCACTGACTCCAGCAATGTCATTACCCTCGTCAATGGCGGCGTCGCCGACCTGGCGGGCAACGTCGGCAGCGGCACCACCGATTCGAACAACTACAGCGTCGACAGCCAGCTTCCGACCGCCACCATCGTGCTGAGCGATTCGGTGTTGAAACCGGGCGAAACCGCCCAGGTGACCATCACCTTCAGCGAGGCGGTAACCGGCTTCAGCAACGCTGACCTGAGCGTGGCCAACGGCACCCTGAGCGCCGTCAGCAGCAGCGATGGCGGCCTGACCTGGACCGCGACCTTCACGCCAACCCTGGGCGTGACCGACGCCACCAACCTGATCAGCCTGGACAACACCGGCGTGAGCGATGCGGCCGGCAACACCGGGACAGGCACGACCGATTCGGCCAACTATGCGGTCGAGACGCAGGTACCGACTGCCACGATCGTGGTGGCTGACAGTGCCCTGCGGATAGGGGAAACCTCACAGGTCACCATTACCTTCTCGGAAGCGGTCAGCGGTTTCGACAACGCCGACCTGAGCGTGAGCAACGGCACGCTGAGCAATGTCTCGTCCTCCGATGGCGGCGTGACCTGGACGGCGACGTTCACCCCGAGCGCGAACATTACCGACACCAGTAACCTGATCACCCTGGACACCGGCGGCGTGGTCAATGCCTCGGGCAACAGCGGCGTCGGCGTGGTGAACTCCAACAACTACGCGATCGACACGGTTCGTCCTGGCGCGACCATCTCCCTGGGCGATACCACCCTGGGCATCGGCCAGAGCACCACCGTGACCATCAGCTTCACCGAGGCGGTGTCCGGTTTCGACTTGTCGGATCTCAGCGTGGCCAATGGCGTGCTGTCCAACCTCGCCAGCAGCGACGGCGGCCTGACCTGGACGGCGACCCTGACGCCCACCGCAGGCGTCAGCGATGCCACCAACCTGATCCTGCTGGACACCGGCAACGTGCAGGACCTCGCCGGCAACGTCGGGGCAGGCATTGCGATCTCCAGTAACTACGCGCTCGATGCCTCCCGGCCGACAGCGACCATCGTGGTGGCCGATCCGAACCTGACCGTGGGCGAGACGACCCAGGTCACCATCACCTTCAGCGAGGCAGTGAGCAATTTCGATCTGTCGGACCTCAGCGTCACCAACGGCGAACTGACCAACCTGACCAGCAGCGACGGCGGCAGGACCTGGACCGCGACGTTCACGCCCACGGCGAACCTCACCGACCCGAGTAATTTCATCGCCTTGGACACCAGCAATGTCAGCGACCTGACCGGCAACACCGGGGCCAGCGTGGCGGTGTCCAACAACTATGCGATCGACACTGTGGTACCCAACGATGTGAAGCCGCCGCCGGAGTTCCTGACGTCCGACCCGGTCACGGTCATCCCGCCGTCCGAGGTGCCGCTGCAACCGATCGTCTTTACCCCGCCGACCGGCAACCTCGGTTCGCCGCTGGGGTTCCCGCCGTTGTTCGAGCAGCGGGACGTTGGCGGTGGCCTCAAGCCGATTGGGGATATTTTCATCAACCGGGGCCAACTGGCGCCGAGCTATATCGCCCAGGTTTTCGGCACCGACGCCGCCGGCGATGGTTCCGGCCAGGGGTTCCTGGGCTTTGGTGGGGGCGATGGCGGGGTGTTCGGCAGCAGCACGTTGTCGGGGCTGTTCAATCGCGATTCCGGTTCCGACACCGAGACGCTGAACGCCTTCGGCAGCCAGTCGATGCAGGGGGGAGATGTGTCCCAAGGGCTGCGCGGAATGTTCGGCGCACCGACCTTGGGCCAGCAGCTGCAACAGCTCAAGGACACTGAACAGCGTCAGGTCGACAGCCTGGCAACTGCGTTACGACAGGTCGGCATCAGCCAAGCGCAGGCCTGAATTCTAAAAATATTGGGGCAGCCAGGGGCAATCCAGGGAATGAATAGAAGTCAGAAGTTATTCGGTATGAGTTTGCTGGCGTTGGTGGTCAGCGGGTGTGCGGTCACCAGCGAGCCGATCGATCGCAGCGTCAGCGAACAGCGCGCCCGAACCGACCTGCAGAACATGTACAAGGACCAGGAGCCGCTGAGCGGCCCACTGACCTTGCACCAGGCCATGGCCCGGGCGGTGAAGTACAACCTCGAAGGTCGCTTGAAGATCATGGAGGAGGCCCTGGCCAAGCGTCAGTTGGACCTGGCCAGTTTCGACATGCTGCCACGCATGGCCCTGGACGCCGGGTATGTGGGCCGCAACAACGTCAATGCCTCCAGCAGCCAGAGCGTGGAAACCGGTACCCAGTCCCTGGAACCGTCGACCTCCCAGGACCGTGACCGTGAAGTGGCGGACCTGACCATGGTCTGGAACGTGCTCGATTTCGGTGTGAGCTACATCAGTGCCAAGCAGGCCGGGGACCAGCGTCTGATCGTGCAGGAGCGCCGGCGCAAGGTGATCAACACCATCGTCCAGGACGTGCGCTCGGCCTACTGGCGCGCCATGGCCGCCGAGCGCCTGCTCAAGCAGATCGACAGCCTGATGGCCCGGGTCGACGTGGCGCGTGGCAACAGCCAGAGCATGAGCGAACAGCGCATCGGCGACCCGGTGCAGGCCCTGGGTTACCAGCGCTCGCTGATCCAGGCCACCCGCCAGCTTGAAGAACAGCGCCGGGCGCTGTCCCTGGCCAAGACCGAACTGGCGACCCTGATCAACCTGCCCCTGGGCACCGAGCTCACCCTGGCGACCCAGGATGAATACGACATTCCGGAACTCAAGGTCGACCTGGCCCGTCTCGAACAGGAAGCCCTGGCCAGCCGCCCGGAACTGCGCGAGCAGGATTACCAGACCCGCATCACCGCCGCCGAAACCCGCAAGGCCATGTTGCGCCTGCTGCCGGGGCTGGAGTTTTCCGCCGGCGGGCACTACGACAGCAACTCGTTCCTGGTGGAGCAGGGCTGGGCTGACTATGGTGTGAAAGTCACCTGGAACCTGTTCAACGTGATCTCCGCCCCGGCGGCCATCGACGTGGCCAAGGCCGGTGAAGAAGTTGCGGCGGCGCGGCGCCAGGCGATGTCGATTGCCGTGTTGGCGCAGTTGTACGTCGCCAACGCCAACTATCGTGAAGCCCTGCGCCAGTTCAAGACCAGCCAGCAACTGTCGGACATCGACGGGCAGATCGTTGGCCAGTTGCGCAGCCGTCACCAGGCCGCCGGCATTGGCGAACTGGACCTGATCCAGGGCGAGCTGAACACCTTGCAGGCTGATCTGCGCCGGGACCTGGCCTATGCCGACCTGCGCAACGCCTACGGTCAGATCTTCGCCAGCGCCGGCCTCGATCCAATGCCCAACGAAGTGCAATCGACCGCAGTGCAATCGATCGCGACGGCGCTGGCTAACCGCGAAGCGGCCTGGGCCCAGGGCGATATCACCGTGCCGAAGACGGCCGCGGTGACTCAATAACCGGGCGCTGGCATGACGCGCCCGGCGTTTTCCCGGCTGCCGGTGGCGGTGAACCTGCCGTTGCTGTTGCAGGCACTGGCGGCCATTGAAGACGCGCGCTGGCAAGGGCATTTCAACAGTGCCTATTACAGCGGCGACTGGAGCGGGGTGGCGCTGATTTCGGCGGCGGATGCCGTCACCGAGCTGTCGCCCGGGCGCGGTCAGCCAAGCCAGCGTGCGCCTTGGCTAGCGGACGGTCGTTGGCAGGAGGCGTTGCGCGACTGGCCCCTGGAGATCGTCTCGGCCCGGCTGCTGCGGCTGGGCCCCGGTGGGTGCATCCACGAGCATCGCGACTATGACCTGGGCGGGCCGGACGCCGATCTGCGCCTGCACGTTCCGCTGCTCAGCCCACCGGACGTGGACTTTTTCCTGGATGGACAAATCATTCCGCTGACGGCCGGCGAGTGCTGGTTTCTCGACCTGGCGCGGCCTCACCGGGTGGTTAACCGAAGTGCTCATTCGCGGGTTCATCTGGTGCTCGATTGTCGCCCCGGGCCGTGGCTGGCCCGCCAGATCGCCGATGGGCTGCCCACCACCCCCGCTGCGGGCGTCAGGCACAGCGACTTCGCCCGTTTTCAGCAGCGTGTGGAAAGCGATCCTGACCTCGCCCGCACCTTGCAGAGCCTGCACGACCTCGACGCTTTCATTGAATCCACTCTGGCGCTGGGGGCCGAGCGAGGGCTTCATTTCACCCGGGAAGAATTGCGGGCCGCCATGCGCAACGGTCGCCAGCAGTGGAGAAAACCGTGGAAGACCTGAACCTGCACGGTTGGTTGCCGATCCGCCTATGGCAAGAGGTTGGGCAGTGGTGGGTCGATTGGTGCTGGTTCGGCGACGCGCATCTGTCACAGCCGTTCTTTGGCGATGCGGTGGAAGACGCCTTGCGCCTGCCCTTCAACCAGGCGTTCCGCCGCCGGACGCCCTTGGACGCCCTCGGTCAGTGGCAACGACAAACCCCGGGACTTGAGCCCAGCGCATTCATATTCCATGCCTCCCGGTGTGGCTCGACATTGATCAGCCAGATGCTCGCCCAGTTGGACGACCATATCGTTATCTCGGAACCGCCGCCTCTGGATACGCTGCTGCGCAGTGATTTGCCACCAGCCGAGCGGTGTGTGGCACTCAAGGGCTTGATGTCGGCCTACGGGCAGCGCCGCCGAGGTGTGGAGCAACGCCTGGTGGTCAAGCTCGACGCTTGGAACATCGGTGAACTGCCGCGGCTGCATGAGTGCTTTCCCGACACACCCTGGCTGTTCGTGTACCGCGACCCCTTGGAAATTTCGGTCTCACACCTGCGGCGTCCCGGCATGCACATGGTGCCAGGGATGATCGGGGCGACGGTCCTGGACGATGGATTGCCGTTCGGCAGCCAGGAAGATTTCATCCCGCGTCGGGTGGGGCGCTTGCTGGGATCGGGTTTGCAACACTGCCGGGCATTGGCTGGGACGGCGGTCAACTACACCGAACTGCCCGAGGCGATGACGGGCAGGTTGGCGGCGTTTTTCGGGCTCGATGACGAGCAATGCAGGCACGTGTTCGCGACGGTGGGGCAGCATGCCAAGCAGCCGGCGCAGGCGTTTGTCGGCGACAGCGAGGACAAGCGCCGGGAGGCTTCGGCGCTGTTGCGTGAGCGGGTCCTGCGCTGGGCGCAGGGGCCTTATGAGGCACTCGAAACATTGCGCTATGGCGAGGGGTTTTAGCTTATGCCGCACGCTCCCGTTGTGGGAGCAAAGCTTGCTCGCGAAACAGGCGCCTCGATTTCTGAAAGACCGCATCGCCGCCATCGCGGGCAAGCCTTGCTCCCACTGTGGGCAGTGCGTGCATTGTCGGTAACGCATCAGGCCTTGTTGGGCGATAACTCCGCCGTCCCTGGCGGTCGGCGAGGGGCTAGACTGCCCAGGAGCGACCCCGTCATCCATTCATGTCCAGGAGCCCCCTATGGAACCGCCGATCCACACCCTTCGCGCATTGTTCAAGCAGTTGGGCTTGCCCGATGACGCCATTGGCATTGATCAGTTCATCGCCACGCATTCACCCCTCAAGCCCGGGTTGCACCTGGCCGATGCGTTTTTCTGGAATGAAGGCCAGCGGCAAATGCTGCGCGAGGAAATCCTCGAGGATGCGGACTGGGCGGAAGTGATAGACCAGTTGGATGTGTTGTTGCGCAAGGGGCGTAGCGAGCGACCTGCCTGAGAGACCTGTGGGAGCGAGCTTGCTCGCGATAGCGGTATGTCTGTTACATCAATGTCGACTGACCGTTCGCTATCGCGAGCGAGCTCCCACAAGGGTCAACCTGTTATTCATTTTAAGTATTAACAAATAGCTTCTTATTCCTTAAATAATATAGCTCTCCTCCCTATACTCGTCCGGGAACAGACACGCAGGAGAGCACCCATGCGCAACGAATCGATTCGCTACCTGATTGTGCCGGGCTGGCAAGGATCGCCGGAAAATCATTGGCAAACCCACTGGCAGAACAGCCTGCCCAACAGTGCCAGGGTCGAGCAGGCCGACTGGGTGACGCCTCGGCGTGAAGACTGGGTCGCGGCGCTGGCCGAGGCCGTGGCCGCCGACAGCACCCCGGTGATCCTGATTGCCCATAGCCTGGGTTGCATCACGGTGGCCCATTGGGCCGCCACCGCGCCGGTGCAGTTTTTGCGGCAGGTGCGTGGAGCGTTGCTGGTGGCGCCGGCGGATGTCGAGCGGCCAGCCTGCGTCCCGGCGCTGCGCAACTTCGCGCCGATACCCAGCGATCTGTTGCCGTTCCCAAGCCAAGTGGTCAGCTCCGATAACGACGACGCCGTGAGCGCCCCACGCGCCCTGGAACTGGCGCGCAACTGGGGGGCCGAGGCCGGAATCCTGGCCGGAGCGGGGCATATCAATGTGAAGTCCGGCCACCAGCGTTGGGAGCAGGGTTTCGCTTATCTCTATCGTCTGCAAAACCGCATGGAGCATCACGCCCTGCGTCGCGCCTGAATTTTTAGCGCCCCCCGTCTCCCGGCGGCCTGGGGCGGGAGCCTGCCATGAGTTTGCATGAAACCTTCGGTCAGCCCTTGCTGACCTTTCCCGATGCGGAAAAAAGCCCCCTGAGCATTCGCGCCAAGGCGCTGGTGTTTGTCGACCCCCGTTCACGGCAGTTGCGCCAGGAGTTGGAGCAACTGGCGCCTCGTGCGATCTCGGTGCTGATACGCGGCGAAACCGGTAGCGGCAAGGAACTGCTGGCCCGGCATATCCATCGCGAAAGCGATCGCGGCGGATTGTTTGTGTCGGTCAACTGCGGCGCCATCAGCCCGACCTACGCCGACGCCGAACTGTTCGGTTATGCCGCCGGCAGCTACAGCGGCTCGGCCAGCAGCCGGGCCGGTTGGTTCGGTTCGGCCAACGGCGGCACCCTCTACCTGGATGAAATCGGCGATTTGCCGCTGCCGATCCAGATCAAGTTGCTGGCGGCCCTGGAGAACCACGAAGTCACCCGTGTCGGCGCGCACCAGCCCAGCCCGGTGGATGTCCGCCTGGTCGCGGCCACCAGCATCGACCTGGCGCAAGCGGTGGCGGCCGGGAAATTCCACGAACGGCTCTACCACTACCTGGGCGAAGGCCGGCTGGAACTGCCGGCCCTGCGTGAACGGGTGGGCGATATCCTGTCCCTGGCCGAATACTTCCTGGGCATCTACAGCCAGCGACTCGGCCTGGCCGTGCCGCTGATCAGTGAAGCGGCGCAGTCCGCCCTCGAGCGGCACAGTTGGCCGGGCAACACCCGCGAGTTGGAAAACGTCATTCACTTCGCATTGCTGGTGAGTACGGGCGAGGAAATTTTGCCGGAGCATTTGAATTTGCCGCCCCAGCCTTCAGTGCCGGAACTGATCGAGCAGCAAGTGGCGCAGGTCATCGCAGGGGGATCGGAAGGTGAGCGTGCCGCACTCAAGGTGCTGCTCAGTCGATTGGGCTCGACGCTGTAAGTGTGGCTGACCCGCTCTTGTGGCGAGGGAGCTTGCTCCCGCTGGGCTGCGTAGCGGCCCCAAGATCTTGCGGTTGCTGCGCAACCGAGCGGGAGCAAGCTCCCTCGCCACAAAAGCGGTGTTAGCTATATGAGCAAAATGAATATGAACTTGAACAAAAGATATTGTTAAGGAATAAAAAATATCGGTATTGTCCGCATCACGCCAGCGATAGCACTTCACTGGCACACCCTCATTTAGCCGTCGTCCGTGACGACTGTGATTTTCGATAAGGACACTGCATGAAAAAGGTTCTGTTGTTCACCGCATTGGCGGCAGCCCTGACGTCGGGCCTGGCCCAGGCCGCGGAGAAACTGGTCGTGGCCGCCACGCCGGTGCCCCACGCTGAAATCCTCGAGCTGATCAAGCCAACCCTGGCCAAGGAAGGCGTGGACCTGGAAATCAAGGTCTTCACCGACTACGTCCAACCCAACGTGCAAGTTGACCAGAAACGCCTGGATGCCAACTACTTCCAGACCCTGCCGTACTTGAAGAACTTCAACGAAGGCAAGGGCACGAACCTGGTGACCGTGATCGGTGTTCACGTCGAACCGTTCGGTGGCTACTCGAAGAAGTACAAGAAGCTGGCTGACCTGCCAAACGGCGCGACCATCGCGCTGCCTAACGAAGGCAGCAACAGCGGCCGTGCGCTGATCCTGTTGCAGAAGGCTGGCCTGATCGAGTTGAAAGACCCGAAAAACGCGTTGGCGACGCCGAAAGACATCGCCAAGAACCCGCACAACTTCAAGTTCAAGGAACTGGAATCGGCCATGCTGCCGCGGGTACTGGACCAAGTCGACCTGGACCTGATCAACACCAACTATGCCTTGGAAGCGGGTCTTAACCCGGCCAAGGATGCCCTGCTGATCGAAGGTTCGGATTCGCCTTACGTCAACTTCCTGGTGGCCCGTCCGGACAATAAGGACAGCCCGGCCATCCAGAAACTGGCCAAGGCCCTGACCAGTCCTGAAGTGAAGGCGTTCATCGAGAAGAAATACAGCGGCGCGGTACTGCCGGCGTTCTGATTCGCGCGGTCAACCCTTTCATGGTTTCAAACGCCGACGGCTCGTACAGCGTCGGCGTTTTTTACTATGGGAGCTTGCTCGCGATGGCGGTTCATAAGCACTGAGGTGACTGACGGGCCGCTATCGCGAGCAGGCTCGCTCCCACAGGCGCTCCCACAGGGATTGGATCAGGCCGCCCCACTCTTCAACGCCCTGCGCAACGCCATCAACAATTTCACTATGTCCTGCGGTTCCAGTCGCTGCGGCACTTTTATGTCAGCCATGTTTTCTTCCTTGTAATGGTGAGGGAGATGGCGAAAAAAGATCCTCCCTGCGGCGCAAGGAAAATAGTCGTCTTTGCTCTTCGCGGCAAATCCGGGGATAGTTTTTTGCGTGCTATCAATATGCTTTAACGGTATTTAAATTGAAGTTCTTATGCCATTAAAGTCAGTTCCTGCCGAGCAGCTATCCGCTGCCCATGGACCGCACGACCGCCGCTTACCGAGTGGCGTCCAGGATGTTCAATGAACTTCGATTACGCTTTTATCCTCAGCACCCTCCCTGCGTTTCTCAAGGCCGTGGGCGTGACGCTGCACGTTGGCCTTATTGCCATCGCCACCTCACTGCTGGTGGCGCTCGTGAACGCAACGATCCTGGTGTCGCGCACGCCTTACCTGCAACGCCTGGTGGGCCTGTATGTGGAGCTGGCCCGCAACACGCCGCTGCTTATCCAGTTGTTCTTCGTCTACTTCGCCTTGCCGACGCTGGGCATCAAGGTGTCGGGGTTTGCGGCGGCGATCATCACCATGACGTTCCTCGGCGGTGCCTATCTCACGGAAGTGCTGCGTGCGGGCGTGGACGCGGTGCCCCAGGCGCAATTGGAATCCGGTCGTTCCATCGGCCTGTCTCACGGGCAGTTGCTGCGCTACGTGATCCTGCCGCAGGCCGGGATCCTCAGCCTGCCGTCGCTGTTCGCCAATTTCATTTTCCTGCTCAAGGAGACCACCGTGGTCTCGGCCGTGGCGGTGCCGGAGCTTCTCTACACCACCAAAAGCTACATCGCGCTCTATTACAAGACCTACGAAATGCTCGCCGTGCTGACGCTGATTTGCGTGCTGCTGTTCTTGCCACTGTCGCTGCTGCTCAGCCGCCTGGAAAGGAGGCTCCAGCATGGCCAGTTCGGGTCTTGAGTTGCTGTGGGTGTCGTTGCCGCAACTGGGCAAGGGCGCCGCGCAAACCTTGTCGATTTCCTTCCTGGGCATCGCCCTCAGCACCGTGGGCGGCGTGCTTTATGGGGTGTTGCGGACGTTGGGCGTCAAAGGCGTGGATGTCGTTCTGCGGGTCTACCTGGAGTTGTTCCGGGCGATCCCGGTGCTGGTCTGGTTGTACCTGCTGTTCTTCGGCCTGCCGATTTTTTTCGGCCTGAGCCTTCCAAGCTTTTGGTGCGCGGTCCTGGTGTTGTCGTTGTGGGGCGCCAGTGAGGTGGGTGAAGTGGTACGCGGTGCATTGCATTCGCTGCCGCGCGGCCAGCGCGAGGCGGGCTTGTCCATTGGCCTGAACGGTCCGCAACTCTACGGCCATGTGCTGTTGCCGCAAGCGCTCAGACGCATGACGCCGCCGACCATCAACGTCTACACGCGCATCATCAAGACCAGTTCCCTGGCCGTGCTGATCGGCGTGGTGGACGTGATCAAGGTCGGCCAGCAGATCATCGAGCGCACCTACGAGTCCGTGTTGATCTACGGCGCGCTGTTCCTGTTTTTCTTTTTTATCTGCTACCCGCTTTCGGCCGCCTCCCGCGTGCTGGAGCGGCGCTGGACGCAAGCATGAGCGCATTGATCGAGTTCAAGGGTTTCAACAAGTTTTTCGGCGAACAGCAGGTGCTCGATGGCATCGACCTGCAAGTGCAGTCGGGCGAAGTGATCGTCATCCTCGGCCCCAGTGGTTGCGGCAAAAGTACTTTGCTGCGTTGTCTCAACGGGCTGGAAGTGGCCCACAGCGGCAGCTTGGCATTCGCCGGTCGCCAGTTGCTGGACAAGGGCACCGACTGGCGCGAAGTGCGACAGCAGATCGGCATGGTGTTCCAGAGCTATCACCTGTTCCCGCACATGAGCGTGCTCGATAACCTGCTGCTAGGCCCGGTCAAAGTGCAAAAGCGCGACCGCCGCGAAGCGCGTGGCCAGGCCGAAGCCTTGCTGGCGCGGGTGGGGCTGCTGGACAAGCGCGATGCCTTTCCCCGCCAGCTCTCTGGCGGCCAGCAGCAACGCATCGCCATCGTGCGTTCGCTGTGCATGAACCCCAAGGTCATGTTGTTCGATGAGGTCACCGCTGCCCTTGATCCGGAAATGGTCAAGGAAGTGCTGGACGTCATCCAGGGCCTGGCCCGCGAAGGCATGACGCTGTTGATCGTCACCCACGAAATGGCCTTCGCCCGCGCCGTGGCTGATCGCATCGTGTTCATGGACGCCGGGCGGATCCTTGAACAAAACCCTCCCGAGATTTTCTTTACGAACCCGCAAACCGCACGAGCGCAGCAGTTCCTGGAGAAGTTCTCCTACGTCGCCGCACTACCCAAAACGACTCAAACAAAGGAACTGGAACTGTCATGAAAACTGCCAAGTCTTCTCTGCTGCTACTGCCGTTGCTCGCCGCCGCTTTGCTGGCCGGCTGCAATAAAACCGAAGAACCGCCGAAGCCGAACGTTGCCAGCCCAAGCGCCGCCTCGACCAGCTACCTGGACAAAATCAAGGCGCGGGACAAATTGATTGTCGGCGTCTTCACCGACAAGCCACCGTTTGGCTTCGTCGATGAGGCGGGGCGTTATGTCGGCTTCGATACCGACATCGGTCGTCGATTCGCCAAGGACCTGCTCGGCGATGAAAACAAGGTCGAGTTCGTCGCGGTCGAACCGGCGAGTCGGATTCCGTTCCTGCAAAGTGACAAGGTCGACCTGATCCTGGCCAACATGACGGTGACCCCTGAGCGCAAGGAGGCGGTGGAGTTCACCAACCCGAACCTGAAAGTCGCGGTGCAGGCGCTGGTGCCACAGGCCAGCGCGGTGAAAAGCCTCGATGACCTGGCGAGCCGCACCACCATCGTCACCACCGGCACCACGGCGGACATCTGGCTGACCAAAAATCACCCGGACTGGAAGCTGCTCAAGTTCGAGAAAAACTCCGAGTCCTTGCAAGCCCTGGCCAACGGGCGTGGCGATGCCTATGCCCAGGACAATCTGGTGCTATTCAGTTGGGCCAAGCAGAACCCCGGCTATCGCGTGCTGGAGCAGACACTGGGCGCCGAAGCGCCGATTGCACCGGCGGTGAAGAAGGGCAATATCGAGTTGCGTGATTGGGTCAACGCCGAGTTGGCGAAGCTGGGTGAAGAGAAGTATTTGCTCAAGCTGTACGACCAATACGTGCGCAAGGAACTGAGCGATGACACCAAGCCGGAGAGTGTGATTGTCGAGGGTGGCAAATGGCAGGGGTGATTCTCTGAGGGTTGTGTAGGCCGTCAGAGCGCCTTCGCGAGCAAGCCCGTTCCCACAGGGGAATTGTGTGTGGGGGCGAGCTTGCTCGCGATCCGGTTTACAGGCGCCACTCAATCCGGCCAGTGCCACGCCGGCTCATCCAATGCCCGTTGCCCGACGATGCCGGTCTGTCCAAGGTCTTTCTCCAGCACGATGCAATTGCACTGCTCATCCTGTTCCAGGGCGGCGATCAGGCGCGTGGCGTGGGACACGACCCAGACCTGGCAATTTGCCGAGGCGCGGATGATCAACCGCGCCAGGGCCGGCAACAGGTCCGGGTGCAGGCTGGTTTCCGGTTCGTTGAGCACCATCAGCGAAGGCGGTCGAGGGGTGAGCAGGGCGGCCACCAGCAACAGGTAGCGCAGGGTCCCGTCCGACAGTTCGGCGGCGGACAGTGGCCGCAGCAGGCCATGTTGTTGAAATGCGATGGCGAAACGTCCGCCTTGCAGTTTCTCGATGTTCAGGCGGGCACCGGGGAACGCGTCGCCGATGGCGGCATGCAGGGCTTCGTCTTCGCCGATTTCAAGGATGGTCTGCAGGGCGGCGGCCAGGTCGCGTCCGTCGTGGTGCAGCACTGGCGTGCGGGTGCCCAGTTGCGGTTGGCGCACCGGGGCGTCGGCGTCGCTGCGAAAGTGGTCATAAAAGCGCCAGCGACGAATGAACTCGCGCATCTGCAGGACCTCCGGCGAAGTGCGCAGGCTGCCGACCTGGTCGAACAGGCTGTCGAAGGTGGGCGTGTGCTGGGCCAGCACATCCCAGGAGCGGCCTTCGCGGGCACGGATCATCGGCCCGTTGCGGTCCACCAGCAGGCTGGCGGGCCGAAACACCGGGCCGGCCCAGATGCATTCGCGCTTGATTTCAGGGTCCAGTGAGAACGCTGAACGACTGGGCTCCGGCAAGCCCAGGGCGATCGAATAGCTGAAGTCTTCCCCGGCGAAACCCAGGCGCAGGCGCTTGGTGCCTTGGCGCACTATCGCCTGGACCGGCACCTCGCCGTTGCGCATGCGGCGGCTGATTTCCTCCGGGCCGGCCCAGAAGGTCGAGTCGAGTCCGCCTTCACGGGCCAGGGCGTTGACCACCCCACCCTGGGCCGTCTCGGCCAGCAGGCGCAGGGCGCGGTACAGATTGGATTTGCCGCTGCCGTTGGGGCCGGTGATCAGGTTCAGCCGGCCCAGAGGAATGACCAATTTATTGATCGAACGGTAGTTGGCCACCGCCAATGTCTTGAGCATGAGCAGACTCCTGCTGCATGGGTTCGTAGGAGCTGTCGAGCGAAGCGAGGCTGCGATCTTTTGATCTTTCGCTTGAGATTCAACTGTCAGGGGAAAGATCGCAGCCTCGCTTCGCTCGACAGCTCCTACAGGAGGCGATCAGTTTGCCTGATTTGCTGCACCCATTGTATTCGCGGAACCCTGTTCTAAGCTCACAGTCGTATCGTCACTGGTACGTCCGTACAACGCAAAGGAGTCTGCATGACTGGTCCCGGAATCAAATGGGTTATTGGTTTGGGCGTGTGTGCATTGTTGACGGGGTGCGGTGATAAGAAGCCCGAAGAAAAAGCCCTGCCACGGGTTTTCGTGCAGCAAGCCGTGCCCAGTGAATACGCAGCCTCGGTGACCCTGACCGGCGATGTCCAGGCGCGGGTGCAGGCCGATCTGTCGTTTCGTGTGGGCGGCAAGATCATCGAGCGCAAGGCCGATGTCGGTGACCGGGTCTCGGCCCGGCAAGTGCTGGCCCGGCTCGATCCCCGGGACCTGCAGACCAACGTCGATTCCGCCGAGGCCCAGGTGGCCGCCGAGCAGGCGCGGGTCAAGCAGAGTGCCGCTGCGTTCGTACGCCAGCAGAAACTCCTGCCCAAGGGCTACACCAGCCAGAGCGAATACGACGCGGCCCAGGCTCAACTGCGCAGCAGCCAGAGTGCGCTGGCCGCCGCCCAGGCCCAATTGGCCAACGCCCGTGAGCAACTGAGCTACACCGCGCTGATTGCCGAGGCACCGGGCATCATCACCGCGCGCCAGGCGGAAGTCGGCCAGGTGGTGCAGGCCACGGAGCCGATCTTCAGCCTGGCCCGGGACGGCGAGCGCGACGCGGTGTTCAACGTCTACGAATCGCTGTTGAGCGAACCGCCGTCGGACCCTGCAATCACCATCAGTCTGCTGGATGACCCCGCCATCAAGACCACCGGTACGGTGCGCGAAATCACCCCGGCGGTGTCTGCCCAGACCGGCACCGTGCAGGTCAAGGTCACCCTCAATGATCTGCCCGAAGGCATGCGCCTGGGGTCGGTGGTCAGCGCCACCGCCAAGTCCGCCGGCAAGACCGCCTTCGAGCTGCCTTGGTCGGCCCTGACCAAGAACCTCAGTGAGCCGGCCGTATGGCTGGTGGATGGCGAAGGCAAGGCGCAGTTGCAAACGGTGACGGTCGGCCGCTACCTGACCGGCAAGGTCATCATCAGCGACGGCCTCAAGGGCGGTGAGAAAGTCGTCACCGCAGGCGGGCAGTTGCTGCACCCCGGCGTAGGCGTCGAGATCGCTGAAGACACCTATGGAAAAACCACCCCGGGAGCCCAGCCATGAAGCGTTTGTGGATGATCTCGGCCGGCCTGTTGCTGGCCGCCTGCTCCAAGGAAGAAGCGCCGCCCGAACCGGTGCGCCCGGTGTTGTCCGTTGAGGTCCGGGCCCTGGATCAGCAGGCACTCGGGCGGTTCGCCGGGAATATCCAGGCGCGATACGAGAGCAACGTGGGGTTCCGCGTGCCAGGCCGCATCGCCAGCCGCAATGTCGATGTCGGTGCCGAAGTGAAGAAGGGCGACCTGCTCGCCACGCTCGACCCCACCGACCAGCAGAACCAGTTGCGCGCCGCCGAAGGCGACCTGGCGCGGATCGAGGCGCAGTACATCAATGCCCAGGCCAATGCCCGTCGCCAGCAGCAATTGTTCGACCGTGGCGTCGGGGCCCAGGCGCAACTGGACATCGCCCAGACCGATCTGAAAACCACCGGCGCCTCTCTCGAACAGGCCCGGGCCTCGGTGGAGCAGGCCCGCGACCAGCTCAACTACAGCGAGCTGCGTACCGATCACGACGCCATCGTCACTGCCTGGAATGCCGAAGCCGGGCAGGTGGTCACCGCCGGCCAACAAGTGGTGACCCTGGCCCGCCCGGACGTCAAGGAAGCGGTGATCGACCTGCCGGCCGGGCTGGTCGAGCGCCTGCCCGCGGACGTGGTGTTCGAGGTCGCGGCGCAATTGGACCCGACTGTCCACACCAGCGCCATCGTGCGCGAGATCGAACCCCAGGCCCAGAGCGCTACCCGCACCCGCCGCGCGCGCCTGACGCTGAACGACACACCGCCAGGTTTTCGCCTGGGCACGGCCATCAGCGTGACCCTGAGCTCGACCATCGAACCGCGCATCGAGCTGCCGCTCAGCGCCCTGCAAGAGATCGACGGCAAGGTGCGCATCTGGCTCATCGACCCGCAGAACCAGACCGTCTCCCCCCACGAAGTACGGATTCTCGAACGCTCCAATGATGCGGTGCTGGTGGCCAACGGTATCAAGGCCGGCGACCGCGTGGTCAGCGCTGGCGTGAACAGCCTCAAGCCGGGGCAGAAAGTGAAACTCGACGAGGACGCACGATGAAAGGGCCTTTCAACTTATCCGAATGGGCCCTGCGGCATCAGTCGTTCGTCTGGTACCTGATGTTCGTGGCGCTGTTGATGGGCGTGTTCTCGTACATGAACCTGGGACGGGAGGAAGACCCGTCGTTCACCATCAAGACCATGATCATCCAGACCCGCTGGCCGGGCGCGACCCAGGAAGAGACCCTCAAGCAGGTCACCGACCGCATCGAGAAGAAACTCGAAGAGCTGGACTCCCTCGACTACGTCAAAAGCTACACCCGTCCGGGCGAATCGACGGTGTTCGTGTACCTGCTCGACACCACCGGGGCCAAGGATATCCCCGAGATCTGGTACCAGGTACGCAAGAAGATCGACGACATTCGTGGCGACTTCCCCCAGGGGCTGCAAGGCCCGGGGTTCAACGACGAGTTCGGTGACGTGTACGGTTCGGTGTACGCCTTCACCGGCGACGGTCTGTCGATGCGCCAGTTGCGCGACTACGTGGAGCAGGTGCGCGCCGAGATTCGCGACGTGCCCGGGCTGGGCAAGGTGGAAATGCTCGGCGAGCAGGATGAAGTGCTGTACCTGAACTTTTCCACGCGCAAACTCGCTGCGCTGGGCATCGATCAGCGCCAGGTGGTGCAGAGCCTGCAATCGCAGAATGCCGTGACGCCGGCCGGGGTCATCGACGCGGGGCCGGAGCGGATTTCCGTGCGTACGTCCGGGCAATTCCAGTCGGAAAAAGACCTGGCCAACGTCAACCTGCGGCTCAATGACCGGTTCTATCGACTGGCCGACATCGCCGATATCAGCCGGGGTTATGTCGACCCCGCCACACCGATGTTCCGCTTCAACGGCACGCCGGCCATTGGCCTGGCCATCGCGATGAAGAAGGGTGGCAACATCCAGGATTTCGGCAAGGCACTGCATGCGCGCATGAACGAACTGACCGCCGACCTGCCGGTGGGCGTTGGCGTGCACACCGTGTCGGACCAGGCCGAGGTGGTGGAAGAGGCCGTCGGCGGCTTTACCAGCGCCTTGTTCGAGGCGGTGATCATCGTACTGGTCGTCAGCTTCATCAGCCTTGGCGTACGGGCCGGCCTGGTGGTGGCCTGTTCGATCCCACTGGTGCTGGCGATGGTCTTCCTGTTCATGGAATACAGTGGCATCACCATGCAGCGGATTTCCCTCGGCGCGTTGATCATCGCCCTCGGCCTGCTGGTGGACGACGCGATGATTACCGTGGAGATGATGGTCACGCGCCTGGAAAAAGGTGACAGCAAGGACCAGGCCGCGACCTTTGCCTATACCTCGACGGCGTTCCCGATGCTCACCGGGACCCTGGTGACTGTCGCCGGTTTCGTGCCCATTGGCCTGAATGCGAGTTCCGCCGGTGAGTACACCTTCACCCTGTTCGCGGTCATCGCCGTGGCGATGCTGGTGTCGTGGATCGTCGCGGTGCTGTTTGCCCCGGTGATCGGCGTGCATATTCTCAGCACCAACGTCAAACCTCACAGCGCCGAGCCGGGGCGGATCGGCCGGGCGTTCAACGGCGGCCTGCTGTGGGCGATGCGCAATCGTTGGTGGGCCATTGGCATCACGGTGTTGCTGTTCGTGCTGGCGGTGTTTTGCATGCGCTTCGTGCAGAACCAGTTCTTCCCCTCCTCGGACCGACCGGAAATCCTGGTGGACCTCAACCTGCCGCAGAATGCCTCGATGGACGAGACCCGCAAAGCCGTCGACCGCCTGGAAGCGACCCTCAAGGGGGACCCGGACATCGCGCGCTGGAGCACCTACATCGGCGAAGGCGCGATTCGCTTCTACCTGCCGCTGGACCAGCAATTGCAGAACCCCTACTACGCGCAACTGGTGATCGTCAGCAAGGGCCTGGAGTCGCGCAACGCCCTGACCGAGCGCCTGCAAAAGCGTCTGCGCGAGGATTTCGTCGGCATCGGCAGCTACGTGCAGGCCCTGGAAATGGGCCCGCCGGTAGGCCGTCCGATCCAGTACCGGGTCAGTGGCAAGGACGTCGACCAGGTGCGCAAGCACGCCATCGAGCTGGCCACCGAGCTGGACAAGAACTCGCACATCGGCGAAATCATTTACGACTGGAACGAGCCGGGCAAGGTCCTGCGCATTGATATCGCCCAGGACAAGGCGCGGCAATTGGGCTTGTCTTCCGATGACGTGGCCAGGCTGATGAACAGCATCGTCAGTGGCTCGCCGGTGACCCAGGTCAACGACGATATCTACCTGATCGATGTGGTCGGCCGCGCTGAAGATGCCGAGCGCGGTTCGCCGGAAACCCTGCAGAACTTGCAGATCGTCACCCCGGGCGGCACCTCGATTCCGCTGCTGGCGTTTGCCACGGTGCGCTATGAACTGGAGCAGCCGCTGGTGTGGCGTCGTGACCGCAAGCCGACCATCACCATTAAGGCCGCGGTGCGCGACGAGATCCAGCCCACCGACCTGGTCAAGCAACTGCAACCGGACATCGACAAGTTCGCCGCCGGCCTGCCGGTGGGTTACAAGGTCGCCACGGGCGGTACGGTGGAAGAAAGCAGCAAGGCCCAAGGGCCGATCGCCAGTGTCGTGCCGCTGATGCTGTTTCTGATGGCGACCTTCCTGATGATCCAGCTGCACAGCGTGCAGAAACTGTTCCTGGTGGCGAGCGTTGCGCCCCTCGGGTTGATCGGCGTGGTGCTGGCGCTGGTGCCGACGGGCACGCCCATGGGCTTCGTGGCGATCCTCGGGATCCTCGCCTTGATCGGCATCATCATCCGTAACTCGGTGATCCTGGTGACCCAGATCGACGAATACGAACGTGATGGCTACGAGCCCTGGGATGCCGTGGTGGAGGCCACCGAACACCGGCGCCGGCCGATCCTGCTCACGGCGGCCGCAGCGAGCCTGGGGATGATCCCGATTGCCCGGGAAGTGTTCTGGGGGCCGATGGCCTACGCGATGATCGGCGGGATCATCATCGCCACGCTGCTGACACTGCTGTTCCTGCCGGCGCTGTATGTGGCCTGGTACAAGATCCGCGAGCCGCAAAAATCATAAGGGCTGCTTCCGTAGGAGCTGACGAGCAACGCGAGGCTGCGATCTTTCCCCAGACAATTGAGTCGCAAGCGAAAGAGTCAAGATCAAAAGATCGCAGCCTTCGGCAGCTCCTACATGCGCAACAACCGCAACCCATTGAACACCACCAACAAACTCACCCCCATGTCGGCAAACACCGCCATCCACATGGTGGCAAGCCCGGCGAAGGTGACCCCAAGGAAAATTGCCTTGATCACCAACGCCAGGGCAATGTTCTGCTTGAGAATGCTGGACGTCTGCCGCGACAGGCGAATGAACGCCGGAATCTTGCGCAGATCATCGTCCATCAGCGCGACATCGGCGGTCTCGATGGCCGTGTCGGTGCCGGCCGCCGCCATGGCGAAACCGATTTCCGAACGGGCCAGGGCCGGGGCGTCGTTGATGCCGTCGCCGACCATGCCGACGCGGTGACCCTGGGCATACAGCGCTTCAATGGCTTGCAGCTTGTCTTCCGGCAACAAGTCGCCCCGCGCCTGATCCATGCCCACCTGCGCGGCAATCGCTTCGGCGGTGTGGGCGTTGTCACCGGTGAGCATCAGGGTCTTGATGCCCAGGTCGTGCAATTGCCGGATGGCTTCGCGGCTGGAGTCCTTTACGGTGTCGGCTACGGCAAACAGCGCCAAGGGGCCTGTAGCGTCGAGCAGCAGCACCACCGACTTGCCTTGTTTTTCCAGGGCGAAGAGTTTTTCTTCCAGCTCGGGAGAGCACAGGCCGAGGTCTTCCACCAGGCGGTGATTGCCCAAGTGATAGGTCTGGCCGCCGATGTCGCCGCGCACGCCGCGTCCGGCAAGCGCCTCGAAGTTATCCACAACCTGCGGGGCCAGTTGCTTATCCACCGCCGCATTGGCAATCGCCCGGGACACCGGGTGGTCGGAACGGGCGGCGAGGCTGGCGGCCAGGGCCGGGGCGGTGCTTTGCACCGTCGGGTCCAGGGCCACGTAGTCGGTTTGCACCGGTTTGCCGTGGGTGATCGTGCCGGTCTTGTCCAAGGCCAGGTAGTCGAGCTTGTAGCCGCCCTCCAGGTACACGCCGCCCTTGACCAGGATGCCTTTGCGCGCCGCGGCGGCGAGGCCGCTGACGATGGTCACGGGCGTGGAAATCACCAGCGCGCAGGGGCACGCGACCACCAGCAGCACCAGCGCCCGGTAGATCCAGTCGAACCACGCCGCGCCCATGAACAGCGGCGGGATGACGGCCACGGCCAAGGCCAGGGCGAACACCGCCGGGGTGTAGATTTTCGAGAACTGATCGACGAAACGTTGGGTCGGTGCACGGGCGCCCTGGGCTTGCTCCACGGCGTGGATGATCCGCGCCAGGGTGGATTGGTCGGCCGCCGCGGTCACGGTGTATTCCAGTTCGCCGGCCTGGTTGATGGTGCCGGCGAACACTTTGTCGCCGACGGTTTTTTCCACCGGCAGGCTTTCGCCGGTGATCGGTGCCTGGTCGAGGGTGGAGCGGCCCGCGACCACGTCACCGTCCAGGCCCACGCGTTCGCCGGGGCGCAACCGCACTCGCGCACCCAGGGCAATGGCCTTGACCTCTTGCACCTGCCAGCTGCCATCGGCCTGTTGCACGGTGGCCTGTTCCGGGGCCATCTGCATCAGGCCACTGATGGCGTTGCGCGCCCGGTCGAGGGATTTGGCTTCGATCAGCTCGGCCACGGTGAACAGGAACATCACCATCGCCGCTTCCGGCCATTGGCCGATCAGCACGGCACCGGTCACGGCGATGCTCATCAGCGCATTGATGTTCAGGTTGCGGTTCTTCAGGGCGATCCAGCCCTTCTTGTACGTGCCCAGGCCACCGCTGAGGATCGACACCAACGCCACCAGCGCGACCACCCAGTTGGGCGCGGCATTGGTGAAATGGATCAGCTCGGCGCCCAAGGCCGTCACGCCGGACAGCGCCAACGGCCACCAGGGTTTGGCCGGGGCGGGCAGGTCGTTGGTTTCCGGTTTCTGGCCCGGGACCAGCGGGTCGGCCTGCATCCCTAAGGACTCGATGGCCTGGATGATCGGCGCGTCGCTGGGCAAATCGTGAGTCACGCCCAGCACCCGGTTGATCAGGTTGAATTCCAGTCGCTGCACGCCTTCGAGCTTGCCGAGCTTGTTCTGGATCAGTGTCTGCTCGGTGGGGCAGTCCATGGCTTCGATGCGGAAACTGCTCAGCCGCGCACCGTCCGTCGGCGTTTTGCCGAGGTTGACCACCGCTGGCGCGGCTTTCGAGGCGCAGCAGGAATGCCCGTGGTCATGGCCGTGGCCGGGTTTGTGGGTGTGAAGGGAATCGCTCATCGGGTGACGTCCGTGAAAAGTGCCTGTTGCGCAGTAAAGACCCTGTAGCCACTATAGGGTCAAGCACCTATTTCGGAGGCCGCATCATGAAGATCGGAGAATTGGCGAAAATCACCGACTGCCAGGTCGAAACCATCCGCTATTACGAGCGCGAAGGCCTGCTGCCGGAACCGGCCCGCAGCGACGGCAATTACCGCGTCTACACCCAGGCCCATGCCGAGCGGCTGACGTTCATCCGTAACTGCCGCACCCTGGACATGACCCTGGAAGAAATCCGCAGCCTCCTGGTCCTGCGCGACAGCCCCCAGGACCAGTGCGAAAGCGTCAATGCGCTGATCGACGAACACATCCAGCACGTCAAGGCCCGCATCGATGGCCTGCTGGCCCTGCAGACGCAACTGATCGACCTGCGCCATCGCTGTGGCGAAGGGCCGGACCTGGATCAATGCGGGATCTTGCAGCGGTTGGAGGTGAGCGGGGCGGTGGCGCCGGAGGTGGAGCATTCGCATGTGGGGCGTAGTCATGGGCATTGAGTGCCCATGCCACCGATCTTGACCCCATGGAGATCCAATGTGGGAGCGAGCTTGCTCGCGATAGCGGCCTGGCAGTCAACCTCTATGTTGAATGTAAGGGCTTCATCGCGAGCAAGCTCGCTCCCACAGGGAGGGTGGTGTGGCTCAGACCGCCATCGGCGCGGTCATCGGCGCGTGGTGCTGGTAGCCTTCGAGGGAAAAGTCGCCCGGCTCCACCAACTCCAGCCACTCCGGCTGGTACACACCGGTCTTGGCAAACGCCGGCACGCGTTCGGAAATCACCAGCTTGGGCATCGGGAACGGCTCGCGGGTGAGCTGTTCGTTGAGCATGTCCAAGTGGTTTTCGTAGACGTGGGCATCGCCGATGAAATAGGTGAACCAGCGCGGTGTATAACCGGTCAGGCGACCGATCAGGCTCAGCAGCGCGGCGCCTTCGGTGAGGTTGAACGGCGTGCCCAGGCCCAGGTCGTTGGAGCGGATGTAGAGGGTCAGGGAGATTTCCCGGGTCTCGACATTCGGGTGGAACTGGTAGAGCAGATGGCACGGCGGCAGGGCCATTTCATCGAGCTGGGCGCAGTTCCAGCCGTGGAACAGGATACGGCGGCTGCCCGGGTCCTTGATGATGGTGTCGACGCACTGGCGCACCTGGTCGATGGCCTTGTACAGCACCACGTAGGCCTGGCCGTTCTCTTCGCCTTCGGCGATCTGCCGGTAACCCTGGGCCAGCGTCTGCTCGATGGCCGCCGGGTTGCTCAGGGGGATCTGCTTGTAGGCCGGCCATTTGCGCCATTGCACGCCGTAGATCTCGCCCAGGTCGTCGTCGCCCTGGCGGAACGGGTTGGCCAGCCACTGGGCGTTTTCGTTGGCGTTCTGGTCCCAGACCTTGCAGCCCAGGGCGCGGAACTCGGCGGCATTGTTCACGCCACGGAGAAAACCGCACATTTCGCCTATGGCCGACTTGAAGGCCATCTTGCGGGTGGTGATGGCCGGGAAGCCGTCCTGCAAGTCATAGCGCAGCATGGCGCCGGGGAAGCTGATGGTATTCACACCGGTGCGGTTGGCTTGCTTGGTGCCGTTCTTGATGACGTGGGCCACCAGATCGAGATATTGCTTCATGGGTTACCTGTGTCCTTGAACCCGGGGCCAGCGCCCCGGGGTTCGAATTTTAAACCTTGGCCGCCGCAGCCGGCGCTCGATGATAAGCCAGCCAGATCAACGCGAGGCCACCGATGATCATCGGCAGGCAGAGCAACTGGCCCATGGTCAGCCAGTTCCAGGCCAGGTAGCCGAGCTGGGCATCCGGTACACGGACGAATTCAACGATGAAGCGGAAGATCCCGTAGAACAGCGCGAACATGCCCGACACCGCCATGGTTGGCCGCGGCTTGCGCGAGAACAGCCAGAGGATCAGGAACAATGCCACGCCTTCGAGGGCGAACTGGTACAGCTGCGACGGATGGCGCGGCAATTGCGCCGGATCGCTGAACGGCGGGAAGATCATCGCCCACGGCACGTCGGTCGGTTTGCCCCACAATTCGGCATTGATGAAGTTGCCGATGCGCCCGGCGCCCAGGCCGATCGGCACCATCGGCGCGACAAAGTCCATCAGCTCGAAAAACGACTTGTTGTTGCGCTTGCCGAACCACAACGCCGCCAGCATCACGCCGATGAACCCGCCGTGGAACGACATGCCGCCCTTCCAGACTTCGAAGATCAGCGTCGGGTTGGCCAGATACGCGCTCAGGTCGTAGAACAGCACGTAGCCCAGGCGTCCGCCGACGATCACGCCCATGGACAACCAGAACACCAGGTCGGAGAGCTTTTCCTTGTTCCAGGTCGGGTCGAAGCGGTTGAGCCGGCGCGACGCCAGCAGCCAGGCGCCGCCGATGCCGATCAGGTACATCAGGCCGTACCAGTGGATTTTCAGCGGGCCGATGGCCAGGGCCACCGGATCGATCTGCGGGTAAGGCAGCATTGATATTCCTCGTAAACGTCAAAAATGCCCGGGCGACGCTGCCACCTCGGGATTAAGCCAGGATTGCGTCAGAACAGAAAACTCAAGCCCACGCAGAATAGCAAGGCGGCGAACAGCCGCTTGAGCAAGCGCGGCGACAGGCGATGGGCCAGCCGCGCGCCGAAACGGGCGAAGACCATGCTGGTCAAGGCGATGCCCAGCAGCGCCGGCAAATACACAAAACCGAGACTATGGGCCGGCAGCAGCGGATCGTGCCAGCCCAGGATCATGAAACTTAACGCACTGACCACGGCGATGGGCAGTCCGCAGGCCGATGACGTCGCGACCGCTTGTTGCATCGGCACGCTGCGCCAGGTCAGGAACGGCACGGTCAGCGAACCGCCGCCGATGCCGAAAATCGCCGAGGCCCAGCCGATCACGGTGCCGGCCGCGGTCAGCCCGGCCTTGCCCGGTACGGTGCGGCTGGCCTTGGGCTTGACGTCCAGGGCCAGTTGCACGGCAACGATCAGGGCGAACACGCCGATGATCTTTTGCAGGTGCGGGCCGGAAATCGCTTCGGCGGTGATCGCGCCGAAACCGGCACCGATCAGGATTCCCACCGTCATCCAGGCGAAAATCGGCCAGCGCACCGCGCCTTTGCGCTGATGTTCGCGCACGGCATTGATCGAGGTGAAGATGATCGATGCCAGGGACGTGCCGACGGCCAGGTGCGTCAATACCTGCGGATCGAAACCCTGCAGGGTGAAGCTGAACACCAGCACCGGGACAATGATGATCCCGCCCCCCACGCCGAACAGCCCGGCCAGCACCCCCGCGCAGGCGCCAAGCAGCAGATAGAGCACAAATTCCACCAGACTCTCCCCGCCCATCCCCGAAATAAGAGCGGCATGGTAACGGATCCAGGGCCCCTGGCTCCACTGAAGGCGATGGATGCCGGGGCGATGTGTGGGTAGAGTGACCTACAGATGATCTGGAGCGGAACCTCTGTGGCGAGGGGATTTATCCCCGTTTGGGCTGCGAAGCAGCCCTGGAAAACCTGACAGCCGGATTTGCCAGGTTGATTGATTCGATAGTTTTGGGGCTGCTTCGCAGCCCAGCGGGGATAATCCCCTCGCCACAAAAGCGGAGTGTTCGGTTCATTTTTTAACAGGACGACCTGATGTGCCTGATCGTATTTGCCTGGCGCCCCGGCCACGCCCAACCGCTGATCGTGGCGGCCAACCGCGACGAGTTCTATGCCCGGCCGACCTTGCCCCTGGCCCAATGGCCTGACGCGCCCCATGTCCATGCCGGGCGCGATCTCGAAGCCGGTGGCACCTGGCTCGGCATTGGCGCCGAAGGGCGTTTTGCCGCCCTGACCAATATCCGTGACCCGGGCCAGTTGCCGGCCTTCAAGTCGCGCGGTGAGCTGGTCGCGCGGTTCCTGACCGGGAATCTGTCGATTGCCGATTACCTCGGCGAAATCGTGCCCCGCGCCAACGAGTATGGTGGCTTCAACCTGCTGCTCGGCGATGGCACCGAGCTGTGGCACTACAACGCCCGCGATACCCAGCCCCAGCGGCTGGCCGAGGGTGTCTATGGTTTGTCGAACGCTGGGCTGAACACGCCATGGCCCAAATTGCTCAAGGCCCGGGTGGCCCTGGGCGAGGTGCTGGACGATCCGCAGCCCCAGGCCTTGTTGGCGCTGCTGAACGACCCACAACCCGCGCCGGTGGCGGAACTGCCAGACACGGGCGTGGGCCTGGCGACCGAGATGCTGCTATCGAGTGTATTCATTGCCAGTCCGGCCTACGGGACGCGGGCGAGTACGGCGCTGATTGTCCATGCCGATGGGGCGCGGCACATGGTCGAGCGCAGTTTCGGGCCCCATGGGGGGCATTTGGGGGAGGTGGAGGTCAGGGCTTAGTTTTGCTGTGTCGCTGCTGGCCTCATCGCGAGCAAGCTCGCTTCCACAGTCGATCGTCAGTGAACACAAGTTTTGTGAACAACCGAGATCCACTGTGGGAGCGAGCTTGCTCGCGATAGGGGCGCCGCAGGATCAGAGCGTCTTGTTCGAAGCCGGATTGATCATCCGCGCCAACCCAAGGTTCTTCAGCGCCAGTTGCAGGGAGCTGTGGATCACCTGCGGGTTGTCGATGGTCATCACTTCCGCCAGCAATTCCTGGGCTTTGCTGAGGTTGATCTGGCGCAGCATCCACTTCACTTTCGGCAGGTTGGTGGCGTTCATCGACAGGCTGTCGAACCCCATCGCCATCAGCAGCACCGCGGCCGCCGGGTCGCCGGCCATCTCACCGCAGATGCTCACCGGCTTGCCTTCGGCATGGGCGTCACGCACCACGTTCTGCAGGGCTTGCAGCACCGCCGGGTGCAGGTAGTCGTACAGGTCGGCGACCCGTGGGTTGTTACGGTCCACGGCCAGCAGGTACTGGGTCAGGTCGTTGGAGCCCACCGACAGGAAGTCCACCTGTCGCGCCAGTTCCTTGGTCTGGTACACCGCCGCGGGGATCTCGATCATCACCCCGACCGGCGGCATCGGCACGTCGGTGCCTTCGTCGCGCACTTCGCCCCAGGCCCGGTGGATCAGGTGCAGGGCTTCTTCCAGTTCATGGGTGCCGGAGATCATCGGCAACAGGATGCGCAGGTTGTTCAGGCCCTCGCTGGCCTTGAGCATGGCGCGGGCCTGGACCAGGAAGATTTCCGGGTGGTCGAGCGTCACGCGGATGCCGCGCCAGCCGAGGAACGGGTTGTCTTCCTTGATCGGGAAGTAGGACAGGGACTTGTCGCCGCCGATGTCCAGGCTGCGCATGGTCACCGGTTGCGGGTGGAACGCGGCCAGTTGTTCGCGGTAGATCGCCAGCTGTTCCTTTTCGCTGGGGAAGCGCTGGTTGATCATGAACGGCACTTCGGTGCGGTACAGGCCCACACCCTCGGCCCCACGCTTCTGCGCCCGGGCCACGTCGGCCAGCAGGCCGGTGTTGACCCACAGCGGCATACGGTGGCCGTCGAGGGTCACGCATGGCAGGTCCCGCAGCGCATCCAGTCCCAGGGACAGTTGCTTTTCTTCCTCCACCACATCGGCAAACTGCTTGCGCAGCACGTCGCTGGGGTTGGTGTAGACCTCGCCGTGGTAGCCATCGACGATCATCTGGATGCCGTCGACCTTGGAATACGGCAGGTCCACCAGGCCCATCACCGTCGGAATGCCCATGGCCCGGGCCAGGATCGCCACGTGGGAGTTGCCCGAGCCCAATACCGAGACCAGCCCCGCCAGCTTGCCTTCGGGCACTTCGCCGAGCATGGCCGGGGTCAGCTCTTCGCTGACCAGGATGGTGTTGTCGGGGTAGACCAGGGTCTGCTGGCGCTCCTGCTGCAAGTAGGCCAGCAACCGGCGGCCAAGGTCCTTGACGTCCGAGGCGCGCTCGCGCAGGTAGGCATCGTCCATCAGTTCGAAGCGGTTGACGTGGTCGGTCACTACCTGGCGCAGCGCGCCCTGGGCCCACTGGCCGGTCTTGATGACGGTGGTCACTTCGCTGCCCAGGGAGGCATCGTCGAGCATCATCAGGTAAACGTCGAACAGCGCGCGCTCTTCAGGGCGCAGCTGCGTCGCCAGCTTGGCCGACAGGGCCCGCATGTCGGCACGCACGCCTTCGATGGCGGTCTTGAACAGGCCCAGCTCGGCGTTGATGTCGGTGATGGTCTTGTCCGGCACCACGTCGAGGTCGGCGGGCGGCAACATGACCACGGCCGTGCCCACCGCCGCGCCCGGCGAACCCGGCACGCCGACGAACTTGGCTTCCTGGATGCCCTTGCCCTGGCGACCCAGGCCGCTGATCGAGCCGGTGGCCTCGGCGTGGGCGATAACGCCGGCCAGTTGCGCGCTCATGGTCACGAGGAAGGCTTCTTCACCTTCGTCGAACTGGCGGCGCTCTTTTTGCTGGATGACCAACACGCCGACGACGCGGCGGTGGTGGATGATCGGTGCGCCGAGGAACGAGGCATAACGCTCTTCGCCCGTTTCGGCAAAGTAGCGGTAGCGCGGGTGATCCGCGGCGTTTTCAAGGTTCAGGGGTTCTTCGCGCGTGCCGACCAGGCCGACCAGGCCTTCATTGGGGGCCATGCTGACCTTGCCAATGGAGCGCTTGTTCAAGCCCTCGGTGGCCATCAGCACGAAACGGTTGGTCTCGGGGTCCAGCAGGTAGACCGAGCAGACCTGGCTGCCCATGGCCTCTTTGACGCGCAATACAATAATCCCCAACGCCGCCTTGAGATCCTTGGCGGAGTTAACTTCCTGGACGATCTTGCGCAGCGTATTGAGCATGGCTCGGGGTCGAACTCCGTCGTCAGTCGCGCGTCAGAAGGCGCGGGGCAAGCTCTTTGAGAGCGCGTCGATACACTTCGCGCTTGAATGTCACCACCTGGCCCAACGGATACCAATAGCTGACCCAGCGCCAGCCATCGAACTCCGGTTTACCGGTCAAATCCATCCGCACCCGCTGCTCGTTGGAGATCAGGCGCAGGAGAAACCATTTCTGCTTCTGGCCGATGCACAGCGGTTGGCTGTGCGTGCGGACCAGGCGTTGCGGCAAACGATAGCGCAACCAGCCTCGGGTGCAGGCGAGTATTTCGACATCTTCTCGCTCGAGCCCCACTTCTTCGTTCAACTCGCGGTACAAGGCCTCTTCCGGCGTCTCCTGGGGGTTGATCCCACCCTGGGGAAACTGCCAGGCGTCTTGATTGATACGGCGAGCCCATAGCACCTGCCCAGCATCATTCGTAAGAATGATCCCCACATTGGGACGGAAACCATCGGGATCGATCACGGCAACAACCTCGCAAACGCATGTCGCCGCATTGTTCCACAAAGGTTGTGAAAGCAGCAACGAGCGCCCCTAGCTTATGTGCACTCTTGTGAAAAGTCCGTATTCTGGACGCCTTTCTTCAGATTTTTCAGCGAGTAACTGCAATGCGGCTGGCTTTATTCGACTTGGATAACACATTGCTGGGCGGCGACAGCGACCACGCGTGGGGCGATTACCTGTGTGAGCGCGGTTTTCTGGACGCTGTCACGTACAAGGCACGCAACGACGCGTTCTACGAGGACTACCTGGCCGGCAAGCTCGACAACGCCGAGTACCTGAATTTTTGCCTGGAAATCCTCGGCCGTACCGAAATGCACGTGCTGGCCCAGTGGCATCAGGACTACATGCGCGACTGCATCGAGCCGATCGTATTGCCCCAGGCCATCGAACTGCTGAAGAAGCACCGTGACGCCGGCGACAAGCTGGTGATCATCACCGCCACCAACCGCTTCGTCACCGCGCCGATTGTCGAGCGCCTGGGCGTCGAAACCCTGATCGCCACCGAATGCGAGATGATCGACGGGCGCTACAGTGGCCGCAGCACCGACATCCCGTGTTTTCGCGAGGGCAAGGTGACTCGGTTGAACCGTTGGCTGGAAGAAACCGGGTATTCCCTTGACGGCAGCTATTTCTACAGCGATTCGATGAACGACTTGCCGTTGCTGGAGGTGGTGACGCATCCGGTGGCGGTGGATCCGGATCCGAATCTCCGGGCCGAGGCCGAGAAGCGGGGTTGGCCGGTGATCAGTCTGCGCGGCTGAAACAGCTTTCGCGAGCAGGCTCGCTCCCACAAGGATTTGTGGACGACGCAAATCCCCTGTGGGAGCGAGCCTGCTCGCGAAAGGGGCGACACGGTCCAAAGCCTTAAACCGGCTTGGCCCCCATCAAACCCGCAATGGCGATAAAGCAGACGACGCTGAACAGCGCCAGGGCCAAGGTGAATTTGCCGTTGCCCGCCGTCGGCAACTTGCGCAGTTTGTTCAACCGCACCAATAGCCAGAACCCGGCCAGCGCCGCCACGGTGTACAGCACGCTGGAAGCCAGCAGCCAGGTCTGGCCCAGTGGCCAGCCGACTTGATGAACCATCCACCATCCGGTGAAGGGCAGGCTCGCCAGTGCCAGGATCATCACCAGCCAGATGAACAGTCGCGGCCGTTGCAGCGCGCGCGCGGCCGCCGTGGCATCGCCGTTGCGTCGCGTGCGCCAGACCCAGACGGCCAGCCCCAGGGCGCCTGCCAACAGCAACACCGTGGCGACGACGTGAGCGATTTTCAGCGCGGTTAACGTTTCCATCGTTCGATTTCCTTATGGCTTGCTCAACAGCTTAGCCTCTGTAGGGTTCACCCCAGGAACAGTTGATACGCCGGGTTGTCACTTTCATCCCAGTACGGATAGCCGATTTCTTCCAGGGCGGCGGGAACCAGGTGGCGTTCATCGTGAGGCACTTGCAGCCCCGCGACCACGCGGCCGTCCGCCGCGCCATGGTTGCGGTAGTGGAACATCGAGATATTCCAGCGCCCACCCAGCTTGTTGAGAAAGTTGAACAGCGCGCCCGGGCGCTCCGGGAATTCGAAGCGCAGCACCACTTCATCGATGACATGGGCCGCATGGCCGCCGACCATGTGGCGGATGTGCAACTTGGCCAGCTCATTGTCGGTCAGGTCCAGCACCGGGAAGCCTTGTTCGGTCAGGCTGGCGATCAGCGCGCTGCGCGGGTCGTTTTCCGGGTGGGTCTGCACGCCGACGAAAATGTGCGCTTCACTGCCGGTGTTGTAGCGATAGTTGAATTCGGTGATCTGGCGCTTGCCGACGGCTTCGCAGAACGCCTTGAAGCTGCCCGGCTTCTCGGGGATGGTCACGGCGATGATCGCTTCGCGGCCTTCGCCCAGTTCGGCGCGTTCGGCGACGTGGCGCAAGCGGTCGAAGTTGACGTTGGCACCGGAGTCGATGGCCACCAGGGTCTGGCCGCCGATGCCCCGTGACTCGACGTATTTCTTGATCCCGGCCACGCCCAGGGCGCCGGCAGGTTCGGTGATCGAGCGGGTATCGTCGTAGATATCCTTGATGGCGGCGCAGATCTCGTCGGTACTGACGGTGATCACTTCGTCCACATGATGCTTGCAGATATCAAAGGTGTGCTGGCCGATCTGCGCCACGGCAACGCCGTCGGCGAACAGCCCCACGGTCGGCAGCACCACGCGTTCGCCCGCGGCCATGGCCGCTTGCAGGCAATTGGAGTCGTCCGGCTCGACGCCGATGATCTTGATGTCCGGGCGCAGGTATTTCACGTAGGCCGCGATCCCGGCAATCAGCCCGCCACCGCCCACCGGGACGAAAATCGCATCCAGGCGCCCAGGGTGCTGGCGCAGGATTTCCATCGCCACCGTGCCCTGCCCGGCAATGGTGTGGGGGTCGTCATACGGGTGGATGTAGACGTAGCCCTTTTCGTCCACCAGTTTCAGCGAATAGGCCAGGGCTTCGGGGAACGAATCGCCGTGCAGCACCACTTTGCCGCCACGGGAGCGCACGCCTTCGACCTTGATTTCCGGCGTGGTCTTGGGCATCACGATGGTGGCCTTGACCCCCAGCACCTTGGCCGCCAGGGCCAGGCCCTGGGCGTGGTTGCCCGCCGAAGCCGTGACCACGCCGCGGGCGCGTTCTTCGTCGCTGAGCTGGGTCAGCTTGTTGTAGGCCCCGCGAATCTTGAACGAGAACACCGGCTGCAAGTCTTCACGCTTGAGCAAGATGCTGTTGCCCAGCCGCTCGGAGAGCTGGCGAGCGGTCTGCAGCGGGGTTTCCACGGCAACGTCGTAAACGCGCGAGGTGAGGATCTTTTTGACGTACTGTTCAAGCATCGGAAAGCATCACTGAGCGGGTTGGGCAGGACCAGGGAGTCTAACCCGGCTTTTGGCCGGGCCACCACAGGGATCTGCGTTCAATCAAGCAATGACCAAGGCCCTTGCGACGCCTATAATGCCGGCCTTTCGTTCCCTCTCGGCACCTTCGGAGCCCGCATGACCCAGGATCAACTCAAACAGGCCGTGGCCCAGGCCGCCGTCGACCTCATCCTCCCGAAACTGGATGACAAGAGCGTCGTCGGGGTCGGCACCGGCTCCACGGCCAATTGCTTCATCGATGCGCTGGCGCAACACAAGGGCGCGTTCGATGGCGCGGTCGCCAGCTCCGAAGCGACTGCCGCGCGCCTCAAGGGTCACGGGATCCCGGTGTACGAGCTCAACACTGTCAGCGACCTGGAGTTCTACATCGATGGCGCCGACGAAAGCGACGCGCACCTGAACCTGATCAAGGGCGGCGGCGCGGCCTTGACCCGCGAGAAGATCGTCGCGGCGGTGGCCAAGACCTTCATCTGCATTGCCGATGCCAGCAAACTGGTGCCGGTGCTGGGCGCGTTCCCATTGCCGGTGGAAGTCATTCCCATGGCCCGCAGCCACGTGGCCCGGCAACTGGTGAAGCTGGGCGGCGACCCGGTGTACCGCGAAGGCGTGCTCACCGATAACGGCAATATCATCCTGGACGTGCACAACCTGCAGATTACCAACCCGGTGGCGCTGGAAAGCCAGATCAACGCCATCGTTGGCGTGGTCACCAACGGTTTGTTCGCGGCGCGTCCGGCGGATGTGCTGTTGCTGGGAACCGCTGAAGGGGTGAAGACCCTGCGGGCTGAGTAAGTTGGCGAAATAGCTCTTTTGAGTGAAGCAGTCCCTGTGGGAGCGAGCTTGCTCGCGATAGCGGTCTATCCGACACATTGATGTTGGCTGACACACCGCCATCGCGAGCAAGCTCGCTCCCACATTAGGTTTTGTAGTGCATCAAGGCTGTGGCTTCTTGAACACATAGAACAGGTTCGGCTCGCTCACCAGATACAGGTTGCCGTCGTCGTCCATGGCCAGGCCTTCGGCCTGGGGCACGGTTTTCTGCAGGCCCTGGCCCCCCTTGCTCAACGACAACGTGCTCAACGGCCGGCCGTCGATATCCAATTCGATAATCAGCCGCGATTCATCGGACAGCGCCAGCAAGTGGCCGCTGCGTTCATCGTATTGCAGGCTTGAAAGGTCGCGCACGAACAGCCCGGCATCGCGCTTGGGGTTGTTGATCACATGGACCGCGTAGGACTTTTCCGGATTGTGGTGGGGAAACCCATGCACTTCATAAATCAGCATCGGGTCACGTTCCTTGGCCACGAACAGGCGTTTGCCCACCGAATCGTAGGCCAGCCCTTCGAACCCCTTGTTGCCGCTCATGTGCACGCCGAGGGTCATTTGCTCGGCGTCGGCGGCGTCGAGGAATTGGGTGTCGTCCTCCAGGTGAATCTTGATCAGGCGCTGCTGGCGTTCGTCAGTGATGACGTAAGTGTCTTCGCTGATGAATTCCACCGCCTCCGGATCGCCAAAGCCGATCAGGGCGATGCGCCGCAAAATCTTGCCGTCCAGCGACAGTTCGATCAGCTCGGCATTTTTATTGGTCACGGAGAACAGGCTCTTGCGGACCGGATCGAACGTCAGCGCGGAAACGTCATCGTCCAGGCCGTCGATCACCTGCGCCTCCACCGTGACCCGGTATTGGTCCAGGGCGATGGTCTCTTCGCTGGTGGGTTTCCAATAGGTGTTGAGGTTGAACCAGGCGCGCTCGAACAGGCGCAGGTGTTGACCGACGGCGATCAGGAGGATCAGCGCCAGCGTCAGCAATATCAGGATCAAGGGTTTGGGACGGGCGAGTCGACGCATGTTGGGGTGGGCTCGGATGAGAACAGGTGGGTGGAAATACCACGGCTGCCTGAACTGAAGCTTAATGGCTGTGTGCCACACCCTACAACGAAAGGGAACTTGTCCTACAGAATTAGTGCTGTCAGCGCTGTTTTTCGAAACGATAGAACAGATTCGGTTCGCTGACCACGTACACGTTGCCGGCTTCGTCGACGGTGACGCCTTCGGCGCGAGGGATCGTGTCTTTCAGGCCGTTGAAGCCACCCAGCAAGGTCATGAAGCTGACCTGCTCGCCTTTTTCGTCCAGCTCCAGCAGCAGGTGGGAGTCGGCCGAAAGCACCAGCGTGTGGCCGGTGCGCGGGTCGATCGCCAATGCCGAAAGGTTGCGCAGGTCCAGTTCATTGCTGACATGGATCTGCTTGTCGCCCTTGAGCAGTTGGCTGCCATCGCTTTTCCAGGTGAACAAGGCCGGGGGGCGTTCTTCGCCGAGCACCAGTTGCTGGTTGCGCGGGTCCCAGGCGATGGCTTCGAACCCTTTGTTCTGGTTCCGTGAGGCGCCCAGGTCATAGTGAGGAAAATCAGTGCTGTTCAGTTCGCGGGTGTTGGCATCCACCTGGACGATCGACAACATGTGATTGCGCTCGTCGGTAATCGCCAGCAGGCCATTGGTCATGCAGGTCACGCCTTCAGGGTTGTCCCAGCCCACCAAAGGCATCTTGCGCAGCACGTCGCCCTGCAGGGTCAGTTCCACCAGGAACGGGTTCTTGCCCATGACCGCGAACAGGGTCTTGGTCTGTGGGTTGTAGGCCACATCGGACGCCTCGTCCTTCTCCATGCCCGGTAGCGGCTTGGCGTCGATCACGGCGCGGTAATCCGGCAGCCAGATGCTTTCCTGGCGCTGGGCCGGGCTCTGGAAGTGTTCCGATAGCCAAAGCAGGCCGCGGTCGTCCCAATGCATCGCAACCGCCAGGCCATAGGCTGCGGCCACCGCCAGCAGCGACCAGGCATACCAGGGCAGGGCGAAGCGCGAGCGGCGGGCAGGTTTGGCGACAGGCAGTGCTTGGGTTTTGGCCATCGGGGAATGCGTTCCAGAAAATTCGGCTAGGGGAGTGGCTGGCTCAGATGCCGCATTCCCCGGGATTATCCGGATGGCATGTGAAAAAAACGGTAAATGATCGCAGATGCGTCATGTATCCCAGTGGAAGCGAGCTTGCTCGCGATGAAGCCATCACCTTCAACAGGGATGTTGGCTGGCACACCGCTATCGCGAGCAAGCTCGCTCCCACATGGGGGCAAAGGTTGGCCGTCAGCGAACGCTGCTTTCGAAGCGGCACGCCCCTGGCAGTTCCAGGATCAGCTCATCGCCCGCGTTCAGCGGCCCGACGCCCGCCGGGGTGCCGGTGAGGATCACGTCGCCGGCCTGCAGCGAGAAGCAACCGGCCATGTATTGGATCATCGGCACGATGGGGTTGAGCATCAGGCGGCTGTTGCCGTCCTGGCGCACTTCACCGTTGATGGTCAGGCGCACGGGAATGTCGGTCAGGTCGGCAAACGTGGCGTTCGAAACAAAGGGGGCAATCACCGCCGCGCCGTCAAAGGACTTGGCAACCTCCCAAGGCAGGCCCTTGGCCTTGAGCTCGGCCTGTTTGTCCCGCAGGGTCAGGTCCAGGGCCGGGGCGAAGCCGGAGATCGCATCCAGTACTTCTTCAGCGCTGGGCTTGGTGGACAGCGGCTTGCCGATCAGTACGGCGATTTCCGCCTCGTAGTGCACCGAGCCACGGTCGGCGGGAATGCTGAAGCCGCCTTCCAGTGGCACCACACAACTGCCCGGCTTGATGAACAGCAAGGGTTCGGTGGGTACCGGGTTGTCCAGTTCCTTTGCATGTTCGGCGTAGTTACGGCCAATGCACACCACTTTCCCCACCGGGAAATGAATACGTGTACCGTCGACATACTGGTGCTGATAGCTCATTACCGACTCCTGCTTCTGGGGTTCATCAGGTGTTTTAGGTATCAAATCGCGAAAATCTTGCCCGGGTTCATGATGCCGTTCGGGTCGAAGACCGTCTTCACGGCTTTCATGTATTCGATTTCTACCGGCGAACGACTATAGGTCAGGTAATCGCGCTTGGTCATGCCCACGCCGTGTTCGGCGGAAATCGAGCCGTTGTACTTCTCGACGGTTTCAAAGACCCATTTGTTCACGGTCGCGCACTTGGCGAAGAACTCATCCTTGCCGAGGTTTTCCGGCTTGAGGATGTTCAAGTGCAGGTTGCCGTCGCCAATGTGACCGAACCAGACGATTTCGAAATCCGGGTAGTGCTCGCCGACGATCGCGTCGATTTCCCGCAAGAAGGCCGGGACTTTCGAGACAGTCACCGAAATGTCGTTCTTGTAGGGCGTCCAGTGGGAAATGGTTTCGGAGATGTACTCGCGCAGCTTCCACAGGTTCTGCAGTTGGGTTTCGCTCTGGCTCATCACGCCATCCAGTACCCAGCCCTGCTCCACGCAGTGCTCGAAGGTCTCCAGGGCATGGTTGGCGACCTCTTCGGTGGTGGCTTCGAATTCCAGCAGGGCGTAGAACGGGCAGTCGGTTTCGAACGGCGCCGGAACGTCGCCACGACCGAGGACCTTGGCCAGGGCCTTGTCGGAGAAGAATTCGAAGGCGGTCAGGTCCAGCTTGCCTTGGAAAGCGTGCAGCACCGGCATGATCGAGTCGAAGTCCGGGGTGCCGAGCACCATGGCGGTGAGGTTTTTCGGCGCGCGGTCCAGGCGCATGGTGGCCTCGACCACGAAGCCCAGGGTGCCCTCGGCGCCGATGAACAGCTGTCGCAAGTCGTAGCCGGTGGCGTTCTTGATCAGGTCCTTGTTCAGCTCCAGCAGGTCGCCCTTGCCGGTGACGACCTTCATGCCCGCCACCCAGTTGCGGGTCATGCCGTAGCGAATGACCTTGATACCGCCGGCATTGGTGCCGATATTGCCGCCAATCTGGCTGGAACCCGCCGAGGCGAAGTCCACCGGGTAGTACAGGCCATGCTCCTCAGCCTTGTTCTGCAGCTGTTCGGTGACCACGCCGGGCTGGCACACGGCAGTGCGGTCGGTCAGGTTCACGTCGAGAATCTGGTTCATGTAGTCGAACGACACCACGACTTCGCCGTTGGCGGCCACGGCCGCGGCGGACAGCCCGGTGCGCCCGCCCGATGGCACCAGCGCGACCTTGTGCGCATTGGCCCAGCGCACGATGGCCTGGACCTGCTCGGTGGTCTTGGGAAAGACGATGGCTGTCGGCGCCGGGGCGAAATGCTTGGTCCAATCCTTGCCGTAAGCGTTCAGGGAGTCGGCATCGGTCAAGACCTTGCCAGGCTCAACCAGGGTCTTCAGCTCATCTATCACGGCAGGATGGGTCATCGACAGAACTCTCGAACAATTCATGGTCATCCTGAGAACGCTTCACGTCGCAGGAATGAGTGTTTAGCGGGGTGCGTATGCTAGCATACCGACCCCGCAGCGTAGTGCCCAACGGCTGTTCTGCGGCGACGGCTGTCACGCCGGTCGGGCCAGCATGCGCTGTCCGATTCCCTGCCATTTTTCTCCGGGACACAGGTTTACGCAGATGAGCAAGACTTCTCTCGATAAGAGCAAGATCAAGTTCCTTCTTCTCGAAGGCGTCCACCAATCGGCTGTCGACGTCCTCAAGTCGGCGGGCTACACCAGCATCGAGTACATCACCAGTTCTCTGCCGGAAGCCCAGCTCAAGGAAAAGATCGCCGATGCTCACTTCATCGGCATTCGCTCCCGTACTCAACTGACCGAAGAGATCTTCGACCACGCCAAGAAACTGGTGGCGGTCGGCTGCTTCTGCATCGGCACCAACCAGGTTGATCTCAACGCGGCTCGCGAGCGCGGTATCGCGGTGTTCAACGCGCCGTACTCCAACACCCGTTCCGTCGCCGAACTGGTACTGGCCGAAGCGATCCTGCTGCTGCGCGGCATCCCTGAGAAGAATGCTTCCTGCCACCGTGGTGGTTGGATCAAGAGCGCGGCCAACTCCTTCGAAATCCGCGGCAAGAAGCTGGGTATCGTCGGCTACGGCTCGATCGGCACGCAGTTGTCGGTACTGGCTGAAGGCCTGGGCATGCAGGTGTTCTTCTACGACACCGTGACCAAGCTGCCCCTGGGCAACGCCACCCAGGTCAACGACTTGCACGAGCTGCTGGGCATGTCCGACATCGTGACCCTGCACGTGCCGGAAACCGCCGCCACCCAGTGGATGATCGGCGAGAAGGAAATCCGTGCCATCAAGAAGGGCGGGATCCTGATCAACGCCGCGCGTGGCACCGTGGTCAAGCTCGACGCCCTGGCCGAAGCGATCAAGGACAAGCACCTGATCGGTGCCGCCATCGACGTGTTCCCGGTGGAGCCGCGCTCCAACGACGACATCTTCGAAAGCCCGCTGCGTGGCCTGGACAACGTGATCCTGACCCCGCACATCGGTGGTTCCACCGCTGAAGCCCAAGCCAACATCGGCCTGGAAGTGGCGGAGAAGCTGGTCAAGTACAGCGACAACGGTACGTCGGTATCGTCGGTGAACTTCCCGGAAGTGGCCCTGCCGGCCCACCCTGGCAAGCATCGCCTGCTGCACGTCCACGAGAACATCCCGGGTGTGATGAGCGAGATCAACAAGGTCTTCGCCGAAAACGGCATCAACATTTCCGGTCAGTTCCTGCAAACCAACGAGAAAGTCGGCTACGTCGTGATCGACGTCGATGCCGAATACTCGGACCTGGCGCAAGAGAAGCTGCAGCACATCAATGGCACGATTCGTTGCCGCGTGTTGTTCTAAGCAGGCTGGCTTTGCAGTAAAAAAACGGGAGCCTCGCAAGGGGCTCCCGTTTTTTTTGTCTAGCACATAACCTGTGGGAGCGAGCTTGCTCGCGATAGCGTCGGTCCAGTTGGCCGATCTATCCACTGACACACCGCTATCGCGAGCAAGCTCGCTCCCACAGGTTTGTGTTGTGTCAGCCAGTCATGCGTTATTTCACGTTGACAGTGATCTTCTTGGACACGATCGACGGCTCGAATGGCATGTGGCCGCTGTCGCCCAGGATCAATTGCAAGGTGTGCTTGCCTGGGGGCAGTTTGATGGTGGCCTCGGTCTGTGCCTTGCCGAAGTGCATGTGATTGGCGTCGGTTGGAATCGGCGCGCCGGCGGCAGGCAGCTTGTCGACATCAATCAGCAAATGGTGATGGCCCGTGTTCTTGGTCACATCGCCGGCGGGGGCCAGGGCGATGTTCTTGACGCCGAACTTGACCTTGAATTCCTGGGTGACCGTCGCGCCGTCTTCCGGGGAAACGATGAACACTTCAGCACCTTTAGGCGCCGGTGTCGCGGCGCTTGCCAGCATCGAAGCGCCCAATAACAGACCGGCCAACGCGGCACGAGACATAAAGCTTTTCATTTTTTTCTCCAGTTTTTCCATGAAATCCGCCTGGCCATCACAACTTCATGACCAATCGTTGTCGAAGCCTGCAACAACCATAGCAAAGCGAGCCTGAAACGAGCGTCGCTTGTATAAATACAAAGGAGTGACCATGCGCTTTCTGCCTGGCCTGATTTGCCTGCTACCCCTTTTGAGCCCCCTGGCTCATGCCGAACTGATCGATGACATCAATGACCGTGGCGAACTGCGCATTGCCCTCGAGGCCAACACCGCGCCCTTCAACTTCAAGGAAGACGGCAAACTCACCGGCTTCGAAGTGGAACTGGGTGAAATGCTCGCGGCGGAACTCGATGTACGGCCCGATTTCGTGGTCACCGATGCCGGGGATCTACTGTCCGGTGTGGAGAATGGCAAGTACGACGTTGCCATCAACCACATAGCAATGACCCCGGAACTGGCAGAACGTTTCGACCTCAGTGCCGCTTACAGCCGTCCGGATGCACAACTGCTGGCGAGCAAGGAGGAGCCGCAGCGTCCGTTGGTCATGGCGCAGTCGTTCCAGCCGGAAGAGAAGAGTGGCCCGCCGCCGAGCCTGGTGATTCCGTTCCAAAAGGGCAACCCGGCGTTCAAGGCCAGCCTGGATAACGCCCTGACGCGTATCAGGGATGACGGGAGGCTGGAGCAGTTGTCGCAGAAGTGGCTGAAGAAACAGGAATGAAAGCTTCCTGGCGATGAGGCAAGCCATCGAGCTTCATTGACTGTTGGAGCGCTATCGCGAGCAAGCTCGCTCCCACAATGGAGCTGTGGTGCCCACCGATACTGAGTTCACAACTGATCGAGTGTGGGAGCGAGCTTGCTCGCGATGGCGTCCTCGAATCCTAAGCAGGCTTGCGCCAGACACTCGCCAACCAAGGCTGTTGCTCCCGCGGCAGCCCCGCCGGCCGGTAATAATGCTCCAGCTCGACAAAGCCCGCTTGCGTGAGCAATGTGCGCCAGGCCGCGAGGTCGTGATAAGCGCCGAAGCGCTGGCCGTTCCAGCCTTCCTGGTTTTCGCCCCGAGGGTTCGAGCTGAACAGCACCCCACCGGGCTTGAGCGTGGCGTGCAGTTGCTTGAGTACCCGAGGCAGTTCCTGGACGGGGACATGAAACAGCACCGCGTTGGCGAATATCCCGTCAAAGCGTTCGGCCGGCAGGTCGAGTTTCAGGAAGTCCTGCTGCCACACCTCACAACCGCTGTCCTGGCGTGCCATGCGGGCAAATTCCTCTGAACCGTCGAGGCCGACCGCGACATGGCCCATGGCCGTGAAGGTGCGCAGGTCGCGCCCCGGGCCGCAGCCGAAATCCAGGATGTGCAGCGGTGCCTGGCCCTGGATATGACGCAGCAAGGCGTCGATGTTCTGGCTGACATCATGGTCGCGGGTGCCTTCGCGGAAGCTTTCTGCCACGGCGTTGTAATGGCTCAGGGTTGTGGCGGTGATGGCGTGCAGGTCGTCGGCGGTGTGCTTCATGGGTATTGGCTTGGGTGGGAAACGTTGGGCTGACTATACCGCACATCCACGGGGCAGCCCCTGTGAGAGCACAGCTTGCTTGCGATGAACGATGACACGGTATTGAAGTTGAAACCGTGTCGCCTGTTCGCGAGCAAGCTGTGCTCCCACAGTTCCTACAAACTCAGCGCTTGTTCAAGCCCCGCGCCAGGCGGTCACCACCCAATTGGATCACTGCCACCAACGCCACCAGCAACACGATCACCGTGAGCATGATCTGGCTGTCGAAACGCTGGTAGCCATAGCGGTAGGCGATGTCGCCCAGGCCACCGGCACCGATTGCCCCGGCCATGGCCGAGGAGTTGATCATGGTCACCAGCGTGATGGTGAAACCGCCGACGATGCCCGGCAGGGCTTCGGGCAGCAGCACATGCCAGACGATGTGCCAGCGGCGGCAACCCATGGCCTGGGCCGCTTCGATCAGGCCATGGTCGACTTCCCGCAGGCTGACTTCGGCGATACGGGCGAAGAACGGCGTGGCGGCGATGGTCAGCGGGACGACCGCGGCCCACACGCCATAGGTGGTGCCGACGATCAGCCGGGTGAACGGAATCAGCGCCACCATCAGAATCAGGAACGGTATCGAGCGGAACAGGTTCACGAACGCGCCCAGGGCCCGGTTCAAGGCCGGCGCTTCATAGATCCCGCCCTTGCCGCTGGTGACCAGGATCACCGCCAGCGGTATGCCCGCCAGCAACGCGATCAACGATGAAACGCCGACCATCAGGAAGGTGTCGATGAAACCTTGCAACAACCGATCAAACCACATAACCCAGCACCTCCACCCGTTGCGCCCAATTGCCCGCCCGTTGACGCAGTTCTTCGGCGCCCCACGACGAACCGCTCACGGCCAGCAGCAATTGCCCCAGCCCGTGGCCCTGAATCCGTTCGATGCCGCCGTGCAGCAAGCGCACCCGCCCACCGAGGGCGCTGAACAAGGCGGCAAGATCCGGTTCCTCGCGATCTATGCCGGTGAATTGCAGGCGCAGCACCGTAGCCGCGTCCGCCGACGCCGGCAGCGCCTGCAAGCGACTTTGCAGTTCTTCCGGGATGGGGTGTTGCAGCGGCGCCAGCAGCGTCCGGCTGACCTCGTGTCGCGGGTTGCCGAAGACTTCCCAGACCGGTCCCTGCTCGACGATCCGTCCCTGCTCAAGCACCACCACCCGGTCGCAGACTTCGCGAATCACCGCCATTTCATGGGTGATCAAGACGATGGTCAGGCCCAGCCGCTGGTTGATCTCGCGCAGCAGGCCGAGGATCGACTGGGTGGTCTCCGGGTCCAGGGCCGAGGTGGCTTCGTCGCACAGCAGGATCTGCGGGTCATGCACCAGGGCGCGGGCAATCCCGACCCGCTGCTTCTGCCCGCCCGAAAGCTGCGCCGGGTAGGCCTTGTGCTTGCCGTGCAGACCCACCAGCTCCAACAGCTCGCGGACTTTGCGCTGGCGCTGCTCCTTGGGCACGCCGGCGACCTTGAGCGGCAGCTCGACGTTCTGCCACACGGTCTTGGCCGACATCAGGTTGAAGTGCTGGAAGATCATGCCGATGCGCCGACGCAGCTCCACCAGGCGGTCTTCATCGAGCTCGCCGATGTCCACCCGGTCGATCAACACCCGGCCACTGGTGGGTTGTTCGAGCCGGTTGATAGTGCGGATCAGCGAAGACTTGCCGGCACCGCTGCGGCCGATGATGCCGAACACTTCGCCGCGCTGGATCGCCAGGTCGATGCCTTGTAGCGCCGCCACCGGGCCCTGGCTGCCGTTGTAGGTCTTGCCCAGGCCGATGAAACGTACGTGGGCGCGGTTCAGCTCTGGATGCAGTTCAGTCTGGTCGGCGCTTTGCGGCGCGGGGGCTTCGTCGCGGAGTCGCGCGTTGACGGCATTCATGTCAGCCTTCCCAACCGGCTTGGTAGAGCTTGCCGTGGGCCTTGTCCAGGGCGGCGCGCACGACTGGCGAGTGCTGGTAGATGTCGACGAACTTGATCAGCCGTGGATCGTTCTGGCTCTTGGGCTGGATCACGAACTGAATCACGTATTCCTTGTGATCGAGGCCGTCGAACAGCAAGGCCGAGCTGGCATCGAAGGTCTTGGCCAGGCGGATGTAGGCCGGGTAGCCCTGCACCAGGTCGGCGTCTTCATAGGCACGCACCAGTTGCACCGCTTCGACTTGCAGGATCTTGAGTTTCTTCGGGTTGGCGACGATGTCGTCTTCGGTGGCCTTGTAGCCGACGCCCGGCTTGAGGCTGATCAACCCGGCCTTGGCCAGCAGTTGCAGGCCGCGACCGCTGTTGATCGGGTCGTTGGCAATGGCGACGCTGGCGCCTTCGGGCAGTTCGTCGAAGCTTTTGTATTTTTTCGAATAGAGGCCGACGTTGTTGATGATTCCCGGCGCAAACGGCACCAGGTCGAACCCGGCGGCGGCCTTGGCGTTTTCCAGGAACGGGATGTGCTGGAAGTAATTCACGTCGATGTCACCGGAAGCCAGGCTGACGTTGGGCGCGATCCAGTCGCTGAACTCCACCAGTTCGACCTTCAGGCCTTGTTTGCCGGCTTCTTCGGCCGCTGCTTCCAGGGGAATGGCGAACGCGGCGGTGGTACCGATCTTCAACGGTGCGTCGGCGGCAAACAGCGCCGAGCTGAACAGGCCGAGGGCCAGGGCCAGTGCTTTGACTGGCAGGGTCAGGAATTGCGTGGTCATGTCAGTTATTCCAGTCATTGATTAATTGAGTCATGCGCTTTTGTAACAAGGGAGCCTGCTCCCGCTCGGCTGTGTAGGAGCTGTCGAGTGCAGCGAGGCTGCGATCTTTCCCCAGCCACTTGAATCTCAAGCGAAAGATCAAAAGATCGCAGGCTTCGCCAGCTCCTACAGGACCGAGCAAGAGCAAGTTCCAACAGAGTCAGTGCCGATAAGTTGAGCCAGTGTGTTGTTCGGGCAAATGGGCCTCTGCGCGGAACAGCTTTTCCCGCAGGGTGCCGTTGTCGTATCCGGTCTTGTACGAGCCGCGTCGCTGCAACTCGGGGATCACCAGGTCGATGAAGTCCACATAGCTTTGCGGCGTCACGATGCGAGTCAGGTTGAAGCCATCGAGGCCGGTTTCGGCAATCCAAGACTCCAGCTCATCGGCCACCTGTTCGGGCGAGCCCACCACCGTGATGTAGCGACCGCCCAAGGCGTGTTGCTGCAGCAACTTGCGGCGGGTCCAGTCGTTGTTCTGCAAGGTCTTGGTGGCGGACTGGATGGCGTTGCTCTTGACGTACTGGATCGGCTCGTCCAGTTCGTACTGGGAAAAATCGATCCCCGTCGACGCGGAAAAATGCGCCACCCCGGCCTCGGCGCTGGCGTAACCCAGGTACTCGGCATGCTTGGCCCAGGCGGCCGCCTCGGTTTCGCCGACAATCACGTTCAGGCCCATGAACACTTTGATGTCCTCGGGGTTGCGTCCGGCCTCGACGGCGCTGGCGCGGACCTTGTCCACCTGGGCCTTGGTCGCCGGTTTGTTCTGGCCGCTGATGAACACGCACTCGGCGTGCCGCCCGGCGAACAGCAAGCCACGCTCGGAACTGCCGGCCTGGAACAGCACCGGGGTGCGTTGGGGCGACGGTTCGCACAGGTGATAGCCCTCGACCTGGTAGAACTCGCCTTGGTGGCGAACCTTGTGCACTTTCTCCGGTTGGGCATAGATCCGCTGCTCGCGATCGTTGAGCACGGCGTCGTTTTCCCAGCTGCCCTCCCACAGTTTGTAGAGCACTTGCAGGTATTCGTCGGCCTGGTCGTAGCGGCGGTCATGCTCCACTTGTGCCGTCAGGCCCATGGCCTTGGCGGCGCTGTCCAGGTAGCCGGTGACGATGTTCCAGCCGACCCGTCCGCGACTCAGGTGGTCGAGGGTGCTCATGCGTCGGGCAAACAGGTAGGGCGGTTCGTAGGTCAGGTTGGCGGTGAGGCCGAAGCCCAGGTTCTTCGTCACGGCGGCCATCGCGGAGACCAGCAGCAATGGGTCATTGACCGGCAGTTGGATCGACTCCTTGAGCGTGACGTCCACCGACTGTTGATACACGTCATAGACCCCGACGATGTCGGCGATGAACAGCCCGTCGAACAAGCCGCGCTCGAGCAATTGCGCCAGGGCGGTCCAGTACTCGAGGGTGTTGAACTGAGTCGACGTGTCCTGGGGATGAGTCCACAGGCCATGGTTGATGTGCCCGATGCAGTTCATGTTGAACGCGTTGAGCAGGATCTTTTTCTTTCCGGCCGCCATCAGATGGTCCCCCGCAGCGGCGGTTTTTCGTCGTTGAGGTAGAAGTTGCCCACGGCGTGGTATTTCCAGCGCACCGGGTCATGCAGGGTGTGCACCCGGGCGTTGCGCCAGTGACGGTCGAGGCCATGTTCGGCCAGGGTCGCCTGGCTGCCGGCCAGTTCGAACAGCGTGCTGCTGGCGGCCAGGGATATTTCGGTGCTGATGGCACGGGCTTCGGCCACGGCAATCGAGGCGGCGGCGACCGTGTCGGCCCCGGTGTCGGCCTGGGCCCGGTCGAGGAATTCACCGGCGCGTTCCAACAGGGCTTCGGCGGCATGCAAGCGGATGCTCAATTGGCCGAAACTCTTGAGGGTGTGCGGGTCTTCGGTGGCGACGTCGCTGGTGGCATCGATCCAGGGACGGGTTTTAGTGCGGACAAAATGCAAGGCGTCTTCATAGGCGGCGCGGGCGATGCCGGTGTCGATGGCCGCGTGAAGAATCTGCGCCAGTGGCCCCACCGGTGTGGGACGTTCGAACGCACTTTGGAAGGGCACGATGTCGTCGGCGGCGACATACACGTTTTCAAACACCACCGAACCACTGCCCGTGGTGCGCTGGCCGAAACCGCTCCAGTCGTCGATCACCGTCAGGCCTTTGCTGTCGCGAGGGACGAACGCCAGTTGTTGCACGCCGTTTTCATCCACCACCGAGGTGGGGATACGCTGGGCGTAGATCGCCCCCGTGGCGTAGAACTTGCGGCCGTCGATGCGATAACCCTCGCCGTCGCGGCGCAGTTGGGTGGTGCGGTCATGGGCAGTCTTGGTGCCAAGTTCGGCCAGGGCGTTACCAAAACGCTGCCCGGCGAGCACTTCGGCGTACAGGCGTTGTTTTTGCGCTTCAGTGCCGTTTACCCGCAGCACCTCCAGGGCGTAGAAATGATTTTGCGGAATCTGCCCCAGCGAGCCGTCGGCCTGGGAAATCAACGCAATGACTTTGGCCAGGGTGACGTTGGACACACCGGCGCCGCCATAGGCCTTGGGTACACTGATGCCCCACAGGCCAGAACGGGAGAAGGCCTCCAGCTCCGGGTACGGCAGGCGCCGCTCGCGGTCGCGCAGGGCACTGTCGCGCTGGAAGTCATCGGCCAGGTCACTGGCCACGATCAGGGCTTGTTCATCGCTGGTGATCACCGCGACGTGTTGAGAAAACGTCATGTACTGCTCCAGAGGTCGGGTCGTCAGATCCAGGAATGCCGGGCCGGCAAGGTGCCGTTCAGGTGGTAGGCGCCTATCGCGTGATACTTCCAGCGCACCGGGTCGTGCAGGGTATGGACCCGTGCGTTGCGCCAGTGGCGATCAAGATTGAATTCGGCGAGGGTGGCGCGGCTGCCGGCCAGCTCGAACAGTTTTTCGCTGGCTTGCAGAGCGATCTCGGTGGTGAGTGCCTTGGCTTCGGCCACGGCAATCGAGGCGCGGGCGGACGATTGCGCGGTGATAGGGGCGGCACTGACCTGGTCCAATACGTGTCCGGCCTTGCGCAGCAACGCTTCGGCAGCGTGCAACTCGATTTTCAGCTTGCCGATGTCGGCGATCACGTAGAGGTCATCACTGGCCCGGTCGACCTTGGCGTCGATCCAGGGCCGGGCCCGTTCGCGCACGAAGGCGATGGCATCGTCGATGGCGCCACGGGCGATGCCCGCATCGATGGCGGCCTGGATCAGTTGGGAAATCGCCCCTTGCACGCCGGGCGTTTCGTTGATGCGCCAGTTTTCCAGTACCAGTTCGCCATCCACCCGCACATTGTTCAGCAGCACGGTGCCGCTGGCCGTGGTGCGTTGGCCGAAGCCCGACCAATCGTCGACGATCCGCAGGCCAGGGGTGCCGCGCCGCACGAACGCCAGCACTTGCCGGCCCTCGTCATTCAGCGCCTTGACCGCGACCCAGTGGGCGAACAGTGCGCCAGTGGAATAGAACTTCTGGCCATTGATGACGAAGCCGTCACCGTCGGCGGTGATCCGCGCCTTGAGTTCAAGGGTGTTGCGGGTGCCACGTTCGGGCCCGGCATTGCCGATGCGCCAGCCTTCGAGCACGCTCTGCAACAGGATTTTTTTCTGCCGCTCGGTACCGGTACCGAGAATCAGCTGGAGCACGCCGAACTGGTTCTGGGGAATCTGCCCCAGGGCCGGGTCGGCGGCGGAAATGATTGCGAACACGTCGGCCAGGGTGACGAACGAAACCTGCGGGCCGCCGTAGGCCCGGGGAACGGCGATGCTGCCCAGTCCGCTGCGGGTGAATTGCTCGATTTCCGCCCAAGGCAGCTTGCGTTGCTGGTCACGACGCGCGGCTTGCTGACGGGCGACCTGTGCCAGTTCATGGGCGGCTTTGATCGCCTCGGCATCGTTGCGCAACACCTGTGCGGGCAACAGCAGGGGGGCGATGTCCAGGTCGCTCTGGACCTTTGCTTGCGCCAGATCCGACATTACAGCCACTCCGTGGCTGCGGGCAGTGCCTTGGCATACTGCACTGGGGCGATTGTGTTGCGTTCCATACCCACCTCACATCTCAAGAAACGCCGCGATGAAGGCGGCGAGCAAAAATCAAGAATGTCCGGTGGTCCGGTTTATATACCCTAAGCGTGTGTAAATTATTTTTGAACTAACTTTTAGGAATATGGATAGGTTGGTTTTAAATTGACGCCCGTGGGTTCACGTGGGTGAAGCCGCTTTTTGTGGCGAAGGCGCTTGCCCCCGCTTGGGCTGCGCTGTAGGAGCTGCCGAAGGTTGCGATCTTTTGATCTTTCGCTTGGGACTCAAGCGTGAGGGGAAAGATCGCAGCCTCGCTCCGCTCGACAGCTCCTACAGGCCCAACGGGAGCAAGCGCCCTCGCCACAACAGCAGGCGTGCCGCATAACTGTTTGCGTCAAGGCTCTCGGCGGCGCGTTTCGGCAGCCATGAGCGCCGGTTTCGGTGAAGTGCTCAGGTACGGATTGGCGCAACCGATCGTCAACGTCCGTGGCGGTGCCCAGTGGGAGTTGTTGCCCACGCGGTCGAGGATGCAGTAGGTCACTTCCAGGCGCAGGTCTTCTCCCGCCTCCAGGATGATCTGCGGCGGGACCCAGATATTGATCGGTTGGCCGACTTCGCTGGCGGTGAGCGCAGGCAGGTCCATGCGCACATCGCCCCAGCGCAGGGTCACTGCATCGCCGGCGGCCATGTTCAGGTAGGGTTCGATGGTCAGCGGTACGCCGCGCTTGATCTGGCTCGGGTTCACCCCTTGGCGCCGGATGGCGGTGGGAATGCGCACCGGCGCCAAGCCCTGGTTTTCATCGCCGCTCAGGGCCAACGGTTGGCCGCCGGGACAATCGAGCTTCACCAGCACCTGTTGCTTGGCCGACAGCGCCGGCCCGCGTCCGACCTGCATCACCCGATAATGGATGCGCGAGGTCCCGTTGACGATGAAGCTCTCCGGGACCCGCATCGTGATGTCGCGCAGTACATCGGCCTGGGACAGCACGCGCGAGCCGACGTAGCAGTTGTCCCAGAACAGTTCGATCAGGTCACCGGCGTCCATGTCGGGATAAGGTGCAATGGCTACCTCCAAGTGAGCGGCGTTGGCGATATTGATGCCAACAGGATGGGCATTGGCCAGGGTGGGGGCGGCCAATTCAGGACTCTTCGACTTACATGTCATGGTGTTCTCCTTGAGGCTTGAAAACTAAGTCCGTTTCGGGAAGATCAAAAGGCGGTGGACCATCGCGATATATGTGTTATGGGTGTAGCCATAGGGGCTGTCTGCGCTTAGTCACTGCGCAAACTAAAATACGGTGCGTCGCCTGTCGGGCACTAGATAAGGGCTCTGCAGTTTCAGTGTCAATAGAGCCGGTTGCTTAATAACTCATTGTGAAAGGCTTCAGAAACATCCTACGTGCGCATGTTAAGAATACGCGGCGCAGCAGGCCAATTTCCTAGGTTAGTCGGTTTTTTCGAAAAGGGTTGGAAACTGCATCTGACAACTAAGTTTGTGAGGGGCGCGGAGGGTAAGTGTTGCGAGAGTTATATATAGGTTACTTCCTATATAAAATCGGAGGCTTTTAAAAAAGGGTAATTGCAAGTTGTGTCGTTCGGATAAAAAGGTGGCGATGCCGTGTAAGTTGTGCAGCGGTCTCACTTCCATCCCTGGAAGTGATAATACGAATTACTGGTCGCCGTGTCCGGCAGAGAGGAACTTGCTGAGGAACTGTCGCGTGCGTTCTTCCTTGGGGGCTGCAAACAAGGCCTTGGCTTCGCCTTGCTCGACGATCACGCCTTTGTCGAAAAACACCACACGGTTGGCCACGTCCCGGGCGAAGCCCATTTCGTGGGTCACGATGACCATGGTGCGCTTTTCTTCAGCCAGGCCGCGAATGGTCGCCAGGACCTCGCCCACCAGCTCCGGATCGAGGGCCGAGGTCGGCTCGTCGAACAGGATCACCGCCGGTTCCATCGCCAACGCCCGGGCAATCGCCACGCGCTGTTGCTGGCCGCCGGAAAGGCGCCGTGGGTAGGCGTTTTCCTTGCCGGCCAGCCCGACCTTGGCCAACAGCTTGCGTCCCAAGGCTTCGGCGTCGGCGCGGGGCATCTTCTTCACCACTTGCGGGCCTTCGGTGACATTTTCCAGGGCGGTGCGGTGGGGAAACAGGTTGAAGTTCTGGAACACGAAGCCCACCTGCTGGCGCAAACGGCGCACCAGGCCTTGTTGCTGGTTCAGCGGGCGACTGCCATCGATCTCGATGTCGCCGACCTTGATCCGGCCGCTGGTAGGCTCTTCGAGGAAGTTCAGGCAACGCAGGAACGTCGTCTTGCCCGAGCCGCTGGGGCCGATGATCGCAACCACTTCGCCTTCTTCGATCTTCAGGTCGATGCCGTTGAGCACCACCTGACCCTTGAACTGCTTTGTCAGTTTTTCCACGACAATCATGGGTCAGGACTCCTGGTCATGCCGATTGACCCGGGCTTCCAGGACGTTCTGCAGATGCGAGAGCACGGTGGCAAGAACCCAATAGATCAGCGCGGCGGCAAGGTACATGGTGAAGATTTCGAAGGTTCGCGCGGTGATCAACTGCGCCTGGCGGAACAGCTCCGGCACCTGGATGGTCGCCGCTAGCGCGGTGTCCTTGACCAGGGAAATGAAGCTGTTGCCCAACGGTGGCAGGGCCGTGCGTGCGGCTTGCGGCAGGATGGCCCGACGCAGGGTCTGGGCGCGGGTCATGCCGATACTCGCCGCTGCTTCCCACTGGCCGCGCTCGATGGAGCTGATGGCGGCCCGCAGGATTTCACACGCATAGGCAGCCATGTTCAGCGAGAAACCGATCAGGGCCGCAGGCAGCGGATCCAGCTCGATGCCCAGTTGCGGCAACCCGTAATAGATCACGAACAACTGCACCAGCAACGGCGTGCCACGAAAGAACGACACGTAGATGCGGGCGATCCAGCTCACCAGTTTGAAGCGCGACAGGCGCATCAGCGCCAGGCCGAACCCCAGCAGCAGGCCGAAAAACATGCCGCCCAGGCTGAGGATGACCGTGTAGTACGCGCCCTTGAGCAGAAAGGGCGCGGAGTCCAGTGCGAGTTGAAGAGCTGCTTCCATTATTTCGTGACGTCAGCGCTGAAGTATTTTTCAGAGAGCTTCTTCAGCGTACCGTCGGCGCGTAGTTTCTCGATGGCCTTGTTCACCGCTGCCAACAGCTCAGGCTCGCCTTTGCGCAGGGCGATACCGGCTTCCTGGCGGGAGAACGCTTCGCCGGCGGCGGCAGTGTCCTTGGCTTTCTTGGCATATTCGAGCGCGGCGAGGCGGTCGATCAGGATGGCGTCGATGCGGCCGACGCGCAGATCCTGGAACTTGGTCGGATCATCTTCGTAGGTGCGTACATCAGCGCCGGGCACGTTGGCCTTTACCCATTGTTCGTAGTTGGTGCCCAGGCCTACGCCGACTTTCTTGCCGGCCAGGTCGGCGGCGGTCTTGATGGAGTCTTTATTCTTGGTCAGGGTCAGCGCCTGAATCCCGGAAACGGTATAGGGCTCGGAGAAGTCATACTTCTTCTTGCGCTCTTCGGAGATTGTCACTTGGTTGATCACCGCGTCCAGACGCTTGGATTCCAGCGCCGCGAGGATGCCGTCCCATTTGGTTGGCTGCAGCTTGACCTTCACGCCCAGTTCCTTGGCCAGTGCCTCGGAAAATTCCACTTCGAAACCGGCCAGCTTGCCGTCGGCGTCGACGAAGCTGAACGGAGGATAAGTGCCTTCCAGACCGACGTTGATAACGCCCGCATCCTTGATTTTCTGCAGTTGCTCACCGGCAACCGCTTGCCCCAGCAGCCCGGCGCTCAATGCCAGGCCCAGCGAACCGACCAACAGGTTGCGACGTAATGCGGAAAAATTCATGACAAGCCCCTGTGTTTTCTTATGAAGAGGTTATTTTGGCTGAGATAAGGCGTAGCCGCGATTCGAAAAGGTTGCCACATCCTGCCTTAAAGCAACCTGGGCGTCTCGCGGCAAATGCGCCTGCGGCGAGACTATAAGTTGGCTTTTATAGATTGGAAAATAATATTAAATCAACCATATATGTCTGTTTGGAATGAAACCCTGTGGGAGCGAGCTTGCTCGCGATAGCAGTGGATCAGCCCAATTCGAATCAACTGACGCACCCTCATCGCGAGCAAGCTCGCTCCCACATTGAGGTTCCATATCTTCAGAAGACTGCGTTATAGGCAAACAACGCGGGCGCACCGCCAGTGTGCAGGAAGATGATCGGGCCTTCGTCGAAACGGTCGCGGCCAATGCCATCGAGCAGGCCGGCCATGGCCTTGCCGGTGTAGACCGGATCGAGCAACAGGCCTTCCTGGCTGGCCAGCAGCTTGACCGCCGCCAGTGTCCCGGCGTTCGGTTCGCCGTAGCGGGGGGCGAAATATTCGTCCCACAGGATCACTTTGAACGCTTCCGGAAGGGCGACTTCGAGCAACGCTGCCGTGCGCTCGGCCAGGCCCTGGACCTTCGGAAACTGGTCCTCCTCGCTGCGGGAAACGGTGACGCCAATGACCGGAAGCGCCGGCAGGCTTTCACTCAACGCCAGCGCCAGGCCGCTGTGGGTCCCGGCACTGCCCGAGGCCAGTACCACGGCGGCGAATTCGATTCCGCTGTCCTTGATCTGCTCGGCCAGTTCCAGGCCGGCGCGCACGTACCCCAGCGCGCCCAAGGCGTTCGAACCGCCAATCGGCACCAGGTAGGGCTTTTTCCCATTGCTGCGCAGGCGCCCGGCGAGGGCTTGCAATTGCTCGTCGGCGTTGTCCAGGTTTTCCACCAGTTCGACCTTGGCGTCGAACAGTTCCAGCAGCAGCCGGTTACCGTTGCCCAGGTAATTGCTGTCTTCGGTGCCGATGGGGTTTTCCAGCAAGGCCACGCAACCCAGGCCCAGCTTCGCGGCCAGGGCGGCGGTCTGGCGTACGTGGTTGGACTGGATTGCCCCGGCGGTGATGAGGGTATCGGCCCCTTGGGCGATGGCATCGGCGGCCAGGTATTCGAGCTTGCGCAGTTTGTTGCCGCCCAAGGCCAGGGGCGTCAGGTCGTCGCGCTTGATGTAGATGTCCCGGCCGAGCCAGGTGGAGAGGCGGTCGAGTTTTTCCAGCGGTGTCGGATGGCTGAGCAGGTCGAGACGGTTAAAGCGAGACAACTGTTCTTTGATCATGGGTCCGTACTGGTTGTAGGCGATGTCTGGACTATAGGCACGCGGATATTCGTGGGCAACCGGCAATCATTTGTTTGGAAGTAAACCGGCGACGGGCAGGGAGTGACACATGATTTATGAACACCCCAAACCCTGTGGGAGCGAGCCTGCTCGCGATAGCGGTGTGTCAGTAAATACATGTGCCAACTGAACCACAGCTATCGCGAGCAGGCTCGCTCCCACAGGGTTTGTGTGGTGTCTGTTGAACACTGAACGAATACACATCAAGCAGCGTCTATCCTCCCACTGGCCTGCGTAGGAAACGCGCCGTTGAGCCCTGCGATTAGTCCTTAGCTGCCTATTCATGTTTAACTTGAACGTTCATTCAAGTTAAACCGTCGGTTTGCTGCCCGCTCACAATAAGGAGGCTTGCTTTTGCCGAGTCCGTTTTCGACCCTCGCTGTTTCGCTGCCCGGGGGCCCTCGTCCATGAGTGCTTCGTCCCTGCCACCCAGCGGCCTGGTCCGCATGAACCCGCCGGTGTTTTACTTCGCCGCGACCTTTATCCTGCTGTTCGGCCTGGTGGTGATTGCCATGCCTGCCCAGGCCGGCGCCTGGTTGCTGGCCGCGCAGAACTGGGCGGCCAATACGGTCGGCTGGTACTACATGCTCGCGATGACGCTGTATCTGGTCTTCGTGGTGGTCACCGCCTTGTCCGGCTACGGCAAGATCAAGCTCGGTGCCGACCACGACGAGCCCGAATTCAGCTATCTGTCCTGGGCCGGCATGCTGTTTGCCGCCGGCATCAGCATCACGCTGTTTTTCTTCTGCGTCTCCGAACCGCTGACCCATTTGGTGCAGCCGCCCCAGGGTGAGGCCGGTACCGCCGAGGCAGCGCGCCAGGCCATGCAGATTCTGTTCTTGCACTGGGGCCTGCACGGCTGGGGTGTCTTTGCGTTCGTCGGCATGGCCCTGGCGTATTTCGCCTACCGGCACAATCTGCCGCTGGCCTTGCGTTCGGCGCTGTACCCGCTGATCGGCAAGCGCATCAACGGCCCCATCGGCTATGCGGTGGACGGCTTCGGCATCATCGCGACCGTGTTCGGCCTCGGCGCGGACATGGGTTTTGGTGTGCTGCACCTCAATTCCGGGCTCGACTACCTGTTCGGCATCGCCCACACCCAGTGGATCCAGGTCGGCCTGATCGTGCTGATGATGGGCGCGGCGATCATCGTCGCGGTGGCCGGTGTCGACAAGGGTGTGCGGGTCATGTCCGACATCAACATGCTGCTGGCCTGTGCGTTGTTGCTGTTTGTGCTGTTCGCCGGGCCCACCCAGCATTTGCTCAATACCTTGATCCAGAACATCGGCGATTACCTCGGTGCCCTGCCGATGAAGAGTTTCGACCTGTACGCCTACAACGAGCCCAGCGAATGGCTGGGCGGCTGGACGGTGTTCTACTGGGCCTGGTGGATCGCCTGGTCGCCGTTCGTGGGGCTGTTCATCGCGCGGATTTCCCGTGGTCGGACCATTCGTGAGTTCGTGTTCGGCGTGCTGCTGATTCCCCTGGGCTTCACCTTGGCGTGGATGTCCATCTTCGGCAACAGCGCCATCGACCAGGTGCTGAACCACGGCATGAGCGCCCTGGGCATGTCCGCCCTGGACAACCCGTCGATGAGCCTTTACCTGCTGTTGGAAACCTACCCTTGGAGCAAGACTGTCATCGCGGTCACCGTGTTCATCAGCTTCGTGTTCTTCGTCACGTCCGCTGACTCGGGCACCGTGGTGCTTTCGACGCTGTCAGCCAAGGGCGGCAATCCCGATGAGGATGGGCCGAAATGGCTGCGGGTGTTCTGGGGTGCGATGACAGCCCTGGTGACCAGTGCGTTGTTGTTCTCCGGCAGCATCGATGCCTTGAAGTCGGCGGTGGTGCTGACGTCCTTGCCGTTCTCACTGATTCTGCTGTTGATGATGTGGGGTCTGCACAAGGCGTTTTACCTGGAGTCCCAGAAACAGATCGCACAATTGCATTCCCTGGCGCCGGTATCGGGATCGCGCCGGGGCACGGGTGGCTGGCGTCAGCGCTTGAGCCAGGCGGTGCATTTTCCGTCCCGTGACGAGGTGTACCGTTTCCTCGACAGCACGGTGCGCCCGGCCATTGAAGAAGTGACCGCGGTGTTCGTCGAGAAGGGGCTGACGGTGGTGACCCAGCCCGACCCGGCCAACGACAGCGTCAGCCTGGAGATCGGTCACGGCGAGCAGCATCCGTTCATTTACCAGGTGCAGATGCGTGGCTACTTCACGCCGTCCTTCGCCCGCGGCGGCATGGGCTCGAAGCAGCTCAACAACCGGCGCTACTACCGTGCCGAGGTGCACTTGAGCGAAGGCAGCCAGGATTACGACCTGGTGGGCTACACCAAGGAGCAAATCATCAACGACATCCTCGACCAGTACGAGCGGCACTTGCAGTTCCTGCATTTGGTGCGCTGAGCGAGGCCGTAGGTTTTCCATCTTTACCGGCCTCATCGCGAGCAAGCTCGCTCCCACAGGGGCAGTGAGTCCTTCTTGGAGGGCTGCCGATTCGCTTGTGGGAGCGAGCCTGCTCGCGATAGGGATTTGGCGGACGCCGCCGGGCGAAGCTTCAGACAAGCCCGCCATTGGCCCGCAGGACCTGCCCATTCACCCAGCCAGCGGCCGGGCTCACCAGGAACGCGATGATGCTGGCAATGTCCTGCGGCTGGCCGAGGCGTTCCAAGGGCGGCATCTTGGCGTAGTGCTGCACCTGTTCTTCGCTCTTGCCGTGCATGAACAGTTCGGTGGCGACCGGGCCGGGGGCCACGGCATTGACCGTGATCTGACGCCCGCGCAGTTCCTTGGCGAACACCTGGGTCAGGGATTCCACTGCCGCCTTGCTGGCGATGTATACCGAGTAGCCGGGCAGGTTCAGCCCTACGGTGCTGCTGGAAAAATTCACGATCCGGCCACCGTCGTTCAGGCGGGTCGCGGCTTCGCGCAGGGTGTTGAAGGTGCCACGGGTGTTGATGGCGAACGTCTGCTCGAACAGCTCGTCGCTGTGTTGCGCCAGGGGCATTACCTGAAGAATGCCGGCGTTGTTGATCAACACATCGACCTTGCCCAGTTGGGCTTCGGTTTCGTCGAACAGTCGCCGCACATCGGCGGAAGAGGACACATCCGCCTTGATCGCTATGGCTTGGTGGCCGGCCTGGCGCAGCTGAACCACCAGTTTCGAGGCTTCGGTGGCGCTGTTGGCGTAATTGATGACGACGGCAAAACCTTCGCTGGCCAATTGCTTGGCAATCTCTGCTCCGATACCGCGGGAGGCGCCGGTCACGATGGCAACTTTCGAATTCTGAACAGTCATGTGAGGTTCCTTTGAGGTTGAAGTGTCGTGATTCGTTGAAGCCAGATTCACATGTTTACTCTTGGCGATAAATGCCCGAGAGTTGCCTTGACTGTTCAATATTTTCCAACAATCAGTGCATGGGACTCCGATGGACCAAGTCAAGGCGATGAGGGTATTTGTCCGCATATACGAGCGCAGCAGCTTTACCCTGGCCGCTGAAGACTTGAATATGCCCCGGGCCACGCTCACCCATACGCTCAATCAATTCGAAGCCTGGCTGGGCATTCGTCTGCTGGAGCGTAGCACCCGCAAGGTGCGCCCGACCCTCGACGGCGAAGCCTACTACCCACGCTGCGTGCAATTGCTGGCGGAGCTTGAAGAGGCCGAACTGGCGTTTCGCGGCGTGGCGCCCAAAGGCAAGTTGAGGGTGGACCTGCATGGTACCCAGGCCCGGTACTTCGTGATTCCGGCGTTGCCGCAATTCATGGCGCGCTACCCCGAAATAGAACTGTTCATCAGCGAGGCGGATCGTTTCGTCGACCTGATTGCCGAGGGCGTCGATTGCGTGCTGCGTTCCGGTACGCTGGCGGACTCGTCATTGATTGGCCGGCGTGTCGCCAATCTTCGGCAGATCACCTGTGCCAGCCCCGGTTACCTGCGCCAGTATGGCGAGCCGAAGAGCCTCGATGACTTGAAACATCACCGGGCGGTGAATTACGTCTCGCGAACCACCGCCAAACTCTATCCGTTCGAGTTCATGGTCGATGGCGAACTTAAGGAGGTGCCGATCGGGGGCTCGTTGTCGGTGTCCGGCGCCGAGATCTACGCCGCCTCGGCCATCGCCGGCCTGGGCCTGATCCAATGCCCGCATTACCGAATGGAAGAACCGATCCGGCAGAGAATGATCCAGGAAGTCCTCACCGCCTACCCGCCGCCCTCCATGCCGGTGTCGGTGCTCTATCCCCACAACCGACACATGTCGCCACGGGTTCGCGTGTTCGTGGATTGGGTGACCGAGGTGTTTGCGCAGGCGCGATGACCGAGTGGTGATGGCGGTGCATGGGTTGGAGAGTTGAACTAATATTTTTCTGGGTGTGTATTGTGTGTATCAGGGGCTTATTCGCAGCTAGAGTTTTCCGGCAGAGTTGTCGAATAAGGCAAAGGTGATGCGAAGTCGGGAAATGATCAGGAAGATCGAAGAGGACGGTTGGTATCTGGTGGCAGTCAAGGGTAGCCATCATCAGTACAAACATTCCATCAAGGCTGGGAGGGTGACGATCAAGCACCCTGACACCGATCTGCCCAGAGGCACGATCAATAGCATATTGAAACAGGCGGGCCTGAAATGAAGCCCATGACCGATTACGAAATCCCCGATGGGGATGCATTGTTATCAGACCGGTTGCTGCGGTTGCCGGATCTGAAGGAAGGATTCGTCCACATGAAATTTCCGGTCGTTCTGCACAAGGATGCCGATTCCGACTACGGAGTGACGGTCCCGGATGTACCGGGTTGTTTCTCCGCAGGCAGTACTGTGAGCCAGGCATTCGAAAATGTGAAAGAGGCGCTCTCGTTGCACTATGAAGGCTTGATAGCCGACGGCGAACCGCTGCCGCAGATCCATGAAATCGACGATCATCTCGACGATCCACAATACGCCGGGGGGATATGGGGGGTGGTCGAGTTTGATGTCACGCCCTATTTCGGAAAGTCAGTGCGGTTCAACGCCACGTTGCCCGAGCAATTGCTTGAGCGCATCGACCAAACCGTACGACGGGACCAGCGTTATAGCTCGCGTTCGGGTTTTCTGGCAGCGGCGGCCTTGCGCGAACTTTCAGCCTGACCGAGGCGTCTGTGAAATGTTAGCGTCTGTCACCCGCCGTCCGAACAGAGAGCCTTTTCGATGACCTACACCGCTGCGCAAAACCGCTACGAGTCCATTCCTTACCGCCGCGTCGGTCGCAGCGGGTTGGTGCTGCCGGCGCTGTCGCTGGGGTTGTGGCACAACTTCGGCGACAGTACGCCCATCGATACCCAGCGTGCCTTGCTGCGCACGGCGTTCGACCTGGGTATCAACCACTTCGACCTGGCCAACAACTACGGCCCGCCCTATGGCAGCGCCGAGATCAATTTCGGCCGGTTGCTGCGCGAAGATTTCCAGCAGTACCGCGATGAGCTGATCATCTCCAGCAAAGCCGGTTGGGACATGTGGCCTGGACCTTATGGCCAGGGCGGTGGCTCGCGCAAATACGTGTTGGCCAGCCTCGACCAGAGCCTGCAACGCCTGGGGCTGGACTATGTGGATATCTTCTATTCCCACCGCTTCGACCCCGATACGCCACTGGAAGAAACCGCCAGTGCACTGGCCACTGCGGTGCAGCAGGGCAAGGCGCTGTACATCGGCATTTCCTCGTATTCCGGGGTGAAGACCCGGGAAATGGCGGCGCTGCTCAAGGAATGGAAAGTCCCGCTGCTGATCCATCAGCCGGCCTACAACCTGCTCAACCGCTGGGTGGAAAAAGACCTGCTGGACGCCACCGACGAATTGGGGACCGGTGTGATTGCCTTCACCCCACTGGCCCAAGGGCTGCTGACCGATAAGTATCTCAAGGGCGTTCCGGCCGATGCGCGGGTGAATCGGCCGGGGGGCGGCTCGTTGCAGGCTTCGCACTTGTCGCAGGAGAACCTCGCCCACGTACGCGCCCTCAATGAGATCGCCCAACGTCGTGGCCAGAGCCTGGCGCAAATGGCCCTGGCCTGGACCTTGCGCGATCCCCGGGTCACCTCCGCCCTGATCGGCGCCAGCCGGCCGGAGCAGATCATCGAGAATGTCGGAGCCTTGCAGAACCTGAACTTCAGCGCTGAAGAACTGGCCGAGATCGACCGATTTGCCCAGGAAGGCGGGATCAATCTTTGGGAAAAGCCTTCGTCGGCTGAGTAACCCAAACCCCCTGTGGCAAGGGGATAAATCCCCTCACCACAAAGGCGATTCCATCGCTGTTCAGCGAAAAAACGGCACATCCCCCAACACCGTCGCCCGGTGCATCACCCGCCGGGCAGGGCGGTAGTCGTCCACGGCGAAATGCTGGGTCACACGGTTATCCCAGAACGCCACGTCGTTGACCTGCCAGCGCCAGCGCAGGGTGAACTCCGGGCGGGTGGCGTGGGCGAACAGGAGTTTCAGGATCGCCTCGCTTTCGCTTTCCGACAGCTCGTTGATCCGTGTCGTGAAACCTTCATTGACGAACAGTGAACGACGTCCACTCACCGGATGGGTGCGGATCACCGGATGGGACAGCGGCGGGTTTTTCCGCCGTGCCTCTTCCCAGCGGGCCAAGTCTTCGGCGGTGTTGCCAAACCGCTCCAAGGGAAAGGACCGGGTAAAGTCGTGAGTCGCCGTCAGGCCTTCCAGCAAGCGTTTCAACGGTGTCGACAAGGCTTCGTAGGCGGCGATGCCACTGGCCCACAACGTGTCGCCACCCACCGCCGGCAACAGCTTGGCGCTGAGCACCGCGCCGAGGGCTGGCGTTGGCAGAAAGGTCACGTCGGTGTGCCACACGGCGTTGTCGCGCACATCGGTGACGGCGGTGTCGAGCACCAGTACTTCAGGCTGTTCCGGTACGTTGGGGTAGATCGGATGAATGTGCAGGTCGCCAAAATACGCGGCGAAACGCGCCTGCTGGGGCGGTTCGATCGGCTGGTCGCGGAAAAACAGCACCTGGTGTTCGAGCAGCGCCTGCTCGAGGGTGTCGCGGTCGGCCTGGCTCAGCGGCTGGCGGATATCGATTCCTTCGATCTGCGCGCCGAGGGCGGTGCTCAAGGGCGTAATGGTCGGGCGGTTCATCGCAGTGTTCTCGGTGTGGGCGCCGAATGGTCGGCGTGGTCATTGGGTGTCAATGGGTCTGGCCGTGCCACGGCACCAGTTTGCGTTGCAGGGCGCGCAGGCCCATTTCCATGGCGAAGGCAATCAGCGCGATCACCAGGATTCCCAGCACCACCACATCGGTGACCAGGAACTGCGCCGCTGACTGCACCATGAATCCCAGCCCGCTGGTGGCGGCGATCAGTTCGGCGGCCACCAGTGTCGACCAGCCCACGCCCAGGCCGATGCGGATACCGGTGAGAATGTCCGGCAGGGCACTGGGCACGATCACATGGCGAATCAACTGTGCCCGCGTGGCGCCCAACGATTGCGCCGCGCGCAGCTTGGCCCGGTCGACGGTGCGCACGCCGGTGGCGGTGGCAATGGCAATCGGGGCGAAGATCGCCAGGTAGATCAGCAGCACCTTCGACAACTCGCCGATGCCGCACCAGATCACGATCAATGGCAGGTACGCCAACGGTGGGATCGGCCGGTAGAACTCGATCAACGGATCGAGCACGCCGCGCGCGATGCGGTTGGCGCCGATGGCGATGCCCACCGGCACCGCCGTCAGCACCGCGAACAACAGGCCCAGGCCGATGCGTTCAAGGCTGGCGGCCAAGTGTTGCCAGAGGGTGGAGTCCATGTAGCCGTGGGTCGCCAGCAGCCAGCCTTTTTGCAGCACGGCCGACGGCGGCGGCAGGAACAGTGGTTCGATCAGGCCGCTGGCGGTGACGGCCCACCAGGCTGCCAGCAGCGCGATCAGGGTCAAGCCACTGATCCAACGTGTACTCAGGTGGGGTCTCAAACCGCTGGCCGTAGGCCGGGTCGTCGCGTCACGGACCACGGCTGGAATTTCGTAGCTGCTCATGCGCGCTCCTGGGGGCGAGTGGCGCTGCGTTGGGAAAACACTTTGGCGAGCACATGCTCGCGGGTTTCGATGAAGCGTGGGTCGGACTTGATCGAGCGTGCCGATTCCCCGGCCCCGTAGCGCTGGCCGAAATCCAGGCTCAGGCGCTCGACGATCTGCCCCGGGTTCGGTGCCAGCAGAATCAAGTCCGTGGCGAGGAAGACGGCCTCTTCAATGTCATGGGTGATCAGGAACACCGGCTTGGCGGTGCGCTGCCAGACCTGCAGCAACAGTTCCTGCATCTGCTCGCGGGTGAAGGCGTCCAGCGCACCGAATGGCTCATCCATCAACAGCACACGCGGGTCGGCCGCCAACGCCCGGGCCAGGCCGACGCGTTGTTTCTGGCCGCCGGAAAGCTGCCAGACGCGGCGTCGCTCGAAACCGGCCAGGTCCACCAGGGCAAGCATTTCCCGGGCGCGAGCCTCGCGTTTTTCCTTGGGAATGCCGGCCAGTTCCAGGCCGAACCCGACGTTTGCCAGTACGTCCTGCCATGGCAGCAGCGCATCGTCCTGGAACACCACGCCGCGTTCGGCGCTCGGGCCCTTCACCGGCGTGCCGTCGAGGGTGATCTGCCCGGCGCTGGGCTCGACGAACCCGGCGATCAGGTTCAACAGCGATGTCTTGCCACTGCCGGACGGGCCGAGGGCGACCAGCAACTGCTGGGGCCCCAGGGTCAGTGAAATGTCCGCCAGCACGGGTTCCGCCGCGCCGGGGTACTGTGCGCTGATGCGCTCCAGCTGTAGCAAGGCCATCGCCGTGACTCCTTTTAGTGTTCGATCACTGGGTGATGTATTTGGCGCTGACAAAAGGCGCGTAGTCCGGCAGCACGGCTTCGACCTTGCCTTGCTCCTTGAGGAAGGCGGCGGTGTCGGTGATGGCTTGGGTGGTCGGAGCGCCGAGGCTTACGACCTGATCGGCCGCCAGGGGGAAGACGTTGCCTTGCAACAGCAGCGGGATATCACTGGCCTTGGCACCGGAGAGTTTCACCAGTTTGTCGACGTTGGACGCATCGGCCAGCCAGGCCTGTGGGTCCTTGCGGTAGTGGGCGTAGGCGTCCAGGGTCACTTTGGCGAAGGCGGTGACGATTTCAGGATGCTTCTGGGCGAAGTCCTTGCGCACGATCCAGGCGTCGAACGTCGGTGCGCCGAACTTGGCCAGCTCCGCGGAGGTGATCAGCACCTTGCCGTTTTCCTTGGCCACACCCAGGGCCGGGTCCCAGACGTAGGTGGCGTCGATGTCGCCACGCTTCCAGGCGGCGATGATGGCCGGTGGCGCCAGGTTGAGGATGGTGACTTTCGACGGGTCGATGTTCCAGTGCTTCAACGCGGCGAGCAGGCTGTAGTGGCCGGTGGACACGAACGGCACGGCGATTTTCTTGCCGATCAGGTCTTGCGGGGAATTGATGCCGGAGCCGTCACGAACCACCAAGGCCTCGGCGGCGCCGATCTGGGTGGCGATGAGGAAGGTTTCCACCGGGACCTTGCGGGTGATGGCGGCGGTCAGCGGGCTGGAGCCGAGGTAGCCGATCTGCACATCGCCCGAGGCGATGGCGGTGATGACGTCGGCACCGTTGTCGAACTTGCGCCAGTCGATCTTGGCTTGGGTGGCTTTTTCATAGGCGCCGTCGGCCTGGGCGACCTTGGCCGGGTCGACGGTGGTCTGGTAGGCGACGGTCAGGTCGGCTGCCTGGGCAAAAAGACTCGTTGCTGCCAGGGAGGCGGCCGCGAGAAGGCGAAGGGGGAAACGCAAAGACATGGACAATCTCCTCAACAGGCCACCGGACGTTCGGCGTTCGAGGAGACTAATTGATCTAAGAATTCAAAAATAAATAACTTTTTAGAATTAGCTTATTTGCGAAAGAACATCCGGAAACGACTAAGGCCTCCGTGGCGAGGGAGCTTGCTCCCGCTCGGCTGTAGGAGCTGTCGAGCGAAGCGAGGCTGCGATCTTTCCGCTGGTGCTTGAGTCTCAAGCGAAAGATCAAAAGATCGCAGCCTTCGGCAGCTCCTACAGCGCAGTCCAGCGGGAGCAAGCTCCCTCGCCACAAGAGTATCCCCGCCAAAGAGGGCTGGTCAGTTACTGATCGCCAGGATGCTCGCCTGGTAGGAACCCACGAACACATCGAAATCCCCCACCTCGTTCTGCTCCAGCTCGGCTTGCTGGACCAGCGACTCGCGTGCGGTCGCTTCGAATGTCGCTTGCTCCTGGGCAGGCAACGGCTCGGCGCGGAAGAATTCGGCGTGGGCCTTGCTTTGGCGCAGGGAGAACTGGGCGAAGCTTTCCTGGTGTTCGGCCATCGCGGCCAGCACCTGGGCGGAAGGCGTCAGGGACGGATCGCGGACTTTCGCCAATTGCGCGTCCAGTGCCTGGCGATGGGCATCGCCACCCTGGCTCTGGTCGAGCAGCGAGGCCAGCGGGGCGATTTTTTCCAGCAGTTCCACGGCCCAGGCCTGCATGTCCACCGCTTGACCCTGGCGCTGCAATTGCAGGCCTGGCTTGCGACCTTCCTTGACCACGGTCAGGAAGTTGCTCGTGGCGTTGCCGCATTCGTTGTTCTCCAACTGCGGGCTGTCATTGAGGCCGCAATACAGCAGGAACGCATCGAGGAACCGCGCCTCGGTGAGGTCGATACCCATCGGCAGGAACGGGTTGATGTCCAGGCAGCGCACTTCGACGTACTGGATCCCCCGGGCCATCAAGGCCTGGATCGGTCGCTCGCCGGTGTAGGTCACGCGCTTGGGACGGATGTTGGAGTAGTACTCGTTTTCGATCTGCAAGATGTTGGTATTGAGCTGCACCCACTCGCCGTTCTGGTGAGTGCCGACTTCGACGTACGGCGCGTAGGGCGTCGCCACCGCTTTGCGCAGGCTGTCGGTGTAGCTCGCCAGGTCGTTGTAGCAGGGCGTGAGGCCGGCCTGGGCGTTGCTCTGGTAACCCAGGTCGCTCATGCGCAAGCTGGTGGCGTAGGGTAGGTACAAGGTGTCCGGATCCAGTTGTTCCAACTGGTGCGGGCGGCCCCGCAGGAAACCGACGTCCAGGGCCGGCGAGGCCCCGAACAGGTACATCAGCAACCAGCTGTAGCGGCGGAAATTACGGATCAGCGCGATGTAGGCCGACGATTGGAAGTCCCGGTCGCTCATCTCGGCGGCTTCGTCCTGGCGCAACAGCGGCCAGAGCTTTTCCGGCAGGGAAAAGTTGTAGTGGATCCCGGCGATGCATTGCATGGTCTTGCCGTAGCGCAGGGCCAGGCCCTTGCGATAGACGTACTTGAGCTGGCCGATATTCGAGGTGCCGTAGTAGGCGATCGGAATGTCTTCTTCGGCCGGCAGTGGGCACGGCATCGACGGGCTCCACAAGTACTCGTCACCCAGTTTGCTGTAGGCAAACCGGTGGATCTTGTCGAGGCTGCGCAAGGTATCGGCCGGGTTGGCCAGGGCCGGCGTGATGAACTCCAGCAGCGACTCGGAATAGTCGGTAGTGATCTGTTCGTTGGTCAGCGCCGAACCGAGGGCCTTGGGGTGCGGAGTCTGCGCCAGGCGCCCATCGTCCGTGACACGCAGGCATTCACGCTCGATGCCGTGCAGGCACTGTTCGAGCAGGGAGAGGTTGGCGCGCTCGCCGAGCAGGGCCAGGCGGCGGTTTAAAAGGTCGCTCAAGTTGAATTCCTTCACGCGTCGGTCGCCCCAATATGGGGGTGGGCAAGACGGTCTACAAGGGTGAAGTTAAAACTGGCGTTTTCGCCTGGTTTTCGTGCCAAAAGCTAGCCACCGCAACCCCACTGTGGGAGCGAGCTTGCTCGCGATGGCGGTGGATCAGCAACGTTGATCTGGACTGACCCTCCGTTATCGCGAGCAAGCTCGCTCCCACAGGAAAGCCCGACACTGCATTCATGGCGTCGAAATTAACTCAAATCGATGACAGGGAGCTATAGGACAGCGAACGTGCCTTGCGCTTTTGCGACCAGTTTGTCGCCTTGCATCACCTCGGCCTCGACCACCAGCGTGCGCCGCCCCGGGTGGATGACCCGGGCGGTGCACAGCACTTCGCCGTCGGACACGGCGCGAATGTAGTTGATCTTGCATTCGATGGTCGCGCTCTGCTGGTCAAAGCCATGGACACTGGAGCAGGCCAGGCCCATGGCGATGTCCACCAGGCTGAACAGTGCGCCGCCGTGCAGCTTGCCGCCGCGGTTGCGCAACGGCGGCTCAAGGCCCAGGGCGACTTGCGCCACCCCGTCCCCCAGGCTTTGCAAGCGGCAGCCGAGCAGCTTGAAGAAGGCGCTTTCCACCAACCCGGCCGGCACGTCCATCAGCGCTTCTTCAACTGCTTGGCGTTGGCGAACAGCGAAGCCATGGCGTTGTTCGCCGGGGCCGCGGTGGCGGTTTCCTTGCGCGGCGCGGTGTTCTGCGACTGACGCGGCGTCGAGCCAGGGCGAGCACCACGGGCACCATCGACTTTCTCGCCGGGCGTGTCGCTCATGCGCATCGACAGGCCGACACGTTTGCGCGGGATGTCGACTTCCATGACCTTCACTTTCACCACATCGCCAGCTTTCACCGCTTCGCGCGGGTCCTTGATGAACTTCTCGGACAACGCCGAAATGTGCACCAGCCCGTCCTGGTGCACGCCGATGTCGACAAAGGCACCGAAGTTGGTGACGTTGGTCACCACGCCTTCGAGGATCATGCCCGGTTGCAGGTCCTTGAGGTCTTCGACGCCGTCCTGGAACTCGGCGGTCTTGAACTCGGGGCGCGGGTCGCGGCCCGGTTTTTCCAGTTCCTGAAGGATGTCGGTGACGGTGGGCAGGCCGAAGGTTTCGTCGGTGAATTTCTTCGGGTCCAAGCGCTTGAGGAATGCCGAATCACCGATCAGCGAGCGGATGTCGCGGTCGGTCTGGGCGGCGATGCGTTGCACCAGCGGGTAGGCTTCGGGGTGGACGGCCGACGAATCCAGCGGGTTGTCGCCGTTCATGACCCGCAGGAAGCCGGCGGCCTGTTCGAAGGTTTTTTCGCCCAGGCGTGGGACTTTCTTCAACGCGGCGCGGGTCTTGAACGCGCCATGTTCGTCACGGTGGGTGACGATGTTTTGCGCCAGCGTGGCGTTCAGGCCGGAGATCCGCGCCAGCAGCGCCACCGAAGCGGTGTTCACGTCCACGCCCACGGCGTTCACGCAATCTTCCACCACCGCGTCCAGGCCACGGGCCAGTTTCAGTTGGGAAACGTCGTGCTGGTACTGGCCGACACCGATGGATTTGGGGTCGATCTTCACCAGCTCCGCCAGTGGATCCTGCAGGCGACGGGCGATGGACACCGCACCACGGATCGACACATCCAGGTCGGGGAATTCCTTGGAAGCCAGTTCCGATGCCGAGTAAACCGAAGCGCCGGCCTCGGAGACCATGACCTTGGTCATTTTCATGGCTGGGTATTTCTTGATCAGCTCGGCGGCCAGTTTGTCGGTCTCGCGGCTGGCGGTGCCGTTGCCGATGGCGATCAGGTCCACCGAATGCTTGGCGCACAGGGCGGCGAGCACCGCGAGGGTCTGGTCCCATTTGTTGTGCGGCACGTGCGGGTAGACCGTGGCGTGATCCAGCAGCTTGCCGGTGGAGTCCACCACCGCCACCTTGCAACCGGTGCGCAGGCCCGGGTCCAGGCCCAGGGTGGCGCGAGGGCCGGCCGGTGCGGCCAGCAGCAGGTCGTGCAGGTTGTGGGCGAACACGTTGATCGCCTCGGTCTCGGCGTTGTCGCGCAACTCGCCCAGCAGATCGGTTTCCAAGTGGGTGTAGAGCTTGACCTTCCAGGTCCAGCGCACCACTTCGGCCAGCCATTTGTCGGCGGCGCGGTTCTGGTTCTGAATGCCGAACTGCTGGCCGATCATGCCTTCGCACGGGTGCATGGTGCCCGGCAATTCTTCACCGACCTTCAGTGCGGAGCTGAGGATGCCTTCGTTGCGACCCCGGAAAATCGCCAGCGCGCGGTGGGACGGCATGCTCTTGAGCGGTTCGTCGTGTTCGAAGTAATCGCGGAACTTCGCGCCTTCCTCTTCCTTGCCGGCGATCACCCGGGCGCTGAGGATGGCTTCCTGTTTGAGGAAGTTGCGCAGTTTTTCCAACAGGTTGGCGTCTTCGGCGAAACGCTCCATGAGGATGTACTTGGCACCCTCCAGCGCCGCTTTCACGTCCGCCACGCCTTTTTCGGCATCGACGAAGCGCGCGGCTTCGGTTTCCGGGGCCAGGGTCGGGTCGTTGAACAGGCCGTCGGCCAGCTCGCCGAGGCCGGCTTCCAGGGCGATCTGGCCCTTGGTGCGGCGTTTTTGCTTGTAGGGCAGGTACAAGTCTTCGAGACGAGTCTTGGTGTCGGCCAGCTTGATGTCGCGCTCGAGTTGCGGGGTCAGCTTGCCCTGCTCCTGGATACTGGCCAGGATGCTGATGCGCCGTTCGTCGAGTTCGCGCAGGTAGCGCAGGCGCTCTTCCAGATGCCGCAATTGGGTGTCATCGAGGCTGCCGGTCACTTCTTTCCGGTAACGGGCGATGAACGGTACCGTGGAACCTTCATCGAGTAGCGCGACGGCCGCCTCGACCTGCTGTGGGCGTACACCGAGTTCCTCGGCGATGCGGCTGTTGATGCTGTCCATAAAACCACCTGACAAATTGTGAAATCAGGCTCGCCACCACAGAAACCGGGCTCGGCGAGACTGGTTGAGCGGCCTGGCCTGCGCCGCTGCCTGGGTCAAAAGGCTGCCTGTCGACCCGCGAAATTCAAAAAGTTGCCTTGCCAAGGCTAAAAAAAATGGCACGCCGGGATCACGATCCGACATTCCCTGGCACAAAAGGCCGCGCATTATAACCAGCGTTCCGTCCTGAGGGGGGGACATGGTCTGTAGGCTCGATACCCGGATTTGTGGAGATAGAGGAAAAATCTGCTAACAATGCACACGGTGCGTATAACGGCAGCTAGGCCATAATGCGCGCCGAGATCAAAGGAGCTTCCTATGAGCAGCACTGCACAAACTGCTGAAGGCGAAAAAATTCTTATTGTTGACGACGATCCAGGGCTGAGCAGCCTGCTGGAACGCTTTTTCGTCAGCAAGGGCTACCGCGCCCGCACCGTCCCGAACACCGAGCAAATGGATCGGTTGCTGGCCCGTGAAGTATTCAACCTGGTCGTACTCGACCTGATGCTGCCCGGTGAAGACGGTCTGACCGCCTGCCGCCGCCTGCGCGGCGCCAACAACCAGATCCCGATCATCATGCTCACCGCCAAGGGTGACGAGTTGAGCCGTATCAAGGGCCTGGAACTGGGCGCCGACGATTACCTGGCGAAGCCGTTCAACCCCGACGAGTTGATGGCCCGTGTCAAGGCGGTGCTGCGCCGCCAGTCGGCGCCGGTGCCGGGTGCGCCGGGCAGCGAAGATGAAAGCGTGACCTTCGGCGACTACGAACTGTCCCTGGCCACCCGTGAGCTCAAGCGCGGCGATGAGGTCCACATGCTCACCACCGGTGAGTTCGCCGTGCTCAAGGCCCTGGTGATGAACGCCCGCCAGCCGCTGACCCGCGACAAGCTGATGAACCTGGCCCGTGGTCGTGAATGGGATGCGCTGGAGCGCTCCATCGACGTGCAGATTTCCCGCCTGCGCCGGATGATCGAGCCTGATCCTTCCAAGCCGCGGTATATCCAGACCGTCTGGGGCGTGGGTTACGTGTTCGTGCCGGATGGCGCCGCCAGCAAGTGATCGGCGATTTGTAGGAGCGGGTGGCCTGGCCGGTTGAAATGTCTTCTTCCAGGCGACTCGCGGTCTGCCATTGTGCGAGCATCGCTCGCTCCTGCAAGTGTGTAGCGGTTATTCATGAAAACCCCCGTTTGGTTCCCCCAGAGTTTCTTCTCCCGCACCCTCTGGCTGGTGCTGATCGTCGTGCTCTTTTCCAAGGCACTGACGTTGGTGTACCTGCTGATGAACGAAGACGTGCTCGTGGACCGACAGTACAGCCACGGCGTTGCCTTGACCCTGCGGGCCTATTGGGCGGCGGACGAAACCAACCGGGCGAAGATTGCCGAGGCGGCGACGCTGATCCGTGTCGTCGGTGCCGGCGTGCCGGAGGGCGAGCAGCATTGGCCCTACAGCGAGATCTATCAGCGCCAGATGCAAGCCGAACTGGGCGCCGATACCGAGGTGCGCTTGCGCATGCATTCGCCGCCGGCGCTTTGGGTACGGGCTCCAAGCCTGGGGGATGGCTGGCTGAAAGTGCCGTTGTACCCGCATCCGTTGCGCGGCCAGAAAATCTGGAACGTGCTCGGCTGGTTCCTGGCCATCGGCCTGCTGTCGACGGCATCGGCGTGGATCTTCGTCAGCCAGCTCAACCAACCGTTGAAACGCCTGGTCTACGCCGCCCGCCAACTGGGCCAGGGGCGCAGCGTGCGGCTGCCCATCAGCGATACGCCCAGCGAGATGACCGAGGTCTACCGCGCCTTCAACCAGATGGCCGAGGATGTGGAACAGGCCGGGCGCGAACGCGAGCTGATGCTGGCGGGCGTCTCCCACGACCTGCGCACGCCCTTGACCCGGCTGCGGTTGTCGCTGGAGTTGATGGGCGAGCACACCGACCTGACCGACGAGATGGTCCGCGACATCGAGGACATGGACGCGATTCTCGACCAGTTCCTGGCGTTCATACGCGACGGTCGTGATGAGTCCGTGGAAGAGGTGGACCTCAGCGAGTTGGTGCGGGAAGTGGTCGCGCCCTATAACCAGAACGACGAGAAAGTGCACCTGCGCCTGGAGCCGATTCAGCCGTTCCCGTTGCGCCGGGTGTCGATGAAGCGTTTGTTGAACAACCTGATCGGCAATGCCCTGAACCATGCCGGCGCCGGCGTCGAAGTGGCGGCCTATGTTTCCGGCGACACCAGCGCGCCTTACGTGGTACTGAGCGTCATGGACCGTGGCGCCGGCATCGATCCCTCGGAGCTGGAAGCCATTTTCAACCCCTTCACCCGGGGCGATCGCGCCCGGGGTGGGAAAGGCACGGGGCTGGGCCTGGCCATCGTCAAGCGTATCGCCTCGATGCACGGCGGCAACGTCGAGTTGCGCAACCGCGCCGGTGGCGGGCTGGAGGCTCGGGTGCGGTTGCCGTTGGGGTTGATGCTGCCAAGGGATGCGGTGTAATCGATCTGATTGCAGGAACCTGTGGGGGCGAGCTTGCTCGCGATGACGGTGTGTCAGTCAACCGATTCGGCACTGATGTACCGCTATCGCGAGCAAGCTCGCTCCCACAGGGTTTTATGTTGACTTAGCCTTTTCCTTTAGTTCGGGTCATGTTCGGCCCGCCATTCTTTTCCAGATGCTCGATGATGATCCCCGCCACGTTCTTGCTGGTGGTGGTCTCGATGCCTTCCAGGCCCGGCGAGGAGTTGACCTCCATCACCAGTGGCCCGTGGTTGGAGCGCAGGATGTCCACGCCCGCCACGGCCAGGCCCATGACTTTTGCGGCCCGCAGGGCGGTCATGCGCTCTTCAGGGGTGATTTTGATCAGGCTGGCGCTACCACCGCGATGCAGGTTGGAGCGGAACTCACCGGGCTTGGCCTGGCGTTTCATCGAGGCAATCACTTTGTCGCCGACCACGAAGCAGCGAATGTCGGCGCCACCGGCTTCCTTGATGTATTCCTGGACCATGATGTTCTGCTTCAGGCCCATGAATGCCTCGATCACCGACTCCGCCGCCGTCGCGGTTTCACACAGGACCACGCCGATGCCCTGGGTGCCTTCCAGCACCTTGATCACCAGCGGTGCGCCGTTGACCATCGCGATCAGGTCGGGAATGTCGTCGGGCGAGTGGGCAAAACCGGTGACCGGCAAGCCGATCCCGCGCCGGGACAGCAATTGCAGCGAGCGCAGCTTGTCCCGGGAACGGGCGATGGCCACCGACTCGTTGAGGGGAAACACCCCCATCATTTCGAACTGGCGCAACACCGCGCAGCCATAGAACGTCACCGATGCGCCGATGCGCGGGATCACCGCGTCGAACCCTTCCAGCGGCTTGCCGCGGTAGTGGATCTGCGGCTTGTGGCTGGCGATGTTCATGTAGGCGCGCAGGGTATCGATCACCACCATTTCATGGCCACGTTCGGTCCCGGCTTCAACCAGGCGACGAGTGGAATACAGACGCGGATTACGCGACAGCACAGCGATCTTCATGCAACACCTGTGGCAGAGGTAGTGGACACCGGGAATGCCGGCTTTTCTTGAACATATTTGGTGCCCGGATTGACTACCAATTGGCCGTCGATCAAGGCTTTGGAACCCAGTAACAGGCGATATCGCATGGATTTTCGGCAGGCGAGGGTGAACTCGACCCGCCAGACCCGGTCACCCAGTGCCAACGTGGTGCTGATCACGTAGCGGACCTGAGCGTGGCCGTTGGAACTCTTTATGGTCTTGCGTGCCACCAGCGGGGCTTCGCAGCGGCGATGGCGCAACTGCACCACCGTGCCAAGGTGCGCCGTGAAGCGCACCCACTTTTCGCCATCGCGCTCGAATGGCTCGATGTCGGTGGCATGCAGGCTGGAGGTGCTGGCCCCGGTGTCGATTTTTGCCCGCAGGCCCACGACTCCCAGATCCGGGAGCGCCACCCACTCGCGCAGACCGACAACGGTCAAATGGTCAAAAGTCTTCAATAAAAAAACCTGCGATCAGTGCATCGGATCGTGGACTCCGCGAATCGCGGTATTCACGCAGAATAATCACAAAATGGCGACAGTTATCTACGCACTTGTGTGTGCTTGTAACCGATTCCGGCCGAAGCGATGGGTGTGGCGTCGGTTTGGCGGGCATTCTATCCGTCGGGCCTGATTCGTGCGCTCGACAAAAACGGTAGTACAGTTCCGGCTAATGGCAGAAAGAGGAATTGCAGTGGCACAAAAAAAGGAAGAAGACGACAAGGTCCGTCTCGATAAATGGTTGTGGGCGGCGCGCTTCTACAAGACGCGGGCCCTGGCCAAGACCGCCATCGAAAGCGGCAAGGTCCATCACCGGGGAGAGCGCTGCAAGCCGGGCAAGGAGCCCCGCATCGGCGATGAGTTTGTCATCCGCACCGGGTTCGATGAAAAGACCGTGGTGGTCGAGGCCCTGTCGATCGTGCGTCGCGGCGCACCTGAAGCGCAGGCGTTGTACCGCGAAACCGAAGCCAGCATCGCCAGGCGCGAAGCCGCCGCCGCGCAACGCAAGGCCGGTGCCCTGGGGGTCAGCACCGATGGCAAGCCGAGCAAGAAGCAGCGCCGGGACCTGTTCAAGTTTCACGGCAGCAACAGCGAGTAGGCGCGCAGGCCTGGCTGCCTGTCAGTCAGGCGATTGTGGCGAGGGGATTTATCCCCGCTGGGCTGCGTAGCAGCCCCAACCAAACATATGGCGCACAGGTGCGAGGGTGCACGTTAAAAGGGCTGCTGCACAGCCAGCGGGGATAAATCCCCTCGCCACAGGTTCCAGTGGGATCTGTCCATGGGGTTAAGTCATGCGGATCTTCCCGTCAGGCAAACCCAAGCCTTGCTTGGAACCCACCCTGAATGCCCATAAAATGCCCGCCATCATTTGTCATCACCGCAGATACCAGATCCTATGACTGATTTACCGGATACCGACTACACCCAACGTTTCATCTTCGATGACAGCGACGCCCGTGGCGAGCTGGTGGCGTTGGAGCGTAGCTACGCCGAAGTCCTCGCCAAGCACCCCTATCCGGAGCCGGTCGCACAACTGCTCGGCGAGCTGATGGCGGCTGCGGCGTTGCTGGTGGGCACCTTGAAGTTCGATGGCTTGCTGATTCTCCAGGCGCGTTCCGAGGGGCCGGTCCCGCTGCTGATGATCGAGTGCTCCAGCGAGCGCGAGATCCGTGGCCTGGCCCGTTATCATGCCGAGCAGATCGCGCCCGACGCGACCCTGGCCGACATGATGCCCGACGGCGTGCTGGCCCTGACGGTGGACCCCACCCATGGCAAGCGCTACCAGGGCATCGTCGATCTCGACGGCGCGACCCTGGCCGAGTGCTTCACCAACTACTTCGTCATGTCCCAGCAGACCAATACCCGGTTCTGGCTCTACGCCGACGGGCGGCGCGCGCGCGGTCTGCTGCTGCAACAACTGCCTGCCGATCGCCTTCGCGACCCGGAGGAGCGCGACGCCAGTTGGCAGCACATCACCGCTCTGGCCAGCACCCTGAGCGCCGATGAGCTGCTGAGCCTGGACAACGAAACCGTGCTGCATCGCCTCTACCACGAGGAGCAGGTACGCTTGTTCGACGGCCAGCCGTTGCGCTTCCAATGCAGTTGCTCTCGTGAACGTTCCGGCAATGCGCTGGTCAGTCTGGGTCTGGAAGATGCGCAGCAACTGGTGATCGAGCATGGCGGCGCCATCGAGATCGACTGCCAGTTCTGCAACGAGCGCTACCTGTTCGACGCGGCGGACATCGCTCAATTGTTCGCCGGTGCGGGTGTCGACACACCGTCAGATACTCGACACTAAAACGGTTCAGCGCAGGTAAATCTCCTGGCAAACGCCGGATTTACGCCGTACTGACGGGAGGGCCCTACTTTTTTTGGGCTTTTCTGGCATAATCCGGCCCACTTTTTTCGGGTAGTAGTGCGCGACTTCCTACTACAAAACGTTTGGAGCACTCGGCCACGGGCCGACGGGGAATCTCATGACGCAAGCCAATAACGCCGTGTACACCGATCTGAGTGTCGATGATCTGGTCAAAGAAGCCCTGAATCGCGGTGAAGGCGAGCTTGCCGATACTGGCGCGCTGGTTGTCCGTACCGGTCATCGTACCGGTCGCTCGCCAGTCGACCGTTTCATCGTGGAAGAGCCAACCACCCAGGACGCCATCGCCTGGGGCCCGATCAACCGCAAGTTCCCGGCCGACAAGTTCGATGCCCTGTGGAACCGCGTCGAAGCCTACCTGGGCGAGCGCGAGCGTTTTGTCTCCCATGTGCATGTAGGCTCCGATCCTGCGCACTACCTGCCGGTCAAGATGACCACCGAGACGGCGTGGCACAACCTGTTCGGCCGTTGCCTGTTCATCAACCCCGAGCAATACAACGCCGGCGGCAAGGACGAGTGGCAGATCCTCAACGCGCCGAACTTCGTCTGCGAGCCTGAGCGCGACGGCACCAACTCCGACGGTACCGTGATCATCAATTTCGCGGCCAAGAAAGTGCTGATCGCCGGCATGCGCTACGCCGGTGAAATGAAAAAAGCCCTGTTCTCCGTGCAGAACTTCCTGCTGCCAGCCGTTGACGTGCTGCCGATGCACTGCGCCGCGAACATGGGCGAAGAGGGCGATGTGACTCTGTTCTTCGGCCTGTCGGGCACCGGAAAGACCACCCTGTCCGCCGACGAAAGCCGTTACCTGATCGGTGACGACGAACACGGCTGGGGCGTGGGCGTGGTCTTCAACATCGAAGGCGGCTGCTACGCCAAGTGCATCGACCTGTCCGAGAAGAACGAGCCGGTGATCTGGAAAGCCATCCAGCACGGCGCCGTACTGGAAAACGTCGTCCTGGACCCGGTCACCAAGAAAGCCGACTACGCCGACGACAGCCTGACCCAGAACAGCCGCGCTGCGTACCCCCGTGAGCTGATCGAAAAACGCGCACCGAAAAACCTTGGTGGCGAGCCAAACGCCGTGATCTTCCTGACTTGCGACCTGACCGGCGTACTGCCGCCGGTGTCGATCCTCAGCGAAGAACAAGCCGCCTACCACTTCCTGTCCGGCTACACCGCACTGGTGGGCTCGACCGAAATGGGTTCGGGCAGTGGCATCAAGTCGACCTTCTCCACGTGCTTCGGCGCCCCGTTCTTCCCGCGTCCGGCCGGTGAGTACGCTGAGCTGCTGATCAAGCGCATCCGTGGTTTCGGCTCCAAGGTCTACCTGGTCAACACCGGCTGGACCGGTGGCGGCTACGGCGTCGGCAAGCGCTTCAATATCCCGACCACCCGTGCGGTGATCGCGGCGATCCAGAGCGGCGCGCTGATCGGTGCTGAAACCGAACACCTGGACATCATCAACCTGGACGTGCCGCTGGCTGTACCAGGCGTCGAGACCGGCCTGTTGAACCCGCGCAACACCTGGGTCGACAAAGCCGCCTACGACGAAGCGGCCAAGGCATTGGCCGGTCTGTTCATCGAGAACTTCAAGAAGTTCGACGTGAGCGACGCGATCAAGGCTGCAGGTCCGCAGTTGTAAGACTTGGTTGGTGAATGAAAAAAACCGCCCTTCATGGGCGGTTTTTTGTGGACGGCTATTTGAGGCGCGCCGATCAGCTAGGCCTCTTCCACTTCCCGCGTATCCCATCGCTGTGCCTTGATCGCCTTGTAAAGCATGCCGATGGTCAGTGGCAGCTTGTTCCCCCGTCCCTTGGCCCTGCGCTTTTGAAACACATCGAACCCTTCCGGCTGAAAATAGCGGTAGGCGTCGTAGTCGATGAGCTCGATGGCGAACCGCTCCTCCAGTGCTTCCATCAGGTGTCGGGCGTCCGCGCCATCGCAACCCAAGTCGAGATTGATCGCAGTGCCCAGGCGAATCGTCTTGCGTTCAGGCAGGCCGATTTCTTCGTGGAGCAGTTCCATGAGTTGGCGCATGGCATGGTCATCGGGGAAGTCTGGCGCAAGGTGCATGATGAAATGTCCAGAATAGAAGAGGTGCGTCTGTACCGGTGAAAGTTTAGGGGGAAATCGTTGCCCGTTGGAAAAAGAAGGACGCTGCAATCAAGAAATCGCAGGCGTCGCGGTTGTGGTTTTGACCATCGCGAGGATTGGCGGGTCGTCAGGGAATTTCATGCATCCGCCCAGTAGTAGGGACAGCATCAGGACGGTAGGTAGATTCAGTTTGTGCGTCATGGTCATTTCCTTTTTCAAACTGCGAACCGCGGGCGTCCTGCCGTTGGTGGGGCAGGTGTAAAATGTTCATGGGTATCGCGAGTCGATTGCTGCCAGGCTCGCGAGCGATAAGGGTTTGGGTTCAGTCAGCCATCTGTTCAGGCATGCGTAGTGCGGCGGCCTCAAGGTCCATCAATCCTCTGCCATAGGCTTCGCTGTTGGCATAGATACCTGTGCGGTTGGCTGTCGCCAGCAGATGTTCGCGTATCTGCTGCGGGCTGAGTTGCGGGTGAAGGCTTTGTAGCGCCGCCAGTGCGCCACTGACCAACGCGGCGGCGGGAGATGTGCCAGCGGTCTGCACGTAGCGGCCGTCCTTGCCAACAGTGAGCAGGCCGGCCTGTGCACCGGCGTCGCCGCCGGGAACGGCGATGCACCAGGCGGCTGCGACGCCGCAATAGTTGGATTTGCCATTGATGGCGCTGCCGTCGTTCTTCAACGCCACCACTGCGATCCAGCCTTTTTCCAGTTCTGGCAATGCGACCGGCAGTCCTGGCTCGGCCAGGGGCTCGCGCTTGAGTTCGTTACCGGTGGGGAAGACCAACACGGCGCCGTCCGCGACCAGTTTTCGAGCGACGGCCAGGGAGTCGGGCATCACCTGGTTGTAGCGTGCCTCATTGATCTCGGTGGCGGGAATGGCATTGGCCCACGAGTTGTTGAACAGCCGGGCACCCTTGTCAAAACCACTTTGCCAGGACCGGGCGATTTCGCTGTCGAAGAAAAACGGCTCGTTGTCGTCGCCAAAGCGAAAGGGGATCAACCGCGCATTGAACGCGATGCCGTGCATGCCCCGGTCGTCCTTGTTGGCGGCAAGAATACCGGCCATCTGCGTGCCATGACCGATGCGGTCAACGGTGCCGGGACGGTCTTCGACATGGTCGAATCCAGGATCACCCAGTCTGCCCTCGAACTCCTCGAGGCTGGCGTTGAGCCCCGAGTCGATCAATGCCACGACAACATCCTGGCCAGTCCCGCCACGAGCGTAGAGCGCTGATGCCTTGACGACAGCCAAGCCTTGTTGAGCGTGATACTCCGGGGTTTCGAACCGGGCAGGATCCACGCCGGGTGGCTCGGGGACGGTCAAGCAACCGGCGAGCAATGAGGCCGACGTGATCGTCAGCGCGCGTAGAGCGGAAAATGGGTGTGGCATGGTTCGTTCCTTGAAGAATTGAAATCGAGCGTCAGGCTTCCTGGCCTTGACGTACAGCAGGAGCTTTCGGCGCACCTTACCGTGCTGGCGAAATCGGGACGAGACATCAAATTGCCCGGATTTGTATCTGCTCGTGGCAAGGCGAAGGCGCTCGACGCTGTATCATCCAGTATCGTTTTTACCCCCGACCTTTTCTCGACGCGCTGCGTTGTCCCGCTAGTCTTTGGGGCTCGCAGCAGTCAAAGGAGCGACCGCGCATGCACAGCACCCTGGAACAGGTTTTCGGTTATCCACAGTTTCGTCCCGGTCAGGAGGCGGCCATCGGCGCCGTACTGGCCGGTCGGTCGGCGGCGGCCATCTTCCCCACCGGCTCGGGCAAGTCCCTGTGTTATCAATTGCCGGCCCTGCTCCTGCCGCACCTGACCCTGGTGGTTTCGCCACTGCTGGCATTGATGCAAGACCAGTTGACGTTCCTCAAGCGCCACGGCATCGCGGCGGCCAGTATCGATTCGGCACAGAGCCGTGACGAAGCCAACGACGCCATGGCGCGGGCCCGTTCGGGCGAGTTGAAGATCCTGATGATCTCCGTGGAGCGCCTGAAGAACGAGCGCTTTCGCAATTTCCTGCAGCAGGTGCCGATTTCGTTGCTGGTGGTGGACGAGGCCCACTGTATTTCGGAATGGGGGCATAACTTCCGACCTGACTACCTCAAGCTTCCCGATTACCAGCACCAGTTCAATATTCCCCAGGTATTGCTGCTGACGGCCACCGCCACGCCCAAGGTCGTCGCCGACATGCAGGCGAAATTCGCCATTGCCGCCGCCGATGTGGTGACGACCGGCTTCTACCGACCGAACCTCAATCTGTTGGTCGAGCCCGTGCCGGGTGCCGACAAGCGCGCACGGCTGGTGCAGTGGTTGAGCGAGCGTGCCGGGCAGCCGAGCATCGTCTACGTCACCTTGCAGCGAACCGCCGAGCAGATCGCCGAGCACCTGGGCCGGCACGGTATCGAGGCCGAGGCCTATCACGCCGGTTTGCCCCATGAGCAACGGGAAGCCATCCAGCGGCGATTCATGGGCGGGCAATCCAATTGCATCGTCGCCACCATCGCTTTCGGCATGGGCATCGACAAGAGCGATATCCGCAACGTCGTGCATTTCGACCTGCCCAAGTCCATCGAGAACTACAGCCAGGAAATCGGCCGGGCCGGGCGCGACGGACAGCCATCGGATTGCCTGGTACTGGCCAATCGCGACAGCCTCAACGTGCTGGAGAACTTTGTGTATGGCGATACGCCGGAGCTCGCAGGCATTCGTTGCGTGCTCGACGAACTGAAAGCCGCCGCCCCCGATGGGCAATGGGAGTTCTTGCTGGGCCCGCTGGCGGACCAGAGCAACATCCGCCAACTGCCGCTCAAGACGTTGCTGGTCCAGTTGGAGCTGCGCCGGCTGATCGCGCCGCGCTATGCCTATTTCGCGGAGTATCGCTTCAAGTTCCTGACCGAGCCCCAGGAGCTGCTGGAGCGCTTCGAAGGTGAGCGCAGGGACTTCGTCGCGGCCATCATCCAGACCTCCAGTCGCGCCCGGAGCTGGGCCACGGTGGATTTCGACGGGATGCACCGGCAGTACCACGCTGAGCGTAATCGGGTGGTCAAGGCGCTGGATTATTTCCAGGAGAAGGGCTGGATCGAACTGGAAAGCAAACAGATGACCGAGGTGTACAGCGTGCTGGAAGCGGATCTGGATGTGCAGGCCTTGAGTGCCGAGCTGCATGCCTATTTCACCCGGCACGAACACGGTGAAATCGAGCGGATCCACGCCATGCTCGAATTGTTCGCCACCGACCGTTGCCTGGGTCATCGCTTGGCGCAGTATTTCGGCGACGACAGTGCGCCACACCTGTGTGGTCATTGTTCGGTGTGCCATGGGCAGGTCGCTCGCCTGCCGGAGCCGCCTGCGCTGCCGGCGCTTGTGGATAAAAGCTTCGGGGCGTTGTGTGGCGATTTTATCCACAAGCATGAGCAGCACAGCGGCAGCGTGCCGTCTGCCGAGCGCCTCACCCGCTTCCTGTGCGGGATCAGTGTGCCGCTGTTCACCCGATTGAAGGCGCGGAAGATCCCTGGGTATGCCGCGCTGGAAGCGTATCCATACGCGGAAGTTCGCCAGTGGACTCAAGCGCACCTGTGAGCTGCATCCATCCGCTGAATGCCCTTCATCACACGAATAAATTTCAAAAACGTTCGGCGGCTGACTAAGGTGAAGGCTGTCTTCGGATCGCCAACAAGAGAGCCAACATGAGCCAGACACCTTTCGATATTCAGCGCGCCGCGGTGGTCGGTGCAGGCACCATGGGGCGGGGCATCGTGATGTGCCTGGCCAACGCCGGCGTGGCGGTGCAGTGGGTCGACAACAATCCGCAGATGCTCGAGCAGGCACTGGTTGCCGTGGCCGAGACCTATGCCCATGGTGTGCGCCAGGGCCGTATTGACCAGGGTGAGGCAGATGCGCGGATCGCCCGGGTGACACGGGCGGATGATTACGCGGCGATCCGTGAGGTGGACCTGGTGATCGAAGCGGTCTACGAAAACCTGGAACTCAAACAGACCATCTTTCGCGAGCTGGACGGCCTGCTCAAGCCCGGGGCCATCCTGGCGAGCAACACGTCGGCGCTGGACATCGATGCAATCGCCGCCGTCACCCGCAGGCCAGCCCAGGTCCTGGGCCTGCATTTCTTCAGTCCGGCACACATCATGAAGCTGCTGGAGATCGTTCGCGGCGCACAAACCTCCAAAGCGGTGCTGGATGCGGCCCTGGTGCTGGGCCAGCGCATGGGCAAGGTCAGCGTGATATCAGGCAACTGCCATGGCTTCATTGGCAACCGGATGCTTCATCCGTATGTGCTGGAAGCGCGCAAGATGTTGCTGGAGGGGGCGTTCCCCCATCAGGTGGATGCGGCGTTGCAAGGCTTCGGTTTCGCCATGGGGCCGTTTCGCATGTACGACGTCGTTGGCATCGACCTGGAGTGGCGTGCCCGTGAGCTGGCGGGCAAGGGCCAGGATGCGCCCGAAGTGCAGGTGGACAATCGTCTGTGCGAGCTGGGACGGTTCGGCCAGAAAAGCGGCAATGGGTATTATCACTACGAGCCGGGCAGTCGACAGGCCGAGCATGATGTCGAGGTCGATGCGCTGGTGTTGCGGGTCAGTGAGGCGCTGGGCTTCCAGCGTCGCGAGATCGGCCCGGAGGAAATCCTCGAGCGCTGCTTGCTGGCGCTGGTCAACGAGGGGGCGAAGATTCTGCAGGAAGGCATTGCCGAGTCGGCCCACGCGATCGACCTGGTCTACCTCAACGGCTACGGCTTCCCTGCGGACAAGGGCGGGCCGATGGCCTGGGCTGACGGGCAGGGGCTGGAAGCCATCCACGCACGCCTGCTGGAGCTCGAAACGAAGCAGGGCGACCAGTGGAAGCCCGCGCGCCTGATCGGCGAGCTGGCGGCGCAGGGCAAGGGTTTCGCGCAGGCCTGAGCCCCGTGCCACGTCAAGACCATCGAACAACCGTAAAGGACAGCTGATGCCCCAACGCAACGAATACCCACACTTGCAGCCCATCATCACGCGCTGGCACGACAACGATGTGTACGGTCATGTCAACAACGTCACCTACTACAGCTTTTTCGATACCGCTGTGAATACCTACCTGATCGAAGTCGGCGGCCTGGATATCCATGATGGAGACGTGGTGGGGTTCGTGGTGAGTTCGGCCTGCGACTACTTCGCCTCGATCGCCTTTCCAGACCGGATTGAAATCGGCCTGCGGGTTGGCAAGTTGGGCAGCAGTTCGGTGCAGTACGAGCTGGCGGTGTTCAAGGCGGGCGAGGAGGAGGCTTGTGCGGCGGGGCGTTTTGTTCACGTATTCGTGGATCGGGCGTCGAATCGGCCGGTGGCGATTCCGGATCGGCTACGTGGGGCGTTGGAGCGGTTGGTGGTCTGAAACAAAAAATCGCAGCCTCCTGTCAGCGCTGGGCGCTGTCGGAGGCTGCGATCTTCAACGGCTGGTATCGATCAGCCGTTAGTCGCGGTAGTGGCGATGATGTTTTTTGCGGTGCCCATAGGCATGGCCGCGACCTGGGTGGCCGTCACGGTAGTAGCGACGATCACCACGGCGATCGTCATAACGGCGGTCATCGTCATCGTCCTTGCCCATGTAGTTACCCAGGGCGCCACCCGCGCCACCGCCCGCCGCCGCACCGATCAGGCTGCCGGTGCTGCCACCGACGCTACGGCCGACCACGTTGCCGCCGGCCGCGCCCAGCGCGCCGCCGATCGCCGCTTCGCCGCGGCTGTGTTTGTCTGCGCCGACCGCACTACCGCCCGCACCGCCCAGCGCCGCGCCGATAGTGGAACCGGTGTTGCCGCCCAGGGACTGGCCGACGACCGAACCCAAAACCCCGCCCAATGCGCCGCCCACACCTGCTTCGGCAGTACCACCGGCGCAAGCGATGCCACTGGCCAGGCTAAGGGACAACAAGAGAATGGAGGAGAACTTCATAGAGGAGCCTCAAAGGGATGACGGCGCGATCCTGAGGCTCGCTTCGCTTGCTTACAATCGAAATCCGACGAGTAACACGACTTGTGCACAATTCTCTAAGTTATTGTTTTTTGGTGGGAACTTAAGGCTGATCAGTCGGTCTTTAGCTACTTAAGACGGGCCGTTTTCCAGGGGAAACGGCCTTTTTTGTGGGCGCTAGAAAAGTACGCTCATGGGAGCGAGCTGTGTGGGAGCAAAGCTTGCTCCCACACAATCCAATCGCCTCGCCAATGAACTGTGTGTCAGGCCGACTTGGCCAGGATCAGTCCACTCTCGCTCGCCTTTTCCAGGCGGATCGCAACGAATTTCGACGTCGGCGTGTGGCTGCCGTCGCCCGTGCTTTCCAGGGGCACCAGCGGGTTCACTTCAGGGTAGTAGGCCGCAGCCTGCCCGGCCGGAATGTCGAACGCCAGCAGGGTAAAACCCTTGACCCGACGTTCGCGACCGTCATCCCAGAGCGAGACGATGTCGGCTTTCTGGCCCGGCTTGAAGCCCAGGCGAATGATGTCCGCTTCGTTGGCGAACAACACGTCACGCTGGCCCTTGACGCCGCGATAGCGGTCATCGAGGCCATAGATGGTGGTGTTGTACTGATCGTGGGAGCGCATGGACTGCATGATCAGGTCGGGCAACTGGCCGGTGGCACGGGTGCGTTCATGCACCAGGTCGCTCGGCAACAGGTTGGGCTTGAAGTTGGCGCGGCCCGACGGGGTGTTCCAGCGACGCGCACCAGCGCTGTTGCCCAGATAGAATCCGCCGGGGTTTTTCAGCTTTTCGTTGAAGTCCTTGAAGCCGGGTATGGTATCGGCGATCAGGTCGCGGATGCGACTGTAGTCGGCCACCAGCCAGTTCCAGTCCACCGGACGGCTACCCAGCGTGGCGGCGGCGATACCGGCGATGATCCACGGTTCGGAGCGCATCTGGTTCGACAGCGGCTGCAACTGGCCGAATGAGGCATGCACCATGCTGAAGGAGTCTTCCACCGTCACCGCTTGCGCACCTTCGGTTTGCAGGTCGATGTCGGTGCGGCCCAGACACGGCAAAATCAACGCGTCCTTGCCGTGAGCCAGGTGGCTGCGGTTGAGCTTGGTACTGATCTGCACCGTCAGGTCGCAATTGGCCAAGGCCTGGAAGGTTCGCTGGCTATCCGGCGTGGCTTGGGCGAAGTTGCCGCCCAGGGCGATGAACACCTTCGCCTGGCCGTCGGCCATGGCGTGGATCGCCTCGACCACGTTGTGGCCGTTTTCCCGCGGTACCTTGAACTGGAAGCGCCGCTCCAGCGCGTCGAGGAATGCCGCCGGTGGGCGTTCGTTGATGCCCATGGTCCGGTCGCCCTGCACGTTGCTGTGGCCGCGAACCGGGCACAGGCCTGCGCCCGGCCGGCCAATGTTGCCGCGCAGCATCATCACGTTGGCGATTTCCTGGATGGTCGCCACCGAATGACGGTGCTGGGTGATGCCCATCGCCCAGCACATGATCACGTTCTCGCTTTTGGCGTACATGCGCGCCGCCTGCTCGATTTCGACCAGGGTCAAGCCCGATTGCTCGAGGATCTGTTCCCACGGCGTATCGTCGACCGCCGCCAGGTAATCCAGCACGTTGGTGCTGTGTTCATTGATGAACGCGTGGTCGAACACCGACGCCGCGCCGCTGTTCTGCGCCTCACGCTCCCATTGCAGCAGGAACTTGGCCATGCCGCGCAAGATCGCCATGTCGCCACCCAGGGCCGGGCGGAAATACGCGGTATTGGTTGGCTTGTCACCGTTGGTGAGCATTTCGAGCGGATGTTGTGGATGCTGGAAACGCTCCAGGCCACGCTCCTTGAGCGGGTTGATGCACACCACTTGGGCGCCGCGCTTCACGGCCTCGCGCAGTGGCTCGAGCATCCGCGGATGATTGGTGCCAGGGTTCTGGCCCCAGACGAAAATCGCGTCGGCGTGTTCGAAGTCGTCGAACGTCACCGTGCCCTTGCCCACGCCCACGCTCTGGGCCAGGGCTACGCCGCTGGCTTCGTGGCACATGTTCGAGCAGTCGGGGAAGTTGTTGGTGCCGTAGGCGCGCACGAACAGTTGATACAGGTAGGCCGCTTCGTTGCTGGCCCGGCCCGACGTATAGAACTCGGTCTGGTTGGGGCTGGACAGCCCTTGCAGGTGCTTGCCGACCAGGGCGAACGCCGCTTCCCAACTGATGGGCTTGTAGCGGTCGGTTTCGGCGTCGTAGCGCATGGGTTCGGTCAGGCGGCCCTGGTATTCGAGCCAGTAGTCGCTCTGCTCCAGCAGCGAGGTCACGCTGTGCTTGGCGAAAAAAGCACCGTCGACGCGACGCTTGGTGGCTTCCCAGTTCACGGCCTTGGCGCCGTTCTCGCAGAACTTGACCATGCCGCTTTCGGGAGAGTCGCCCCAGGCACAGCCAGGGCAGTCAAAACCGCCATTCTGGTTGGTCTTGAGCATCATGCGGATGTTTTTCAGCGCGTTGTCGCTGGTCAACCAGGCCTGAGCGACACTGATCAGCGCACCCCAGCCACCGGCCGGGCCCTTGTAGGGCTTGTAGCGCGGTACGGGTTTCTGGTCGGCTTGTTGATGATTGCTCACGCTTGTTTCTCCATCGCAGGGCTGTAGACCCGCGGCGCACTTTTTTGCGGCAGGTGGATGAGGTTGAGGTTGTGTTGGCGGGCCCACTGCACGGCGAGGCCCGTGGGCGACGACAGGCTGACCAGCGTCTGGATGCCGGCGCGCAGTACTTTCTGGATCAGTTCGAGGCTGCAACGGCTGGTGACGATCGCCACGCCACCGGCCACCGGAATCTGTTGCCGGATCAACGCGCCGATCAGCTTGTCGAGGGCGTTGTGCCGGCCAATGTCTTCGCGGCCCAGCAGCAATTCACCCTGGGCGTTCATGAACAACGCCGCATGGACCGCGCCGCAATGTTGGCCCAGGGGCTGGAACTGGCTGATACGGTCACGCAGGCCATCGAGCCATTGCGCCGCGGGCAGTGGTGCGCCGGGCAGCACCTTGAGGTTTGGCAAGGCCTGTTCCACCGCTTCCACGCCGCACAATCCGCAGCCACTGGTGCCCGCCAACTGCCGGCGTTGCTGCTTGAGGTTCCAGAAGGCGCGGTTGGCGATGGTCACCTGGGCATAGTGCGCGGCACCCGTGCCGCTCAGTTGCAGGTCATAGATGTCCGATGAATCTTCGATGATGCCGCTGCCGAGGCTGAAACCGACGATGAAGTCTTCCAGGTCGGTGGGGGTGACCAGCATGACTGCCTGGCTGATGCCGTTATAGGCAATCGCCAGCGCCACTTCCTCGGCCAGCGCGGTGCTGTCCGATTGGGAGTGGTCCAGATTGCAGTAGCCATAGCTCTGGCTGGCGACCGGCGTGGATGTTTCCATCGCTGGCGCTGGACTGACCGGAGGCTTGTCGTTCATGGGCATCACTGAAAGTAGGAATAGTGTTAAGACTAAATGCGGCAATCTGCCACGTCTAATCGCTATTACTGATCTTCCAATAGATGACGTCGATCAAGAAGTCGTCGCTGATTTCTGGTAGAGGGCAAAACAGGCCTCTGCCAACGCCGAGCGGGGGGCACCGCGCCGCATGATCAGGCCCAGCGGGACTAGCGTCTGGGCGTTTTCAATGGGTTGGATGCGCAAATCCTCGGTCAGGACGTCCAGGCCGCTGTCCAGGGGCATCACCGCGCAACACAGCCCGCCGTGCACAGCTTGTAACAATTGGTGCACCGCGTCGGTTTGTAACAGCGGTTGGGGCGTCAGGCCCCGGCTGTGGAAGTTGTGGTCGATGGACTGGCGAAAATGCATGCCGCTGGTGAGCATGCCCAAGGGCAGTTCGATCAGGGCTTCCCAACTCAGCGGTTGTTCACCGAAAAAGAAATAACGCTGGTCGTAAAGCAGGCCCATGCGGGTGGGGCTGAAGGGCAGGGCCTCGAAACGTTCGTTGTCCAGGCGTTCCAGGTAGGAAACACCCAGGTCGATGCGGTTGTTCGCCAACTGTTCGAGGATGCGTTCGGAGCTCAGGGACGACAATTCGAAACGCAGGCTGGGGTGCTCGGTGTGCAAGCGCTGCATCATCGCCAGCGGGTCGAAGTCCGACAACGGCACCACGCCCAGGCGCAGCGTACCCACCAGGTTGCCCCGACAGGCCGCCGCTTCGGCCTGCAGCCCATCATAGGCCGCCAGCACCGTGCGCGCCCAGGCCAGCACCCGTTCGCCCGGCGCGGTGAAGCCTTCAAAGCGCTGGCCGCGGTTGACCAGCGGCAGGTCGAGTTCTTCTTCCAGGCTACGCAGGCGCATCGACAGCGTCGGCTGGGTGATATGGCAGCGTGCGGCGGCCTGGCCGAAGTGACGGGTTTCGTCCAGCGCGATGAGAAATTTCAGCTGCTTGATGTCCATCTTCGCTCCAGGGCGCGGGAAGATCCGGATTCTAGCGCTTGCGCGTGGCGGGGTCATTGGTCGGCTGGGAGCCGGGTGCGTCCCGCCTGGTCTAGTCTTTGCGTCTGAACACTTAAATCAAGGAGCGTGTGCCATGAGTATCTTTAGTTTTGTGAAGGAAGCCGGTGAAAAGCTGATCGACCTGCTGACCCCCGGCAATGCCAATGCCAGCGAGCAACTGAAAGAGCACATTGAAAAGGTCGGCCTGGGCAATCCGAACGTTCAGGCCACCGTCGAGGGCGACAAAGTCATCGTCACCGGTGAAGTCGCGAGCCAGGAAGAGAAGGAAAAGATCCTGTTGGCGGTGGGCAACATCGAAGGCGTCGGCAGTGTCGACGACCAGATCACCGTGACCGGCCCGGTGGCCAAGGCGGCGCGTTTCGTGACGGTGAAGAAAGGCGACACCCTCAGCGCCATTTCCAAGGCCGAATACGGCGATGCGAACAAGTACAACAAGATCTTCGAGGCCAACAAACCGATGCTCAAAGACCCGAACAAGATCTACCCGGGGCAGGTGTTGCGTATCCCTGAGTAACTTGCAGGCCTGTGTCGCCTTCATCGCGAGCAAGCTCGCTCCCACAGGGGGCTTGGTTCGTCGCGAAACCAATGTGGGAGCGAGCTTGCTCGCGATGAATACGGCGCGGTTCAAAGCCCGGCAATCAAGTCCCGATAATCCCCCAGCGCCTCGAACTCCCCCGTATCCTTCGGCCCCTTGCGACTGTCCGGCTCGCTGACCGCCAACAGGTGCGCCACGCCGAAATCCCGGGCGCTGCGCAGCACCGGCAGGGTGTCGTCGATGAACAGGCTGCGGGCCGGGTCGAAATTCAGGTCGGCTTGCAGTGCGTCCCAGAACTGTGGGTTTTCCTTGGGGAAGCCGTAGTCGTGGGAACTGATCAAGCGTTCGAAGTAGGGGGCCAGTTCGATGCGTTCCAGCTTCAAGGACAACGAATCGCGGTGGGCATTGGTGATCATCACCACGCGTTTGCCGGCCCGCTGGACTGCCGCCAGGAACGTATCGGCGTCCGGGCGCAAGGCGATCAAGTGGGCGGTTTCCAACTTCAGTTCGCGCACCGGCAACTTCAGCTCAGTGCTCCAGAAATCCAGGCAGTACCACTGCAACTGGCCGGCGTTGCGCTCGAACAGGGGTTGCAGCTCCATCTCGGCCATCGCCCGGCTCACGCCATGCAGTTCGGCGTAGCGCTGGGGCAGGTGTTCGAGCCAGAAATGGTTGTCGTAATGCAGGTCCAGCAGGGTGCCGTCCATGTCCAGCAGAACCGTATCGATCTCATGCCAGGGCAGCAAGGCCATAAAACTTCTCCAGCGGTAATCGGATATCCGACACAAACAATCAGAATAGGCCGGGTATAGTAGCCTGCTATCGCCCAGGGAGCCGTTTATGCGCCAGAAACCCACCATACTCGATCGCCGGATCGTCGCTACCAGCCGCCTGTTCTGTGTGGAAGAACTGAAATTGCGCTTTTCCAACGGCGTGGAGCGTACCTATGAGCGTCTGGCGAGCAAGGGTGCGGGCTACGGCGCGGTGATGATCGTGGCGATGCTCGACGCCGACCACGCGGTGCTGGTGGAAGAGTATTGCGGTGGTACCGATGCCTACGAACTGTCCCTGCCCAAGGGCTTGATCGAGCCAGGGGAAGACGTGCTGGCGGCGGCCGAGCGGGAGCTCAAGGAAGAAGCCGGCTTTGGCGCGCGACAGTTGGAACACCTGACCGAGTTGTCGCTGTCCCCTGGCTACATGAGTCAGAAGATCCAGGTGGTGCTGGCCACCGATCTGTATGAAGAACGGCTGGAGGGCGACGAGCCCGAGCCGATGGGAGTGGACAAGGTCAACCTGCGTGAGCTCTCGGCCCTGGCGCAGAACCCGCAATTCACCGAGGGCCGGGCCTTGGCGGCGCTGTACCTGGCCCGTGACCTGCTGGCCCAGCGTGGAGCGTTCCTGTCATGACTTTCCCTCATCCGTTGATGGCTCCCGTAGTCGGGCTGGCGCTCCAGGCCGGTGAAGCGATCCTGCCGTTCTGGCGCGCCAACGTGCAGGTCAACCATAAGGCCGACGAGTCGCCGGTGACTGCCGCGGACATGGCGGCTCACGATGTGATCGTGGCCGGGTTGACGGCGCTGGCCCCGGATATTCCGATTCTCTCCGAAGAGGACGCCGATATTGCCCAAGGCGTGCGTGCCGGCTGGCAACGCTGGTGGCTGGTGGACCCGCTGGATGGCACCAAGGAGTTCATCTCCGGCAGCGAGGAGTTCACCGTCAATATCGCCTTGGTGGAACAGGGCCGTGTGGTGTTCGGTGTGGTATCGATGCCGACCAATGGACGCTTTTACGTCGGTGGCGCCGGGTTGGGTGCCTGGCGTGGCGACAAGGGCGGTGTGCCTTTGCCTATCGCGGTTCGTGATGCATTGGCGCCGGGCGAAACGTTCACCGTGGTCGCCAGTCGCCGGCATACCAGCCCGGCGCAGGAACGCCTGCTGGAGGGCTTGAGCGAGAGCCTGGGCGAGCTGCAACTGACCAGCATTGGCAGTTCGTTGAAGTTTTGCCTGGTGGCTGAAGGCGCGGCGGATTGTTATCCCCGGCTGGCGCCGACCTCCCAGTGGGACACCGCCGCCGCCCAGGGTGTGCTGGAAGGCGCGGGGGGCGAGGTGTTGGACTTGAGCGGCGAAGCGTTCTGCTATCCACCGCGGGAGTCGCTGTTGAATACGTCATTCCTGGCGTTGCCGGCCAAAGCGGCGTGGCGTGGGAAGCTGTTGGAGCTGGCTCGCTCTTAAGTCTGGCTCGATCCCTTGTGGCAAGGGGATTGGCTCCCACACAGCGATACCTCGCCACAGGGGCCGGCGGTGTTTCAGCGGTGCAACACGTATTGCCCCTCGAATTGCACCGCGATTTCATCGCTTCCCACGTTCATCACCTGTGTCTGCAACGCCAGCCGCGCCCGGCCATAGCGCCGATACGTGGCCAGGAAGCGTTTCCACAGGTTTTCCTCGGGCGCATCGCAGACAACCGTCGCATCGCGGGTCACTGGCAGCGGATAGCTGATCTGCCCTTCCTGAATCACGATATGCCCGTCTTCGATGCCTTCCTCGCGCAGGGCCAGGTGCAGCCAGCCCCAGCCACCCAGTACGGCGCCGCAATACAGGCTGCCACCGAACATGGTGCTCTTGTGGTTGACGTTGGCCGCCAGCGGCAAGGACAGGCGCAGTTGCCGGGCCTGCCAATCGAGCACCTTGAGGCCCATGTCCCGGGTCAAGGGGATGTCGTGGTGCAGGATCGATTCCAGGTAACGGCTGTCGCGGTTCATTGCGGGGCCTCTTGCTTGACGGGGAAATGACAATAATTCAATCGGACTCATCGGCCGAACCCTGGCTGCTGTCGCCGAAGGTCAGGCCATGCTTGCGCAACTTGTCGTGCAGGGTCTTGCGGGGGATGCCCAGGGCTTCGGCCAGGCTGCGCACCGAGCTGTGGGGGCGGGCCAGTTCGGCGGCGATCAGGGTTTTCTCGAAGTTTTCCACTTGCTCGCTCAAGCCGCCGCTGACCAGTTCCACCGGTGCGCCGGGGCTGCCGTCTGGCGCGTTGTTGTCCAGGGCCAGTTCCAGTCCCAGGGCAAAGCGTTCGGCGGCGTTCTGCAGCTCCCGGACATTGCCCGGCCAACTGTGGCGCAGCAGCAACGCCCGTTGCGCCGGTTGCAATTCGTGGGGCGGCAGGCCATGGCGAGCACTGGCTTCGTTGGCGAAATGCTGGAACAGCATGAGCGCATCCTCGCCCCGTTCGCGCAACGGCGGTATGCGCAGCGGCGCGACGTTCAGGCGGTAATACAGGTCAGCGCGGAAACGTCCCTGGTCGGCGGCCTGGCGCAGGTCTTCCTTGGTCGCGGCGATGACGCGGATATCCAGCGGGATCTGTTGATTGCCCCCCAGTCGTTCCACCATGCGCTCTTGCAGCAGGCGCAGCAGCTTGACCTGGACATCCAGGCTCATGCTTTCGATTTCATCCAGGAACAGCGTGCCACCGTTGGCGAACTCGAACTTGCCGATACGGCGTTTCTGCGCACCGGTAAAAGCACCGGGCTCGTGGCCGAACAGCTCGCTCTCCACCACCGACTCGGCCAGGGCTCCGGCGTTGATCGCCACGAAGGGGCCATTGCGTCGGCTTGAGAGGTCGTGCAAGGCACGGGCGACCACTTCCTTGCCGGCACCGGTTTCACCGAGGATCAGCACGTCGGCGCGGGTGGCGGCCAGTGCCCCGATCTGCTCGCGCAGGCGCAGCATCGGAGCCGATTGGCCGACCAGGCGGGCGCTGAGTTCGTGGCGATCGCTCAGGGCCAGGCGCAGGCTGCGGTTGTCCAGCACCAGGCGGCGCAAGGCCAGGGCCCGGCGTACGCTGTCGAGCAGATGATCGCTGGCGAAAGGTTTTTCCAGGAAATCGTAGGCCCCGGCGCGCATCGCTTGCACCGCCAGCGGCACGTCGCCGTGGCCGGTGATCAGCAGCACCGGCAGTTCCGGGTCCTGGGCGTGGAGTTCGCCCAGCAGTTCGAGGCCGTCCATGCCCGGCATGCGAATATCGCTGACGACCACCCCCGGCCAGTCACGGGGCAGTTGCCCAGCCACGCCCTTGGCTTCGGCCAGGGGCAGGATCTTCAGGCCGGCCAGGTCGAGGGTCTGGCTCAAGGCCTGACGTAGATGGGGATCGTCATCGATCAGCACCACCTCAATCCGGTTATCGATGGTCATACACTTCGGTCCTCGGACGGTTGCAGGCTCACCCCGGGCGCGCCGGCGCGCAGCTTCAGGGTGATCAGGGCGCCGCCTTCCTTGTGGTTGGCGAACGACAGTTCGCCGCCGAAGGCGCGCATCAGGGTGTCGCAGATCGCCAGCCCCAGGCCAAGGCCCTGGGTGCGCGTCTTGGTGGTGTAGAAGGGCTCACCGGCGCGGCCCAGGGCTTCCATGCAAAACCCCGGGCCGTTATCGCGGATGTACAGGTTGACGCCGGTGTCGGTGGCCTGGGCGCTGAGCCAGAGTTTGCGTGGCGGGCCTTTTTCCGTGAGGGCGTCGAGGGCGTTGGCCAACAGGTTGCCGAGCACCTGGCGCAGGCGGGTTTCGCCGGCCTCGACCCACAGTGTGGCGGCCGGCAAGTCGCGGATCAGTTCCACTTCCATGCTGCGCCGGCGTTTGGCGAGCAGCGCCAGGGCATCGTCCAGCGCCGGTTGCAGGGCGACGCTTTCCGGAGCATGGCGATCGCGGCGGGCAAAGGCGCGCAAGTGGGCGATGATCGATGCCATGCGCCCGGTCAGTTCGCTGATCAGCTTGAGGTTGCCGCGGGCATCCTCGGTGCGTTGGTGGTCGAGCAATATCTCGGCGTTTTCCGCGTAGCTGCGAATCGCCGCCAGCGGCTGGTTGAGTTCGTGGCTGATGCTCGCCGACATGGTGCCCAGGGCCGACAGCTTGCCGGCCTGCACCAGGTCATCCTGGGCTCGGACCAACTCCTGCTGGGCCTGCTCGCGCTCCAGCACCTCCTGGCGCAGTCGCCGGTTCAGGCCTTCCAGGTCGCTGGTCCGTTCGGCCACCCGCCCCTCCAGCTCGTGACGGGCCTTGGCTTCGAAGGCGATCCGATCCAGATAATGGCGCCGGCGTTGCATCATCAACCCGAGCAACAGCATCAAGACCAGCAATGCCGCGCCGCCGATGGCGACCACGGTGCGCACCGGACGGTCGATCAGCGTGCGCGGGGCGAGAATGCTCACGCTCCAGCCGGTTTCTTCGATGGATTGGGTCTGGGTCAGCCAGGCGTTGGCATCCAGGTTCAGCGGCTTGGGGTCGCGGGTCGGATAAGGCTGTACCGCGCTGATGGCCTGGCGCTCGTCATCACCTAGCGGTCGAGTCGCGCGAAATCGCCATTCCTGGCGCGACGTGAGGATGACCACGCCATTGTGGTCGGTCACCAGCAACTGTTCCGGGGTCTTGCCCCACAGGCTTTCGGTGTGGTCCAGGTCGACCTTGACCACCAGCACGCCGATGACTTTTTCGCGGTCGTGCACGGCGGCGGCGAAGAAATAACCGCGCTTGGCCGATGTGGTGCCCAAGCCGAAGAAGCGCCCCAGGCGCCCGGCCATGGCTTCGATGAAGTACGGACGGAAGGAGAAGTTGCGCCCGACGAAACTGTCGTGCTTGTCCCAGTTCGACGCCGCCAGGGTCTTGCCGGTGGGGTCCATCAGGTACATGACTTCCGCGCCGGTCTGGGCGCTGATGTTTTTCAGCAGCCGGTTGGCGTTGCCTTGGGTCACGCCGTCGTCCGGGGTCGACAAGACAGCGCGCAAGGCCGGCAGGTCGCCGAGAATCTGTGGCAGCACCTCATAGCGGTGCAGCGTGCCCAACAGGTTGGCGACGTAGAGGTCGAGGGTCTGGCGGTTCTGTCCGGCCAGTTCGCTGCGGTAATAACGTTCGGCCAGGTGCTCGAGCGGCCACAACAACGGCGCCAGGCACAGCGCAAGCAAGGCCAGGCTGCGCCAACGGGGTCTGCGGGGAAGGGTGGAGTTCATGGGCATCGGGCGCCTGTGGTGACAGGCGTATTATGCCTAGTTGCCCCGCAAATACTATTTGTAAGGCCTTACCAGGCTTGTCCGGCAAGACACTGCTGCAACGCGTCTCGCCAGTCGGGTTGGCTCACCGCCCACTCCTCGAGCAGGCGGCTGCAGTCCAGGCGCGAGTTCAGCGGTCGAGGGGCCGGCGTCGGGTAAGCGCTGGACGCAATGGGCTCCAGCAGTGCACACGGCTTGTGTCGTTCGAGCAGGTTTTCGCCGATGGCCTGGGCGAAACCGAACCAGGACGTCTCGCCCCGGGCCGTCAGGTGATAGGTGCCCCAGGCTCCGGGTTGGGCGGCCTGCCAGCGCTCGATCAGTTGGGCGGTGCTGTCGGCAATGGTGCCCGCCCAGGTCGGTGCGCCAATCTGATCGGCCACCACCCGCAGCTGAGGTTTTTCCTGCAACAGGCGTTGCATGGTCAGCAGGAAATTGCGTCCTTCGGTGGAGTACACCCAACTGGTACGCAGGATCAGGTGCTGGCCGCCAGCCTGGCGGATAGCATGTTCGCCGGCCAGTTTGCTGCGCCCGTAGACACTCAGCGGGTTGGGCGTGTCGTCCTCGGTGTAGGGGGCGGGCTTGAGGCCATCGAAGACGTAGTCGGTGGAGTAGTGAATCAACGGGATGCCCAGGTCGAGCGCTGCCTGGGCCAGGATGCCCGGTGCCGTAGCATTGATGGCAAATGCCCGTTCCGGTTCGCTCTCGGCCTGGTCGACGGCCGTGTGGGCGGCGGCATTGATGATCAGGTCGGGGCTCAGGGCCTCGATGGGCGCGCGCAGGGAGTCCGGTTGCGCCAGATCGAGTGGGTCGCTGCCGCGTACGAGCAACTCGCCCATGCCGCTCAGGCGCGACTGGAGTGCCCGGGAAACCTGGCCATTGCGGCCGACGATCAGGATGCGCAGGGGGGTATTCATGGGAACAGGTCTGCCTCGTGCAAGGCCTTGCCGTTCTGGTCCTTGGCCGAGAGGATCGGCGCGCCTTCCAGCTCCCAATCGATGGCCAGTTGCGGATCGTCCCAGCGAATGCAGCGTTCGGCCGAGGGTGAGTAGTAATCGGTGGTCTTGTAGAGGAAGTCTGCCGATTCGCTCAGCACGACGAAGCCGTGGGCAAACCCTGGTGGCACCCACAGCTGCCGATGGTTCTGCGCCGACAGGCGAACGCTTGCCCATTGGCCGAAGGTCGGCGAGCTGCGACGAATGTCCACCGCGATATCCAGCACCTCCCCGGCAGTGACGCGTACGAGTTTCCCCTGGGTCTGTTCGATTTGATAGTGCAGGCCCCGCAACACGCCCCGGGTGGAGCGTGAGTGGTTGTCCTGGACGAACGGCAGGGCGCAGCCGGTCGCCTCGGCAAATGCCCGGGCATTGAAGCTTTCGTAGAAAAACCCTCGATCGTCACCGAAGACTTTCGGTTCGATGATCAGGATGTCCGGCAGACGGGTGGCGATGACGTTCAACGTGTTTCTCCGGCGATCTTGAACAGGTACTGGCCGTAGCCGGTCTTGCCGAAATACTGGGCGCGCTCAAGGATGTGCTCGCGGCTGACCCAACCTTGCTGGTAGGCAATTTCTTCGAGGCACGCCACTTTCAGGCCTTGGCGATGTTCGATGGTCTGCACGTACTGCGAGGCTTCCAGCAGGCTGTCGTGGGTGCCGGTGTCCAGCCAGGCGAAACCGCGGCCGAAGCGCTCGACGTGCAGGTCGCCGCGTTGCAGGTAGGCGTTGTTGACGTCGGTGATTTCCAATTCGCCGCGTTTGGATGGCTTGATGGTCTTGGCGATCTCGATCACGTCGTTGTCGTAGAAGTACAGGCCGGTCACCGCGTAGCTGGATTTAGGCGCAGTGGGTTTTTCTTCGATGGACATCGCCCGCCCTTCCGAGTCGAAGTCGATCACGCCAAATCGCTCGGGGTCCTTGACCCAGTAGCCGAACACCGTCGCGCCACTTGGCCGGTTGATAGCCGTCTGCAATTGCTCGCCGAAATACTGACCGTGGAAAATGTTGTCGCCCAGGATCAGGCACACCGAGTCGCTGCCAATGAACTGTTCGCCGATCAGGAACGCCTGGGCCAAGCCATCGGGCGATGGCTGCTCGGCATAGCTGAAGTGCACGCCAAACTGCTGGCCGTCGCCCAACAGGTTGCGGTATTGCGGCAGATCCTGGGGGGTGGAAATGATCAGGATGTCCTTGATGCCCGCGAGCATCAGCACCGAGATCGGGTAATAAATCATCGGTTTGTCATAAATCGGCAGGAGCTGCTTGGAAACCCCGAGGGTAATCGGGTGCAGGCGGGTGCCGGAACCGCCGGCCAGGACTATGCCTTTCATCATGCAATTGCATCCTTGTTGTCGAGCGAACCCAGGCGCTCGCCCTGATAACTGCCGTCCTGGACGCGCTGGCACCACAGCAGGTTCTCGAGGTACCACTGCACCGTCTTGCGCAGCCCGGTCTCGAAGGTTTCCCGAGGTGTCCAGCCCAGTTCCCGTTCGATCTTGCTGGCGTCGATGGCGTAGCGCAGGTCGTGGCCGGGGCGATCCTGGACGAAGCTGATCAGGTCGGCATAGTGCTCGACGCCTTCGGGTTTGCGTGGCGCCAGCTCTTCGAGCAGCGCGCAGATGCTGCGCACCACGTCGATGTTTTTCTGCTCGTTGTGCCCGCCAATGTTGTACGTCTCGCCGACCGCGCCCTGGGTGACGACTTTGAGCAGTGCCCGGGCATGGTCTTCGACGAACAGCCAGTCGCGCACTTGCTGGCCGTTGCCGTAGACCGGCAGCGGTTTACCGGCCAGCGCATTGAGAATCACCAGGGGAATCAACTTCTCGGGGAAGTGAAACGGCCCGTAGTTGTTCGAGCAGTTGGTCAACAGCACGGGCAAGCCGTAGGTGCGTTGCCAGGCGCGGACCAGATGGTCGGATGCCGCCTTGCTCGCCGAATACGGTGAGCTTGGGGCGTAGGCGGTGGTTTCGGTGAACAGGTCATCCACACCGTGCAAGTCGCCATACACTTCGTCGGTGGAGATGTGGTGGAAGCGAAACGCGCGTTTCTGCGGCTCGGCCAGGGCCTGCCAATAAACGCGGGTGGCTTCCAGCAGGCTGTAGGTGCCCACGATGTTGGTCTGGATGAAGTCTGCCGGGCCATCGATGGAGCGGTCTACATGGGACTCGGCCGCCAGGTGCATGATGGCGTCAGGCTTGAATCGCGCCAGCACCGCACTGACGGTCGCTTGATCGACAATGTCGGCCTGGACGAATTCGTAGCGGCTGTCGTGATCGATGCTGCTCAGCGATTCGAGATTGCCAGCGTACGTCAGCTTGTCGAGGTTCAGGACCTGATGCTCGGTATCGAGAATCAAGTGCCGTATGAGCGCCGAGCCGATGAAGCCAGCACCGCCAGTGATGAGAATGCGCATCCGGTTAAGCCTTTTTCTGTGGGACGACAAAGCATAGGAGCATAGCTTGTCGGCATGGCGGGAGCGGTGCAAGCGAATATCCCCCGACACACTCTCCCCCTATATGGCCCCAGGAGCGCTGTGCATATTTTTGAACAGAGGGGTTGCTTATCCTCCGGCTCAGTGGCGTGATAGGCATCCGAACAAAACCACCTCAGGGGTCGTTGTATGCCACTCGCTACGTTGGTTCACCGTGCCAGTTTGCCAAGCCCACAGATCAGTGCCGAGCAAGCGCTGGTGCTGTTGCGCTTGAATTACGGACTCAGCGGCGACCTGCGACCCCTTGGCAGCAACCAGGACCTCAACTACCGCGTCGACAGCGAGCGCGGGCGCTTTGTGTTGAAAATTTGCCACGGCGACTACGCTGTCCCGGAAATACAGGCCCAGCATGCAGCCCTCAAGCAGTTGGCCGGACACGACGCGGTGAAAGTCCCGCGGGTGATTTGCGCCAGCAACGGGCTGGACCTGCTGACATTGGACGTCGACGGCCAAGCGATTCACATGCGCCTGCTGGAGTACATCGACGGCCAGTCCCTCACGCAACTCAAGCACCTGGCACCCGAGCTTGTAACGGGCCTGGGCCGCCTGTGCGCGGAAATGGACCTGGCCCTGGCGACATTCGACCACCCGGGCCTGGAGCGCACCCTGCAATGGGACGCGCGCCATGCCCCGGCCCTGGTCGAGTACCTGTTGCCTGTCATCGAGGATGAACAACGGCGCCATCTGGTCGCCGAGGTCGCGCAACAGGCCGAGCGGCGCTTGCAGCCGCTCAAGGCCAGCTTGCCGGTGCAGGCGATCCACATGGACATCACCGATGACAACGTGGTCTGGCAGCGCGATGCCCAGCGCCAGTGGCAATTGCAGGGCGTCATCGATTTCGGCGACCTGGTCCGTACCTGGCGCATCACTGACCTGTCGGTGACGTGCGCGGCCCTGCTGCATCACGCCGACGGCGATCCGTTCTTCATCTTGCCGGCGATCAAGGCCTACCACGCGGTCAATCCCTTGCAGCGCCAGGAGCTGTTGGCGCTGTGGCCACTGATCGTGGCGCGCGCCGCGGTGCTGGTGCTCAGCGGTGAACAGCAGGTTTCCATCGATCCGGACAACCAATACAGCCGCGACAACCTGGCCCATGAATGGGAGATTTTCCGAGTGGCTCACTCGGTGCCCTTCGAACTGATGGAAGCGGCGATTCTCACCGCCGTCGGCCACAGCCTGCCGGCCATTGCCAGCGAGGGTTTTGCGCCGCTGTTGCCGACCTTGGTGGGGCGTGAGTTCGCCCTGATCGACCTGGGTGTGTTGAGCCCGCATTTCGAGGCCGGCAATTGGGAGCAGCCGGGAATCGACCAGCGCCTGCTGGACGAAGCCGCCGGGCTTCACGGCCTGGCCGCCAGTCGCTACGGGCAGTACCGTTTGTCTCGCACCCGGCCGGACAGCGCCGTCGACCCCGACACTTATCCGTTGCACGTGGCGTTGAGTGTGCCCCAGGGCACGCCGCTCGAATCGCCGTTCGCCGGGGTTGTGCACAAGGCCGCCGACGGCATGTTGCAACTGGACAGCGCGCAGTTGAGCGTGCGCTTGTGGGGCGTGACGTCGCCGCTGCATTCCGGGGCGGCGCTGGTCAAGGGGCAGGTGCTGGGTGAAGTGACTGGGCCTTTGCAGGTCCAGTTGTGCCGGGGCGCCCAGGTGAATCCGCCGCTGTTCTGCACGCCCTCCAGGGCCCTGGCCTGGCAGGCGCTTTGCCCTTCGCCGGCGGTGCTGCTGGGGCTGGCCTGCGATGCCGAGCCGGAGGTCGATCCCGAGGCACTGCTGGCCCGCCGCGATGCGAGCTTCGCCCGTTCGCAGAAACATTATTACGTCGATCCGCCGCGCATCGAGCGTGGCTGGCGCAACCACCTGATCGACATGCAGGGCCGCTCGTATCTGGACATGCTCAACAACGTCGCCGTGCTGGGCCACGGCCATCCACGCATGGCGGCGGTGGCTGCCCGGCAATGGTCGCTGCTCAATACCAACTCGCGTTTCCACTATGCGGCGATCGCCGAGTTTTCCGAACGCCTGCTGGCGCTGTCGCCGTCCAACATGTACCGGGTGTTCCTGGTCAACAGCGGCACCGAGGCCAATGACCTGGCGATCCGCCTGGCCTGGGCCTACAGCGGCGGACGGGACATGCTCAGTGTGCTGGAGGCCTATCACGGCTGGTCGGTGGCCGCCGACGCGGTGTCGACGTCCATCGCCGATAACCCCCAGGCCCTGAGCAGCCGCCCGGACTGGGTGCACCCGGTGACCGCCCCGAACACCTACCGCGGCGAGTTCCGCGGTCCCGACAGTGCGCCGGACTACGTGCGCAGCGTCGAGCACAACCTGGCGAAAATTGCCGAGAGCAAGCGTCAGCTTGCCGGCTTCATCTGCGAACCGGTGTACGGCAACGCCGGTGGGATCGCACTGCCGCCCGGTTACCTGAAGCAGGTCTACGCGATGGTGCGCGAGCGCGGTGGGGTCTGTATCGCCGACGAGGTGCAGGTCGGGTACGGGCGCATGGGCGAGTTTTTCTGGGGCTTCGAAGAACAAGGCGTGGTGCCGGACATCATCACCATGGCCAAGGGCATGGGCAACGGCCAGCCGCTGGGTGCGGTCATCACCCGCCGGGAAATCGCCGAGGCACTGGAAGCCGAGGGGTACTTCTTCTCGTCGGCCGGTGGCAGCCCGGTCAGTTGCCAGATCGGCATGGCGGTGCTGGATGTCATGGAAGAAGACAACCTCTGGGAAAACGCACGGGTGGTTGGCGGGCACTTCAAGGCTCGACTGGAGGCCCTGATCGACCAGTATCCATTGGTCGGTGCGGTGCATGGTTCCGGGTTCTACCTGGGCGTGGAACTGATCCGAGATCGCGAGACCCTGGAACCGGCCACTGAAGAGACCATGGCGCTGTGCAATCGCCTGCGGGAGTTGGGGATCTTCATGCAACCGACGGGCGATTATCTGAACATCCTCAAGATCAAACCGCCGATGGTGACCACGCGTCAGAGTGTGGATTTCTTTGTCGATATGCTGGCGAAGGTATTGGACGAGGGGCTGTAATCGATCTGGAACGCCAAGCTGTTCTCCTGTGGGAGCGAGCTTGCTCGCGATGACGGTGCTTAAGCCAATATCTACGTGGCTGATTCACCGCTATCGCGAGCGAGCTCGCTCCCACAGGGTTTAGTGTTACTTTTCAAATCGATTTTTGTCGGTGTTTTACGCTGTTTTTTGATGGTGTTTAGTTTCTGTGGCTTTATTAGTCGATATTTATCGTTTATAAAGTTGCCACTGCCCATCGCCCAGGAGATGACCCATGACAACGTTGCACAGCACTCCGCGCGCGGATGGTTTCCATATGCCTGCCGAATGGGCGACCCAGACCCAGGTCTGGATGATCTGGCCCGAGCGTCCGGACAACTGGCGCCTGGGCGGCAAGCCCGCGCAGGCCGCCCACGTGGCGGTCGCCAAGGCCATCGCCCGTTTTGAACCGGTGACTGTGGCAGTGTCCGCGGCCCAGTACGAAAATGCCCGGGCGCGCCTCGACCTGCCGAATATCCGCCTGGTGGAAATGTCCAGCGACGACGCCTGGGTCCGCGATACCGGCCCTACGTTCGTGATCAATGACAGCGGGGAAGTGCGCGGTGTCGATTGGGATTTCAACGCCTGGGGCGGTTTCGACGGCGGCCTGTATGCGCCCTGGAACCGTGATTCGCAAGTGGCCGGCAAGATCCTCGAGATCGAACGCAGCCCGCGTTATCGCACCGAAGGTTTCGTGCTCGAGGGCGGGTCGATCCATGTGGATGGCGAAGGCACCCTGATCACCACCGAGGAGTGCCTGCTCAACCGCAATCGCAACCCGCACATGAGTCGTGAGCAGATCGAGGCGGTGCTCAGCGCGCAATTGGCGGTGGACAAGATCATCTGGCTGCCGGACGGTCTGTTCAATGACGAAACCGACGGCCATGTGGATAACTTCTGCTGCTACGTGCGTCCGGGCGAAGTCCTGCTTGCCTGGACCGACGACCCGCAAAACCCGAACTACACCCGCTGCCATGCGGCGATGGATGTGCTGCAAAACAGCACTGACGCCAAGGGGCGCCCGTTCACAGTGCACAAAATGCCGATTCCGGGGCCGATGTATGCCACCGAAGAGGAGTGCGCGGGCGTGGATGCGGTGGAAGGTTCCCAGGAGCGCAACCCAACCGTGCGACTGGCCGGTTCCTATGTGAACTTCCTGATCGTCAACGGCGGCATCATCGCGCCCAGCTTCGACGACCCGCTGGACGCGCCGGCCAGGGACATCCTGCAGAGCCTGTTCCCGCAGCACGAAGTGGTCATGGTGCCCGGGCGCGAACTGTTACTGGGCGGCGGGAATATTCATTGCCTTACCCAACAGCAACCCGCGCCGTACGTAAAATGAGTGGCGATGTAACAGCCCGCTGGTAGTGCCTGCGCCGGCCCTGGGTCGGCGATTTTGGATCCATCCCGGCAAGCCCGCGGCCCGATTGGGTCGCGGGTTTTTTTGTATCTGTTCATGGGTGGGCGTGGATACATTGGCATAGCTCTTGTATCGGATCAGCGGCAGTTCCGGGAATGGAGCTGAGTTGTTTTGTCATAAACCTTGGATAAATTAGCCGCTCATCAACCAGGAGAGGGCGCTGGAATGAATATGACAAGCGAGCGCACATGCCATCCCTTGGCCGTTAATGGTGAGTCGCTTCAAGCCTTGGCGCAGTGGTTGAAGTCCAACGGAACGCGTCAGATCAGAGAACCTGATCCGCGCCGGATGATCGTTGAGCGTTACCCCGCTGGCTTGTTCAGCGAGGCTGAGTTGGAAGCGTTGTGGGATGTGATGCAAGGATAGAATTCGACGGATTGATAAAAAGCGCTGGCCGGGATGGCAGCGCTTTTTTTGTGCCCGCGGGTTTTCGAATTCACACAAAAATCCCTGTGGGAGCGAGCTTGCTCGCGATAGCGGTAGATTAATAACACGGCTGTTGACTGACACACTGCCATTCGCGAGCAAGCTCGCTCCCACAGAGGGTGTCCCGGGCAAGTCCGTGGCCTTCGCTCAAATGGCTCAAGCAAACCCTGCCGGAGCAGGCCTCCGTACCCTCGGCGACTCGCGGTTTGGACGGCTGTTCGTTTGATCGATTCTTAGATGTTTTTCGCCTAATTACAGACGATTCACGAAATTGACACACTGTTGAAGGCGCGACTAGGATTCGCCCTACGCCTGTGGCTGACAGCCATGACTCTTAAATAATAAAAAGGCCCGACACGCTCGCTCGTGGGCGGGCCTTTTCATTATTTTCAGGAGCAAGAGTCCGAAAAAGAGCGCAGAAAGCGCCATTTCGGCTGCTCGCCGCGGTGCGTATCAACCCGTACAAGGAAAATAATCATGTTGAACAAGCGCATTAGTTTGATCGCACTGGGGATCTTGAGCACGACACACGCCATGGCCAACGACCAGGCGGAGTCAAAGGGGTTCGTTGAAGACAGCAGTTTGAAAGTGCTGTTGCGCAACGCTTATATCAACCGCGACTACAAAGACGGCAACGAGGACAAGGCCGAATGGGGTCAGGCGGCCATCGGTACGTTCTCGTCCGGTTTCACCCAAGGCACGGTGGGCGTGGGTGTAGATGCCTTCGGCCTGTACGCGTTGCGTCTGGACGGCGGCAAAGGTCGCAGCGGTGCGCAAGGCATCGATTTCTTCAAGCAGGGTGACAGCGGCAACGCGGCCGATGACTTGTCCAAGTTCGGTGCCGCGGTCAAGTTCCGCGTTTCCAACACCGTACTGGCCTACGGTGACCAGATGCCGGCCCTGCCGGTGCTGAGCTATGACAACTCGCGCCTGCTGCCGGAAAGCTACACCGGCACGCTGATCACCTCCAAGGAGATCAAGGGGCTGGAACTGAATGCCGGCCGTTTCACCGCCGAATCGCGCAAGAGCGCCGAAGGCCGTGACAGCGGTGGCCTGAAGTCGATCAACGTATTGGGCGGCAGCTATCAGTTCACCGAGCAGTTCAAGGCTTCGCTCTACGCCTCGGATGTCGAGGACGTACTGAAGAAGCAATACGTGAACGCCAACTACGTGTTCCCGCTGGCCAAGGATCAGTCCCTGACCCTGGACTTCAACGGTTATCGCACCAAGCTGGACAACAGCTACGTTCGCGAAAACAACGTCACTGGCGACGACAACAAGATCTGGAGCCTGGCCGCCACCTTCGCCACCGGCCCGCACAGCTTCACGCTCGCCCACCAGCGCAGCACCGGCGACAGCAACCTGGGCTACGCCTACGGCGGCTATCAGCGCGGGCAGAACCGTGTGGGTGACGGCGGCAACACGATCTACCTGGCCAACTCCTACTGGTCCGACTTCAACGCCGAGGATGAGCGCAGCTGGCAGTTGGGCTACGGCCTGGACTTCACCACCTTCGGTGTTCCGGGCCTGACCTACAACGTCGCTTATGTGCGTGGCGATAACATCACCACGTCCACCAGCCAAGGCGGTACCGAGCGCGAGATCTTCAACCAGTTCAAGTACGTGGTCCAGGGCGGCCCGGCCAAGGACTTGAGCGTCAGGTTGCGCAGCTCCGTGTTGCGGGTGTCGCAGAAGTCCAGCGAATACAACGTCAGCGGCAATGAGCTGCGGGTGTTCGTGGATTACCCGATCAACGTCTTCTGATGCCTGAACGGGTTACGAGCTTGTAAAACCGTGGCGAGGGAGCGAGCTCCCTCGCCACAACTGATTCATACCCGCCTGAAGTGAATAGCGTTGCGACACCAAACTCGGGTTCTTTTGGCTTTTAGCGCAAGAAAAGCCACTGAAACAGCCTGTTTTCCCGAGAAAAAGTCGTATTAATGCAACGTTGCCCTCCGTTTCAATCGTCGCTTGAAATGCCTCAAATACTTTCTCATGGACGTAAATCCTGCACCTACTAGATTAGGCCGCTCAATGCAGTGGAGACCTATGAAAAATGATCGTTCTGAACAGGGAAGTGGGCGAAGCGCTGAGACGTGACAAATACGTCAACGTTCGCGGTGGGGACTTCAACCTCTACGGTCATTTCGGCGATTTTGTCCGGCTGACCAAAAGCTGGGAAAACATGGAGCCCGACAGTTACTACGGCCAGGCCGAGTCAGGCATGCGTTTTCGCCGCTACAGCGATTTCGAATACAACCCCACGACCCGAGAGCTCAAGCAGCTCGAACACCGGGCCTACGTTCAGTCCAAGGCCAACAACAGCTATGTCGGCGGACTGGAGCGTCACTTCCAGGACTTCTCCAACGAAGTGATCAATTCGCCGGTGATGCGCAGCCTGATCGACACGGATTTCGAGGTATACAAGAACGTCCTGCCCCAGGACTTGCACGATCAAATCTGGCAGTGCCAGATCCATCAGATCCGCATCGAGATCAAGCCGGGCAAACAGTTGGAAATCACCCCCGAAGGGATTCACTGCGACGGCTACCCGTTCAGTGGCGTGCACTTCTGGGGGCGCCAGAATGTGGCGGGTGCGGAGAGCCGTTTGTACAGCGCCCAGGAAGAGCAGCTGGCGGCGACGACTTACGAGGACATCCTCGACACCACGTTCTTCCTGGACCGCGACATGCGCCACTACGTGACCCCGGCGCGCAACATTCACAAGCATGACATGGCGTACCGGCAGATCCTGGCCATTTCCTTTTCGCGGCCCGGGACCGCTTTCGACATTGTTCGCTGAGCGGCTCGAACCCATGGACGACCCGACGCAGCAAGTCCTGTTGCGCCGGGCCATGGTCCGGGACGCCGAGCGACTGGAGTGGTTCTTTCGCGGTTTCGACGAAGTGTCGTTCTGCGAATGGCAGGATGCCCGATTCCTGCGCGGTGTGTTGTTGCAGGACACCACCACCGCGTACCTGGCCATCGATGCGAGCGGTGATGTGGTCGGCGCGGTGATCGGCGGCATGCTCGGTACCCGTGGCACGATCAATCACTTGGCGGTCAGCCCGCAGCATCGCACCAAAGGCCTGGGCCAGCGCCTGGTCGAGGCCGCATCGGCTGACATGAAGCGGGTAGGCGTGCTGCGCATGTTCCTTTTCGTCGACGATGCTAATCTGGCCGGCAAGCGTTTCTGGGCCGCCCAGGGGTTCTGTGAGCCCCGGGGTGAAATCACCTTCGAGAGGGATTTATGAACAAGACTTCCAGCCAGCCGCTGGCGGTCGAACCACAAGCCTCGCGTACCTTTGCTGAAGCCAGTCCGGTGGTAGCGGGTTATTTCACGGTTTCGTTTGTGTTCGGTCTGATGGCGGTCAACGCCGGGCTGCCCCTGTGGTTGCCGGTGGCGATGTGCCTGTTCGTCTATGCGGGCGCTTCGCAATTCGCGGCGCTGGCGTTGATTTCCAGCGGTGCGTCACTGACCACCATCGTGCTCACCACCTTCCTGATCAATGCCCGGCACATGCTGATGTCGGTCTACATGGCCAAGGCCCTGCGGGCGCTGGGCCTCAGTCGTTTCGAACGCTGGTGCTACGCGGCAGGGTTGACGGACGAGTCATTCGCGTTCCACAGCGTCAAGCTTGGCAGCGGGGCGCCGGTGAGCGTGCGCTACCTGGTCGGTTTCAACCTGTTCTGCCATACGTCCTGGGTGCTCGGTGGCTTGCTGGGCGCGGTGTGTGCGCAATACGCGGCACACCTCATCAAATACCAGCTCGACTATGCGCTGACCGCAATGATGCTCTATGTGCTGGTTTCGTTGTGCGACACCCGCAACAAACTGATCGCGGCCCTGGCCGCCGTCGTCTGCATGGGCGGGCTGAGCCTGCTGGGCAGCTCGCCGTTCAATGTCTTCATTGCCACGTTCGTTGGCTGCGGGGTAGGCGTATGCCTGACCAAACGTTCCTGATCCTGGTCGTGGTCCTGATGATGGCCGTGACCTTCCTGCCACGTGCCCTGCCGTTGCAGGTCAACACCGAACACTGGCCGCCCTTCGTCGCCCGTGCCCTGGAATACCTGCCAGTGGCGATCGTCGCTGCCATCAGCCTGACCCCGCTCTTGATCAAGGACCAGCAGATACAACTCGACCGCCCTGAGTTTTATGCCGCGATTCCGACGCTGTTATGTGCGTATTTCAGCCGCAACCTGTTTCTCAGTGTGGCGCTGGGCACGGCGGCGTACATCGCGCTCGGTTCGTTCCTGTAGCCTCAGGTCCACCACATCGTGCAGCGCCTGGCCAGACAGCTCCGGATTATTCACCGCCAGGCGGACCTCGAGGAAGTCCTCGAAGTCCGGGAAAATCGCCAGGCCGTTGCGCAGCGCCGCCTCCCGGGACACCAGCCCCAGGCCGTCGAGCTGCGTGATCAACGACAATGTCAGCGTCTCACTGCAGGAATACACCATGCGCTGGCTCGACCCGTATTCACCCAGGCCAGCGTCGAGAAAGCGCAGGAAGCTGTGAGAATACGGACATTCTTCTGCCGGACGCACCTGAAACTTGTCACCGAGCAGGCCCAGGGAGTCGTCTTCGTCGCCACAATGGGCACCGACCACCCGCACCTGCACATCCGGCATGTCGATGCTGGTAAAACCGCCCGGTTGCTGCCCGATCAGGATCGCCAGGTCAAAATCTTCGTTCCTGAGCTTGCTCAGGTTCTCCATCGACTCGGCGTAGCTGAATTCCAATTGATACTGGGGGAACACGGCGATCAATCGATCGATCATCCGCCGGTTGAACTCCGCCGGCAGGGTGGTATTGAGCGCCACCCTGAGCGTGCGCTGTCGCGGTGTCTTGAGTGCCGCGACTTTTTCTTCCAATTGCCGGGTGGCAATCAGCACCTGATCCATGAAGGGGGTCAGTTCCGAGCCCTGGCTCGTCAACGTCAGGCCCTTGTTCGAGCGCCGGAACAACCGGAAACCGAACTGTTCCTCGACCTTGTTCAACTGCGCCGCCAACGCCTGCACCGTGAGGCACGAATGCTCGGCCGCTGCCGACAACGAGCCGGTCTGCACGATACGCATGAGGTTGCGTAGGGTTCTGCTATCCATGAGGTAATGCCCTCTGCTTAAGTGGGCTCGCTATTGTTGTGCACCTGGGCCGGCCAAGTGGCCATGCCGGCTATCATCATGCACCTTGTCACGCTTGTCGCGATTTTGTGCCGAAAAGCGCCGGGAGGCGATGGTTGGAGCTTATGCGGGATTTGGGGATTTTGCCCAGCAGATGCTGGCCAAGACCCGTTGGTGGGAAGTTGATCACGTTTGGCGGCCCGGGAAGCCATGCCGAATTGTTCAAATAGCGTGGCGATAGAGTCCATTTGCGAATAAAAACTTAAAGATAATCCATATGTGTACTATCCTCTCAGCACCACCCGCTAAAAAGGAGCCCAAACCCATGGCGACCTCTTCCATCACCCTCAACGCGCAGCAGCAATTGGATTCCCCGGATGCGGGTCGAGTCGCGTTGAAGTTTTTCTTCAATCTCATGGCGCTCTGGGGCTGCAGTGTCGAGCAGCAGCGCACCTTGTTGGGCAAGGTGGGCAACACGACCTTCTACAAATACAAACAGTTGCCGGAGAACGTGAGGCTGCCTCGCGATACGCTGGAGCGCATTTCCTACCTCATGGGTATCCACAAGGCGCTGAGCATCATCTTCAGCAATAACCGGGACCGTGCCTATCAGTGGGTCAGCAGCCCGAATACCGCGGCACCGTTCAACGGCCAGTCGGCGCTGTCCTACATGTTGACCGGGCGGGTGGTGGACATCGCCGATGTACGGCGATACCTGGACGGAGTGCGCGGTTAATGATGCCACCCCTGGCGGACCCGCAATGGAAACGGGCCTATCGGATCGTCAACAGCAGCTTCCCACCGATTTCGCTGTTCGAAGACGTACTCGACCCTGAAGACCTGCCCACGGCCTACGCCCTGGAAGCGCTGACCAACGATCGGCTGATGGAACAGGCCGGCGTGCTGTCCCGGGTCCGCCCCGAGGACCGCGTTTCCGGGCCCGGCTCCTCGCCGGTGATGGCGGCGTTTACCCACATCGGCAAAAGCAGCCGCTTCAGCGACGGCACCTTTGGTGTCTACTACGCCGCCAGCAGCCAGGAAGCCGCCATCGCCGAGACCTGTTACCACCAGGCGCGATTCCTCGGGGCGACCAACGAGCCAGACCTGGAGTTGACCATGCGCACCTACGTCAACAAGGTCGTCAAACCCCTGCACGACATTCGCCACGACTACCCCCACCTCCACAACCCGGACCCTACGGCCTACGGCCCATCCCAGGTGTTCGCCCGGCAACTGCGTGAAACCTTGTCCTGGGGGCTGCTGTACAACAGCGTCCGCCTGCCCGGCCACGAATGCGTGGCCGCGTTTCGCCCGCCGGCGGTTTCGATTCCGGTGCAAGGCAAGCACATTCGGTATGTCTGGAGTGCCCAGAAGCGGGAGATTTCGTTTGTGTTCGAGGTGAGCGAGGTTTGAAAAGGGCTGCCAGGCAGCCCAGCGGGAGCAAGCTCCCTCGCCACGGGTATCCGATCAAATCTTGAACTGCTGCACCGAAGCCTGCATCGATCCCGCCGCATCGTTCAATTGATCCGCCGTTTGCGTCAGGTTGTGAATCGAACGGGTGTTCTCGCGGGACTGCTCGGCAATCGACTCCACCCGCTGAGCCATTTCATCACTGGCTTTGGATTGCTCGGCAATGGTCTGGGAAATTTCCTCCACCACTTCGGCCGCATGCCGGGCACCGGTGCGGATCTCGCTGATAGACACCCCGGCCTGTTGGGCCAGGTTGACACCTTCGTCCACGCGGCTGACACACGCCTGCATGTTCGCCACCGCGTCCCGTGCGCTGGACTGGATGCGCTCGATCATCGCGGTGATTTCCTGGGTGGACTGGGTGGTGCGCGCCGCCAGGTTGCGCACTTCGTCGGCCACCACCGCAAAACCGCGTCCCGCCTCGCCGGCGCGGGCGGCTTCGATGGCGGCGTTGAGGGCCAGCAGGTTGGTCTGTTCGGCGATGCTCTTGATCACCTGGATGATGGAATGAATGTCTTCGGACGAGGCGTCCAGCGCGGTGATCTTGCTGGAGGACTGGTTGACCACCTCGGCGATCCGGTTCATGCCTTCCACCACCCCGAGAATCACCTGGCCGCCGCTGCTCGCCAATTGTTCGGACTGCGCCGAAATCGTCCGGGCGCTGTCGGCGTGCTGATGGATCTGGCTGATGTTCGCCATCATCTGCTCCATGCTGGCCGCCATGCTGGTCGCGCTCTGGGCCTGCTGGTCGGCACTGGACACAATCTGCCGCGCCGTATCGCCCAGGTTCCGGGACGTGCCATGCAACTCATCGCTCTGGCCGCGGATCGTGGCGATCATCTGCCGCAGATTGGTCTGCATCTGCTCGATCACGCCTTGTAGCTGGCCCAGCTCATCCTTGCTTTGGGCCCCCATCGACCGCTGCAGATCCCCTTGGGAAATCGCCTGGGTATTGAGGATGATCTTGTTCAGCGGCGTAAGCACCGCCTTGAGCAGGCTCCACGACAACAGCGCCAGCGCCACGCAGGTGGCCAGCAGCGTCCCGATCAGCCAACCCTGCGAGCTTTGAATGCTGCCGTCCTGGAGTTCGCGGGACGTCTGCGCCTGGTTTTCGATCAGCTCACTCACCGCCTCGTTGCGCTCCTCAAGCGCCGAAAATGCCACGTCGAACTCCGCCCGCAACGCGTGGCCGTCCTGGGCGCCGCTCAGCGCCTTGCCAATCACTTGCTTGGCTTTTTCGATATAGGTCTCGACCTGGGGCTTCAACTCGACAATCGCCTGGGCGATGTCCTTCGGCAACTTCGCCTCCGCGTTCTCGGCAATGACCTTGCGCATGCGCTGCGTATGCTCGTCGAACGCCTCCGTCACCTGCTTGGCCGCCTGCGCATCCCCCGGCGTCACCAGAAGCGCGGCCAACACATCGGCACGGATGGCGTCATGCATCATGTCCGCCTCCATGTGCTTGCGCATGGCCGAAATACTGGTCTCGTTCTCGGCCAAGGCGTGGGTCATGGAGTGATAACCCCACAACCCGATGCCGCCGAGCAGCAGCGCAAAGGAAAGACTGACCAACCCCGAGCCTATGACCTTGGTGCGGATCTTCATCGCTTACTGCTCCTGGAGCGGGGGAATTCTGGGAAAGTGTAGTCGAGCGCGAGCAGAGCCTTGCGGTATTCCATGCGCTTATCTGAGATATCGGCGGGGGATTTGATTAGATGAATACGTTGCAAACTGTTTGGACTGGGGCAGGGGGGGAGGGAACACAGCCCATTCAGAAATTCCACAAACTCATTGCAGTCAGTAATTATGTTCTGTCCCTAATCCGTGGCGAGGGAGCTTGCTCCCGCTGGGCTGCGAAGCCCTTTCTTCAACCTTTCCTGTCATACAGAAGAAACCCAATGCTGCTCGACCCAGCGGGCAGCATTGGGCCTGTGACCTTAAGCAGGATTACTCCCCGGCGCCTCCAGCACCTTCACCACGTCGTCGATGACGGCCTTGCTCATATCCTGCAAATAACACGACGCCCAGGCATACCGATCCGTACCGCGAATCATCGCCGCGTCCTCGGCCAACACCTTGGCAACGTGGAGCAGATCGGAAGCGTGGGACAGGGCTTCGCCGATGGGTATGCCGCTGTTGACGCGGAATAAAGGGCGGTCGGAGTGGTAGCAGAAGGGGGTTAGGCCTGGGGTTTTAAGGTCTTTGGGATGGGTCATTGCGCACCTCCATTTGCCAATTGGCGGCGGACGATGACTAGCAAAGCGATAAAGCGAGACTGCAGCAGATCCATGGCATGCATCGATAAACTCCCATATCAGATGAGAGCTGCCACGTTCGTTCTCAGGCGAATGGGTGGCAGCTGTGCGCAGGCTGAGAAACCGGAGATACAGGAACCCGGCAGACCCGAAGGTCTCCCACGCACAGCCGCCATTGCACGGAATGCGGACATAAAAAAACGCCGCAAAACGTGGTTCGGGCGCTGTAGCGCCTGCATCTTACTCGGGTTCTCAGGCCCGGTCGCTGAATTGGCAGCGACGGTTGAAGAGTAGTCAGCGATTGGAGGAGGGGCAATCGTGGCGCGATGCTGGCGAATCCAAAATTGCGTATCCAGATTTTACCTGGCTTGTAGCTTCTAACTGGCTGGAGTCCAGTGGTCTGAAACCTTCTTTTCATGGGGCACTGGCAAAGCGATTAAAAAATGGGGGGGCGTGCGCAGGAGTGCTAGGTTTGAACACAACATTTCCCCAACCGGTAATGCTTCAGTGCTGAACCGATACCCATCCTAAGGAACCCCGTAATGGACCTACACAACGAGTTCGAAAACAGCAAATTCCTCCACCACGCCCGTATCGATCGACGCGCCGCCGATGCCTTGGTGGGACTGGCCGCGGGGATTACGGCGGACGGTGTCGTGAACACCAGCGAAGCGGTTTTCCTAAAGCAATGGTTGGAAAACAACCTCGCCCATCTAAATGACCCTGTGATCAATCTGTTGTATTCGCGTCTGGCGTCCATGCTTCAGGACGATGCTTTGGACCCGGACGAGTCTCTTGAGCTGCTTAACATCCTGCGTAGCTTTTCTGGCGTGGGCATTGAGAGATCGAAGGTCGGCGAAGCTGTTGCCATTACTCCAACGGACCTTCCCTTCAATTCCCCAGCCCCTGACTTGGTGTGGGATGGCCGAATGTTTGTATTTACAGGCGTCATGGCCTTTGGACCTCGCAAAGATTGCCAGGCATTGGTCGAGGAGCGTGGCGGTTTGATTGGTGGTGGGGTGAGTAAGAAGGTGCATTACCTAGTGGTCGGCAGCGTGGGTAATGAGCAGTGGCGCCACAGCACTTACGGAACGAAGATCATGAAGGCAGTGGAGCTGCGGGAGGCGGGGGCTTCGATTGCCATTGTGGGTGAGGAACACTGGCAAAAGATGATGTTTGGTTAAGCCGGTCCAGGGAAGGCTGCCTGTTGTCTTGGCTGAAAGATTGTCGGTGGGGTTGATGGCCTCATCGCGAGCAAGCTCGCTCCCACAGGTTTTTAGGGGGATGGAGGAAAAGTGAACACCCCAGAAACAACAAAGCCCTCGCATTTCTGCGAGGGCTTTGTTTTGTATGGTGCGGCACCAGGAGTCGAAAATCTTATTAGCCATATGATTTATAAATACTTTTCTTGATGATGTACAACCAACTACCTCTAAAAATATCCTTTGACGTGTCCGTTCTTTCATCGACGCAAGAAAAGCCAAATTAGGAGCGATTACTCGGTGAGATTGATCGAGCAACGGGGCGGTTTCAACGAGGCGTTGGTGTATTTCCCGGACTCGATGATTCAGTTCATTTCGCGACGCCTGAAGAACTCGCCAGATGAGCTGGGAACCACCGTTCCCTATCGAACGCCGGGCTCAGGCCAGATCGCGTTGTACAAGCATACTTGCGATATCAGATTTGAGCTTGTGAGCGCTAGCTGCTCACTCTCTGTTAGATGCCGGGGGAGCGGTTAGTAACGGGGCTTCGACCACCCAGGATAGCCATCGAGCTCCTCCAGCAAACCACCGTTGTCATCGGCGGCACGATAGCCTGCTGAAGCCGGGCGCTGTTCAAGCTCATCGAAAATGATGATGGACTGGGTCTGTTTGGTCGGTGCGTAATAAGTTGCTTGCTCATAGCAGGCGAACCGCCTAGCGTCATCACTATTACTCCAATCCAGACCTTCCGTATCTGCTTCATGAAGTCCGCTGACACCCGACTTCAATGCCTCGGCGGCAGCGGAGTTTTTAGGAAGGACGACGTTTTTGCTGATCCATACTCTTGATGCCTTGAGTGCCTTAGAAACGATGGAGTATTTGATGATGCCGTCTTCGGTCACCACGAATGCCAAGTGATCATTGGAAGCTTGGGCAAATCTGGAGGCAATGCAGGAGCGGGAAGCCTGGAACTGCTCAGCCAGTTCGGTCAGATGCTCCAGCGTAAAGTCCTTCTGTTCCGCGAGCGGTTGGATCAATTGCCATGGCACCAAGCATTCTGCAGCAAAGATGTCGCACAGAATTTCCTCGGGAGGGCGCCCGGTGAAGCGCTCTAGTTCGTCAGAAGGCACCTTCTCATGTTTGGACGGTTGATCGAGCACATGGTGTGCAATCTCATGGAGAATTGTGAAGCGTTGCCTCACTACGCTGTCCTGCTGGTTTACGCAAATGTACTTCTTCTCGCGCCGTATGAGCGTGAAGCCTGCCTCACCCTCATCGAGCTCTTTCCGGGAGATTTGGAAGCCCAATGACTGCGCCAATGCCTCAACATCAACTGGCGCCGTTGTGACGTTGGCGTCTTTCAGCAGCTTGCGGGCCAATAAAACAGCAGTGGTTTCGTCCATGAAAATCTCCGTTCCTACATCTGTTGAATGAGCTCGATCCGCTTTATCCAGGCTTCTTTGGTATTTGGGCGTTCGCCCCGGAAGCTCATGGTGGCCACATCCTCGAAGTCTTCCCAAGGGATGTCCTTGCGCTCGAGCATTAGGAGATACAGCGCGTTATCTACCGTCACGGACTTGGCCAGTAACCGAAACACGTCACTCTCTCGGTTGTCGAGCTCGAGTGCATGGCTCAGGCGGACGACGACATCCTCTGACGGAGCCGCCCGATCTCCCTTCTCCAGCCTCCAGATGTAGGCGTGATCAAGATCACCTGCCCGCTTCTCCAAGTCACGGAAACTCAGCTCTTTTCGTTCACGCATGCTCGCGATGAACCCGGCCAAATCCATTATTTTCTCCAACCTATTGCAATGCCCATTGGGGCGGGAGTAGGCTGTTGTCTAGCTAGGCAACAGCTCGCGATTCATGATCCATGATAAGCGGGTTTTTTTTGAAGTCTACTGTTGTCTGGCTAGGCAACGACCTTCGGGGTCGTTTTTTAGAGCCATAGTGTTGTCTGGATAGGCAACGGCTCATCTGGTTCAAATGCGAGGATTTATCCATGACACAGTTGAACGACTTAGAGATTGAAGACGTTGCCGCCGCCCTCGCCGCAGGTCGCCAGGTACGTGACCATGGCCCCTACAAAATTCAGATTGGGAACGAAAATCTGGAGTACCGGCCTCTCGTAATTACTGACCCCGTTCCAACCGGGCGGCAGGTGCTGGAGGAGGCCGGCTTCCGTCCGGTCGACGAATACCTGCTGTATCAACTTCTCACCAACGGCCATCTAGATCTGCTCAGCGCGGGAGGCACGACAGATCTGCGTCTGGCTGGTATTGAGAAATTTTTAGCTTTCAAAAGCGACCGCTCCTACCGCTTCTTCATCGATGGCCAAGCTCAGGACTGGGGGGCTCAGCGGATCTCCGGGCGCACTCTCAAGCAACTCGCCGGCGTTGACGCGCAGAAGTACGACATTTTCCTGGTGGTGCCGGGCGATGACGATGAGCTGATCGAGGATCGTGACCTGTTCGATCTGGCCCGCCCGGGTGTGGAGCACTTTGCTGCGGTTGAAATCAACATCAAGGTCTTCGTCAATACGCAGCCAGTGTTTGTTCACTCCCACACTCTGTCGTACTGGGAGGTAGTGCACTTGGCCTACCCGGATGCACAGCCGGCCCCCAATGCCCACTTCACCGTGACCTACGCCAAAGGCCACGAAGGCAACTCGCTCACTAACCTGGTTGATGGCCAGCACGTCCGTATCAAGAAGGGGATGCACTTCAATGTCACACCAACTGATAAGTCGTAGTCCTCATCTCCTGAGCCTGCGCAACGAAGGGTACAACCTAGACACCAAGGAAGGTTATCTCCTGGTTCGGGACGTCCCCTACGTGAACGCTGAGCGTCAGGTGTGCAAAGGCGTGTTGGTTATGGCGCTCAACTTGGTGGCTGATGTTGCGGGAAAACCGAGCGACCATACAGCACATTTCATTGGTGACCGCCCTTGCAATTCGCAAGGGCGTCCCCTCGATGAAATCATCAACAACAGCAACGCGGCTACGCTGCTGCCGGACTTGGTGGTGAACCACTATTTCTCGGCCAAGCTTCGGGGTAGCGACTACGCCGATTACTACCAGAAAGTCTCGATCTACGTATCAATGTTGACCGGCCAAGCCCAGGCAATAGACCCTAGCGTAACTGCTAAAACCTTCGCTCCCATTCGGTCGGAGACGGAAGACACTGTGTTCGCCTACACGGACACGGCGTCACCACGCGCAGGTATCGCGATGCCCACACAGAATTTCAAGGGGCTGAAAATTGCGATTGTAGGGTTGGGCGGCACCGGTGCTTACATCCTGGATCAGATCGCGAAAACGCCAGTGGCAGAGATTCACCTCTATGATGGCGATCTGCTCCAGCAGCACAACGCATTCCGCTATCCAGGTGCTGTACCGTTTGCCACATTGGAGCGAGGACTGAAAAAGGTGGAGTATCTCCACGAGGTATACAGCCAGATGCATCGTGGAATCACTAAGCACCCGTCGATGATCACCGCAGAGAACGTGGGTGAGCTCCGACAATTTGATTACGTGTTTCTTTGTGTAGACAACACCCCAGCGCGAGCTCTGGTCGTCCGGGAACTCAATGGAACTCGTACGTCACTGCTTGATGTGGGCATGGGAGTACATCTGGTCAATGATACTCAGCAGGTCTGGGGCACCTGCCGGGTGACGGCTCTGACACTGACTCACCATGACCACGCCGCCCGTACGATGCCGTTGACCGACAATGAGGCAGAGGATGCTTACCGCTCGAACATTCAGATCGCTGATCTGAATGCACTCAACGCGGTTCTCGCAGTGGGCATGTGGAAGCGGCTTTGTGGCTTCTACGTCGATCAATGTAAAGCGGGCCACGTCACTTACTCGACCAACCTCAACGAGATGGGCAACAGCGAGGACGAGTCATGAAGGTAAAGCATTTGGCACCGCAGTTTGTCGAAAGCTTCCCAGGCAAGCTGGAGCCAGGAGAGCTCTATCTCGCCATGGAGTTCGCCACCGCCGCTCACCTGTGCGCCTGTGGTTGCGGAACCAAGGTGATCACACCTTTTTCCCCAACCGATTGGCAAATGTCATTCGATGGGGAAAACGTTTCTCTCAAGCCCTCTGTGGGCAACTGGACGTTTCCTTGTCGCTCGCACTATTGGGTACGCTCGGGTCGTATCGAGTGGGCTGGGGACATGTCTCAGGAAGCGATCAGCGCCGGGCGTAAGCGAGACGCGGAAGCGAAGGCGCGCCTTCAGGTTGCCAAGCCAAGCGGCGAGACTCATCAACCTGTGCCGACATTACAGTCAGAGCTCTCACTGTTCGAAAAATTGAGGAAATGGCTGGGGTTGTAATGGCCAGCTTGGCCTCTCACGTTCCAATGTATGTAGAGAAAGAGGAAGGGCCCGTGCTAGGAAGGGCCCTAATTCTACGATTGAAGCGACCTCCCCTCGATTGAATCTCCCGCCTTTTTGCACCGTTAGGGTGCTCAAATTTGTCGAAAATTACACTTTAAGTGTACGACGGCCATATGCCATACTGGATCCATCCAATGCCTCCTGCCCTCGTTAGGGCACTTCCATGTGTGGAGGTTTCGGCATTTCTGTGCCGTAGTGTAAGGCGGGCCAACCAAGATCTGCGTGAGCGGATCACCCTCTTGGTACTGCTCGTTGCCAGCTCTGGAGCTGTTTTTCATGAACCTTGGAGCTTTTGCTCGGTCTGAACTACAGTCTTATTGCCGCTTGTCGGCTGGTGAGATGGTTGCTTGTAGTGAGAGATGGCGAGGATTGATAATCCGCGCCTCCTTGGTGAGCGTCTCGAGTACCACGCTAGCTTCGATTTTTCGAAGTCTGTGGTCGCGCATTGGGTACTACTTGTTGTAAGTGGAACCTGTATTTTAGAGGATAGAGCGATGACTCTTGAGCGTCTGATTGAAGAAGCCCGCACTCGCAATGGCACGCATGCAGAGAGCCTACGGGCTGCGCGTGAGCGTATGGTTAACACCAATAAGCGTCTGGCTTCTCATTTCACGGCTCAAGAAGTGACTCCGGCTCTGTTGGCCAAGACCTGCAGCCTCTGAAAAATCTCTTCATATAAAAGCAGCCTGATGGGCTGCTTTTTTTTGCGTGATCACAATGACCCCATACCTCATTACCAGCTTCGAGGAAGCGACGCTGGCAGCGTTGATCCATGAGCCGTTTGCCTACGACCACGCTGACATCTTCGAAAAGCGCCAGATCAAGTACATCTACAACTACCTCAAGTCGTTCATGCCGGAGCTACCGGAAGATAAGAAGACTGTCGGTAGCATTCTGCTCGAGCATCAGTACATCGACCGAGACTTCCTAGAAGATTACTCGCGTTTCTACCTGGGGCGTTTCGGCAACGATGGCTATAAGTGCGCTCGGTTGCATTTCTTCAACTGCGACCTCACGCACAAGCAGCTCGACGCGCTGCTGGTGGGGGACTCGGATGTGGTTTTTGCAGACAAGCCAGAACTGAAGCTGACTCTGGAGTCGCTGCAGGAACATTATCTCGGTTTCATGGTGATCAAGCCACTGACCCGAACGTTCGTGGGTAAAACCTGCCTGCGGGTAAGTGGTGACAGAGGGCCGGGCAAGAAGAAAATCGACAGGCGCTACGAGGTGAACCTCTTCGGGCTGAAGCTCACCGTCGACTCAATCGCCTTCCAAGAACAGGACAAGGTTGTTGCTGCATGCGCTACCACCGCGATCTGGACGGCCCTTCATGGCCTGCCAGGCCGAGGGGTTAAAGACATCAAGTCCTGCAGTGAGATCACCACCGCGGCTTTGAATTTTGTGGACGGATCAAGCAACGGTTTCCCAAACAAAGAGCTTAGCAATAAGCAGATTCAGCGAACGTTGGATGTCGAAGGTTTGCGTTACCACAACAGCAACCTGGAGAAATCCAGCCAGGAATTCTTCCAGGAATACTTGGCCGCGCACATCGACAGCGACTTGCCTGTAATTTTGACTGGTACTGTGTTTGGCCTGACACCTGACGAATCCGGAGAGTTTGTCAAAGCTGGGCACGCCATCACCGCCCTCGGTTACGATTTCCGAGATGGCAATAAATGGGTCTATGTCCATGACGACCGCCTTGGGCCATACGCTCGTGCTCAAATGATCATGCTTAAAGACATCCTCAAAAAGAACACGCCTGAGGGGATGGAGACGCGCTGGGGCTTGGCGATGTCGATTCGAGAGCCTGATGCCTCGACATGGGTCGAGCCGCACGAAGTGATCGTGCCTGACATCTCCATCGTTCCAGCCGATAGAAAGTCTCGGTTGCCTTTCATCTATGCCCATGGCACGGCAATTCGGATCGCCGAGCAGATCGACGGCTTCCTGGTATCAGAGGTATGCCCTCTGATTAAGGTTAAGGTGCCGAAGGTTAGCTTCCACATAAAACTGGCCTCGATTGCCGAAGCCCGTGATGATGTGCGAACACATGTGACTCATCGCAAGCCGGGCGATCGCTTGGGCGAATGGGAGTTAGATGAGTCCTTGATCGTTCGCTGGAGAGAAGACAAGCTCGCTTTCTTGAACGGCCACCTTGCCCGCCTGCAATGGCAGATCGACTTTTTCTGGGATGGCGAGCCTGCGTTTCGTATATTGCTTGACGCTACGGATATTCCATTGGGCAACGCCGTTTCGGGCATTTATATACACGATCCGATCTACGCTGATGCCATGCTTGGAGGATTCAAGGGCCTGGAGCTGAAGGTTGGGGGGCTCGACGATCAACACTTTTTCTCTGCCTTCACTCGAGCGCTCAAGCGTCGCCGGGATGACTACGAAAGCCACCTCAACAGCATGTATGGAACGTTGAGAGCGCCCAACCATATCAAAGATAACGAAGTTTCACGGGACGGCAAGGGTACCAATCCGACCGCGAAGCGATTCTGGGATCCTCAACAAATACCCCTCAGTGAAATTCATGAGGCGTACAAAGAGGTGGCTGAAGACCCAAGCTTCACGCGAAAGCTTATTTGGGCGATTGGTAAGGATGGTGTGCTATTCCTCGCCGAAGACATTCCTAAGCCGGCTGAGCTAGGGCACCCGAGCATGACGGGGATGCAAGCTGCACGAATTGCAGGAGAGATACGTCGCACCAAAGACGGCTGGGTCGTCAATTTCTTCTCTGGCCGATACAGCAGTGACTACTCTGCGGCTGAGAAGACCCTGTATCTTGCGAATGCCCTGCTGAAGATCCGATCACTGTTTCCTCGCGATACGTTTGAAGCGTTTTACCCGGACGCTCCCGCTCCCAAGGCGGAGTGATGGTTTCATTAGGGGAGGGCTATGTCCTTCCCCCTAATGACACTGAGGCGGCATGCTTCCGTAGTCTAGGCTGGCAAGGCACTCCACTCGCGAGAAGCCAGAGAAGCCACAGTCACCTTACGATCAGCACCGACACATCCTTCTGGACGACTCCTACGGAACCGCACGCCGGCTCCAGGATTTTGTTCTCCGCCAGCAAGACAGCGATCGTACCCGTTCGACATTGGTCAGCATTGGGGTAGCTTCGACAGCTACCATCGCCAAATCTATTCGGAGCTCAGAGCGTGGGTGTGGGAGCACGGCCTGGATTCAACGTTCAATGAGGTAGCCGGGATCATCATCGCCAGGCGGCGAGAGGCTGCCCAAGCGCCGGCGGTGTCATGCGAGAGCACCTTCGCCGCTCTGATCAAGCCCGGGCACTACTGGACGCACTGATCTTATGATGCATAAGACATGCATGGTATATCCCAAGATGAGCTGCATCGAGATGGTGTAGCCCCGCACGTCTTGGTGTGCGCACGATGGCCGCTTATGGCCCAGAGTGTGTAAAAACGCTTCGCCAAAATTGAGGTGCGCGCGTCTACGTTAAATCTGAAATTTATCGGCACGTCAGCAGATGTGGATTTTGCGTAGAAGCGCGATTTCCAGTCCGGTTTTGAGTACCTGTCGCGCTGAAAAATGTTTTTACACAGCCTCGGCCGATTGCTGTCGGCCGTGACTATCAAGACCAGGTCCGACTCAGAGATTGAAAATCCATGATGTTTCTAGGCGTCGAGCGAGCAGCCGGATCGTCAGCAGGTAGTAATACCGCGCCGCCTCACTGCGCTGGCTCATGCGATGTTCGAGAAACCAAGCCACATGCTTTCTCTGCCAAGCCCAAGGCGTCTCTCGCTGCCAACGCTTTGCAATTTCCGTTTGGATTAGCTTCGCCTGACGTAAATGACGTTGCCGGGTCGCATGCGATCCGGTCAGCACGCCAGTCAAGAACAGTTCCATATCGAATGACTTACTCATGTGTGCCTCCCAATGTAGGCGCCGACCACATCGATCCGACCGTGCCCGAGCTCATAGCTGATTTGCCTCCGTGCCTCACGATCAAGGCACCGATCTACCTGGCTACATTTACCTCCGTTGATAGGTGCGCGATGCTGGGTGATCTGCTCATAGCGTTCGCATGCGTACGCCGCCCGGAGCTCATGAAAGCCTTTGAGGTTGGATGCATGAAGAATGTCCCGTGCAGGGCGGACGACTTCCTGCAGAACATTCAAATAACTTTCGCTTGGCGCAATCAGGTTCCGGCTACCAGCAGGCGACACCTGCTTCGCAAACTCAAGCGCGCCACGAATATGGTCGTCCACCGCAATCCAGCGATGTGCTGATGCACCGGCGCGGCCGCCTTTGGTGCCGTCCTGAATGTTGATCTTGGCTAAGCTTTCAGCCTCGCGGCTCAACCGTGACAGATCAGCCAAGATGGCCTCACGCAAACGCATACCGGTGGCTCGTGCCAGCTGCACGATCGCCGCGGCCCTTAGATGTTGATGGCTGCAAAGCGCCTCGACTATTCGCTGTATGTGTTCGCGATCTTGGCCCTGCGGCACCGATTGACGAACCCCGGTTCGTTGCATACCCAACGCATTGCGCGGACTTGGCACTTTTACATACTGATCACCGCGAAGCGCCGCCATGGTCCTGTTAACACTGGATAGCCGGTTTTGCGCAGTGCTGATGGCTAGGTCGCCGTGCTCAACCAGCCCGCGAAGGTATGCGGCATAGTCTGACAACATCTCGCGATCAATCTGCCGGGCATCGTTGACGCCGGGCCCCGCTTCTGACCGGCACCACTTCACGAATGCAAGCCACCGATCACTGTGCGCCTTGACCGTGCCGTAGTGGCCACCGCCGAACATATCTTTCAGCGCCTGCGGCCCTGCATAGCTCAATTGCCTGCCGTAGCCGAAATTGCGGCCATTGCGTCTACCCACCAATGCCATGTCAGTCACCTCATCATCCGAACTCCGATCCTCGCCCCACGTCATCCCGCCAAGAATGTTGAGTGTTATCAGGGATCAAGGTCCCTGCGACCTGTGAGGGTTGTCCACTAACGCCGGACTGGCGGCTCTTTACGACCGGGAGCTTGGGCAACTCATAATCTAGCCTCCTGAACACTTCCGAAGACGTGGGCGGGTGGAGGCTGCGCTGGCTGACGAGACCAATGCCGCGAGATCCTAAGTCGGGTGAAGGCAGTGAAGCGATGACCGGGGCATGCCTGACTGTCAATCAGGTGCAGTCCATTCCGAGGGCTGCGGCACCATCATCGGCATCGCTGTTGCTGGCGACTTCGGTGTTTGTCACGCCGATTGTCACTAGGGGGAATGCCGCAAAGCCTTTTACGAGTTGGGCTGCAGCAGCGGTAGGAGCGCCCGTCTCTTTCCAGGAGAAAGAGACGGGTGCAGGTTGGCGCAATGAAATGGCCAAGCGGATAGGTTGCTGCAGGGCAGCTATGAAAGGGAGTGAGTTGCCGCAGTGGGCACACTGTTAAAAGTAGGCATCCATCACATCGCTGTGACCGTGCGAGCCGCCGGACGCTAATCGCACTTTGGGAGAACCACCACGGTGTGGCGTAGCCTTAAAGGTTCTGGCTACCTGGGTTGCTGTCAACGACAGAGCTTTGCCCGATCTTTTCTACGCCTGTGGATAATTCGGGTCAAGGCTCGAATTTTTGGGAGTTCTGCGGCTGTGGATGAAATTATCCAGCGGTGGAAATCTGTGGTTTTCCACAGACAGTTGTGTGGGCTTTAGATTTTTTAAGTGAGGTCCATCCAAGCAGGGCGGCTTTGCAGCCCTGCTTGGATGGACCCGCGTGGACAAGCGGATCACTGAGATTTGAAGACCGAGCGCTTACTCGATTGCGCCACGTTTTGCTTTTAGGCGAGTGACGTTCGCTCCGGTCTGGTTCGCAAATTCGTGCGGAGTGACATGCTCCTGCCGATTTGTGGGAGAAATGCGCCTGCTTCGGGTGGCAACGGTCAGAGAGAGTTCTTAATCTGTGACTAGATGACATGGTGATCGGCACTGTGATCTCAAAAGGGGCATATCAATGAGACCGAATTTCTTTCTGGACGATGAAGATGAAGCCATCGCCAAGAGCTATTTCAAGAAAGTGAATAGCATTGGTTTTGTTTGTGTTGGTTTGGCGTTGACCATAATCACAATGCCTCATCCTGAGCGCGCTGCATGGTTTGTCTTCGCGATAGCGATCGCCTATGCGTTTAGCCACGGTGATGCTTACAGGAAGATTGTTGCCAGTTACTTGTTGCGTCATAAAGGGCTCGGCGGTGGTATTCGCTTGGTGTTGAAAGTAGCTCTCTTCTTGCTGGGTACAAGTCTGCTGTCGGGGATTGGGCTTCAGATCTTGACTCCTGAGGTTTTAGGCGTCTTCCCATAGTGGGATTACCTCAGGGATCTAGGGGCGGGCGGATTCAATCAATGATCCGCTTCGCCTTCATCCGAGTAACATTCGCCCCAATCTGATTTGCGAATTCGTGTGGAGTGACATGCTCCTGACGGTTGGCCTCCAGGTACCGGCTCCACCAGTTCATGATCAGCCTGCGCTCTTCGATGAACTCGGCCTTGTGGATGTAGGCGGCACGGACGTTGTTGCGTTCCTTGTGGCTCATCTGCCTTTCAATGGCGGTCTCCGACCACAGTCCTGACTCGATCAGTGCGCTGCAGGCCATCGAACGAAACCCATGCCCGCAGATATCGGTTTTGGTGTCGTATCCCATCGTCCGTAGCGCGTTGTTCACGGTATTTTCGGACATGGGCTTCCAGGGTTTGGCATCGCCTGCGAAGACCAATGCGAAGTTACCTGTGAGCGCATGGATTTTTTCGAGTAGCGCCACTGCTTGCGGCGATAAGGGTACAAGGTGGATGTCCCCGGCCATCTTCGTACCCCTTGTGGAAAAGGGTACTCCCTCCAACGCGGGTCGAGTGTCCGGTATCTCCCAGGTGCCGCGCTTGAGGTCGAACTCGCTCCAGCGTGCGAAACGCAGCTCGCTGGATCGTACAAACACATGCAGCGACAGCATCACCGTCAGACGGGTAAGTGCCCGGCCTTTATAGGTGTCGATCCGCTCCTGTAGTTCCGGCAGTCGCGATAAGGGTAGAGCGGGGCGATGTACCACCCGCGGGGCTTTGATCAAGCCTTCGAGGTCGTAAGCAGGGTTTGCGGTGATAAGCCGGAGGCGTTTTGCCTCGCGCATGATGCTCTGCAGGTAGTTTTGTACCCTTAAAGCAACGTCTATCGTTCCGCGCTTCTTGATCGCTTCCAAGGGCTGCATAAGGTCATGGGTGTCGAGATCAACAATGGCGCGTGCGCCGATCAGCGGGAACACGTGGGTTTTGAGGCGACTCATTACAGTCTTGGAGTGGCCTGGTGCCCACTTGGCCGACATTTCCGTGTGCCAGTCCAGCGCAACGCTTTCAAAGGTTCTGCCTTTGATCACGGCTTGCGCCTTGGCTTGGTGCTTGGTCTCTATGGGGTCAATGCCATCCGCCAGCATTCGCTTGGTCTCCAAGCGCTTGCGGCGTGCATCGGCGAGGCCAATAACGGGGTAGTTGCCGAACGAGGTCAGTCCTTCGCGTCCGTCAGGTTTGACGTAACGGAGCCGCCAGCCTTTGCGGCCATTGGGTTGGACTAGAAGGTAGAGGCCGTCGCCGTCGAAAAGCTTGTAGGCGCGGTCGGTGGGCTTGGCTGAGCGGCAAGCCGAATCAGAGAGTGGAGCAGTGGTGCGCGACATAAGGGTACTCCCTTTTATCGAAGTGACCTTTATCCCAAACTCTACCCTTAAAACGGTTGGAATCCACCAGTTTCTGACGGAAACCGATGGAACGCCAAAACGAAAAAACCCGCCAGAAGGCGGGTTTTTCGGGGGGATCAGAGATTTTGAAAGCCTTCTCTGGAACCTTGTATGGTGCCGGCACCAGGAGTCGAACCCGGGACCTACTGATTACAAGTCAGTTGCTCTACCAACTGAGCTATACCGGCGTGTGGGCGACGATTATAGCGATTGGGTGCGTTCTGTAAACCCCTGAATTCTGACTATTTTTGCGCAGGTCCGGCTTAGGCACGGTGCAGCAGGTTGCGCAGTTTGTTCAGGGCTCGCCAGGTGCGGCTGTTTTGGATGGCGTGGAGTTGGGCTTCGGCCTGTTCGGCGCGTTGCAGGGCGGCGTTGAGTTGTTGGTCGGTGTCGTCGATGGGGTGGCTGAATTTGTGGCCTTTGCAGAGTTGGAAGCCGTCGAGGTTGCACGGTGGGATGTCGAAGGCGGGTTTGAGGGCCAGGTGTTCTTCGGCGAGGTAGTAGGTGTTGATGCCGTCGAACAGGATGGCCTGGTAGCCAGCGTCGGTGACCAGGTGCTCCCAGGTTTGGTCGCGGGCCCACGGGGTTTCGATGAGGATGATCCAGGGGCGCCAGCGGCTGAAGTCCATGCCGCGCAGCACGGTTTCTTCGTGGCCTTCGACGTCGATTTTCAGGAAGTGGATGGGACGGTCCTGGGCGTATTGTTCGCAGATGGAGGCCAGGGTGCGGGATTGGACGGTCTGGTTGCGCACGTCCATGCCGGCGTCGCGGTGCTGTTGGGCGACGCTGGCTTCTACCGTGGACAGACCCGTGTCGGCGATGGTGTAGAAGGTCAGGCTTTCGGCGTTTTCACCGGCCACGCATTGCAGGTTGGTGTCGTGGGGGCGTTGTTGACAGAGAGCGTCGTAGTAGGCCGGCACCGGTTCGATGTTGATGCCACGCCAGCCGCGGTCGTAAAACGCTCGGGTGACTGAATCATCTGTCGGATGGTTGGCGCCGACGTCGAGGTAAAAGCCGTTTTCCACCGATTGAAGGGCGCGCCACAGGCGTATGTCTTCGAAGTTTTGTGCGTAGGAAATGAACGTCACGGCCAGTCCTTGAGTGTGTCGGCATTGTGTCAATCACGATACGTGGGGCTGTTGTATAGCACGGGCGCGGAGGACGCAATTGTTGGCGCGGGGCAGCACTGAATTCGGCGGTTATGTCGTTTTGCTTGGACGCTTATGCACAACGGGCGCGATGAGGCGCAGGGCCTCTTGCGATTTTGTGACCGCTTTCGCGTTTCGTCGCAAATGCCTGTTTTCATGGTTTTTTATCCATATGAACAAAAAATGACCAATGCTGATTCGGTCAGGAAATCACGGATTTCTTGGATTCGGGTTTATTTCATCAACAGAGTTATCCACAGGCTGTTTCGCCTCAGTAACGCTCTGCCAGCAACAGCAGATTGCGCGGCGTCAGTGGGGTTTCGCAGAAGGTGCCAAGGCGAACGTCGTAGCCTTTTTGCGTAAGGAAAAGTGCCCGGTCCAGCACCAGCCAAAGCTCTAGCGGCCGTCGGAAAAGACCTCGCAGTAACTCCAGGTTGCGCACCTCGGCCAGGCGCTGATGGCCCGCTGCCTCCAGGGCGAGCCAATCAGGCGTGCCGACTGTGGATAAGTCTTTCAGGGCTGCCAGATCGGTGCAGTACTGAGCGAAGGATTTTTCCAGCCATGCGCTGGGGAGTGACGGCGTGGGCAAGTAGTCGTTGCGTCCTCTGAGTTGCCGTTGCAGCAAGTCGAAGCCCAGGCGCCAGGCCATGGAGTGGTCCCGTTGTCTTCTGACGCGCGCGCCAGCGGTGACGGTTTCGGTCAGCGGCAGGCTGAGATCGTCGAGCGACAGCTGTAGGGCGGAGCCCTTGGCGGCGTCGGACAGCGCTTGATAGTGCTCGGCGTTGATGCGGTTGTAACAGCACGGTGCGATAGCCAGTTGTGCACAGCCAGCGGCGCTGGCCAGTTGCATCAAGTGCACATGCAGGTCGCCACAGGCGTGCAGGGCTACGGGAGTGTGTTCGGGGTGGAGCGCCTGGGCGGCGTCCGCCGCTAGCACGTCTTGTTGCAGGTGCGTGGCGGGAAGGTGATGGCGCTGGCTCAGTTGTTGGCCGCTGGCGACCAGTGCGGGGTCGTATTCCAGGCAAGTCAGTTGCTGTTCACCGTGCAACAGACGTCGACCGAGGTGACCCTTGCCGGCACACCAATCGAGCCAGTGGGTCGGTTGGGCGGTGAAGTGCAGGCGGCTGGCGAAGGCTTCGATCTGCTGCCATTTGCGCCCGGGCACGTCCACGTTCAGGCGATGGCTTGGGGCAGCGAGTGTGCTGGCGGGCAATTCTGCGACAGCGCTCAATGTGCGAGAGATAGCGGCCAATTCCGGGAACGGCGCGGGTGCGTCTTCCATCAACCACGGCTGATGATGATCATTTTCCGCCGCTTCCAGCGAACGCTGGCGTAGCCATCGGGCCAATTCCGGGTGGGACGTTTCCCAAGGCAGCTGCAGGTGGGTGAACGGACGTGGTTTCCACAGCGCCTGGTGCGTGGTGAGAAAAACGTCCAGCGCCGTGAAGCGGGCGAGCAATGCCTCCTCGCCCGTCAGCACGCCGCTGTCAGCGCCCTTGGCAGGCATCGACGCGCAACCAGCGCTCCAGCTGCTTGAAGCCTTGCACCAACAGGAAGGACATCAGCAGGTAGAACATGCCGGCGGCGAAGAAGATCTCCACCGGCAGGTAGGTCCGGGCAATGATGGTGCGGGCCATGCCGGTGAGTTCCAGCAGGGTCACGGTGCTCGCCAGGGCGCTGGCCTTGAGCATCAGGATCACTTCGTTGCTGTAGGCCGGCAGGCCGATGCGGGCAGCACGGGGCAGCATGATGTAGAACAATGCCTTGGGTCGCGACATGCCCAGGGCTCGTGCGGCTTCGATCTCGCCCTTTGGGATGGCCTGGATCGCGCCGCGCAGGATCTCGGCGATGTAGGCGGCGGTGTGCAAGGTCATGGTGACCGTGGCGCACCAGAACGGGTCCCGCAGGTACGGCCACAGCGCGCTGCTGCGCACGGCATCGAACTGCGCCAGGCCGTAGTAGACCAAAAACAGCTGAACCAACAGCGGCGTGCCACGGAAAAAGAAGATGTAGGCGTAGGGCAATGCCCGCACCTGCCACAGGCGCGAAGAGCGGGCGATGCCCAGCGGAATCGCCAGCAGCAGCCCGGCGATCACGGCGATGGCCACCAGCTCCAGGGTCAGTGTCGCGCCCTGGGCCAGCTTCGGCAGCCACTTGATGATGACGTCCCAGTTCATTGGGTGCTCCTGGCAAATCCATGGGCGGCGCGTCGTTCCAGCAGGTGCATGCCGATCATGGCGAGCACCGTCAGCCCCAGGTACATGAACGCTGCGACCATATAGAAGGTGAACGGTTGCTTGGACACGGTCACGCCAATCTGTGCGTGGCGCATGATTTCTTCCAGGCCGATCACCGAGACCAGCGCGGTGTCCTTCATCAGGATCATGAACAGGTTACCCAGGCCCGGCAGGGCGATGCGCCACATCTGCGGCATGATCAGTCGGGTGAAGATTCGCCACTTCGACAGGCCCAGGGCGACGCCGGCCTCACGGTGGCCCTTGGGAATTGCCAGGATCGCGCCGCGAAACACTTCCGTGGCGTAGGCGCCAAAGCACAGGCCCAGGGCAATGACACCGGCGGCGAAGGCGTTGAGGGCAAGGTCAGGCATGCCCAGGTACTCGCCCAGCGCACGCATCAGGTTGACGGTACCGAAGTAGATCAACAGCACCCAGAGCAATTCCGGAATGCCACGAACCAGTGTCGAGTAAGTGCCGCCAAGCCATTGCAATGGCTTGTATGGCGAGGTTTTGGCCAAGGCGCCGAGCAGGCCGAGCACCAGCCCCAGGCACAGGGCCGAGAGTGCCAGTTTGACGGTCATCAGTGCGCCAGCGGCGAGCGCCGGGCCGAATCCGTGGAGATCGATCATCATGGGTGTGTGTTCATATCGCGGCAGGCTTTGCTAAGGGCCGGCGCTGCGGTGTGGCAGCGCCGGCCGGGTACGTCAGCATCAATAGATGTTGAACGGAAAGTACTTGTCGTTGATTTTCTTGTAGGTGCCGTCGGCGACAATTTCCTTGAGCGCGGCGTTCAGTTTGTTGCGCAACTCGTTGTCGCCCTTGCGCACGGCGATGCCGATCTTGTCGCTTTCCACCACCGGGTCGCCCTTGAATTCGTAGGCGCGGCCGGCCTCGGTTTTCAGCCAGTCATAGTTGACGTATTTGTCCGCCAGGATCGCATCGACGCGGCCAGAGGTCAGGTCCAGATAAGCGTTTTCCTGCGTGTCGTAGAGCTTGGTGGTGATGTCGCTACCCAGTTCGTCTTCCAGCCAGGTGCCGGCCAGGGTCGCCCGTTGTGCGCCGATGACCTTGCCTTTGAGCGAGTCCTTATCGGTCTTGAACTCGGCGCTTTTTGGCGCGATGAACTGCAGTTTGTTGGAGTAGTACGGGTCGGTGAAATCCACCGCCTGCTTGCGTTCCTCGGTGATCGACAGCGAGGAAATCAGGAAGTCGAATTTCTTGGCGTTCAGGGCCGGGATGATGCCGTCCCAATCGGAGGTGACGACTTCGCACTCGACTTTCATCTTGGCGCACAGGGCGTCGCCGATGTCTTTATCGAACCCCACGACCTGGCCGCTGGCGTCTTTGTTGTTGAACGGCGGATAGGCGGCTTCGATGCCCATCTTCAGTTTATCGGCCGCCATGGCGTTGGCCGAGAACACCAGGCTGACGGCTGCTGCCAGGAGGAATTTTTTGTAGGTCTGCATCTGTACTGCTCCGTTAGCGGTTGCTGGACATGAATTGTTTGCAGCGCGCCGAAAGCGGGTTCTCGAAGACCTGCTGTGGCGATCCTTGCTCCTCGACCAGGCCTTGATGAAGGAACACGACTTCGCTGGAAACCTGACGGGCGAAGCCCATTTCATGGGTGACCAGCAGCATGGTGCGTCCTTCTTCGGCCAGGGCGCGGATCACACTAAGTACTTCCTGGACCATTTCCGGGTCAAGAGCGGAGGTGGGTTCGTCGAACAGAATCACCTTGGGCTGCATTGCCAGGGTGCGGGCGATGGCGGCGCGTTGCTGCTGGCCGCCCGACAGTTCGGCCGGGTAGGCGTGGCGCTTGTCGGCGATGCCGACCTTCGCCAACAAGGCCTCGGCCACTTCGACGGCTTCGGCCTTGCTCTGGCCGAGCACCCGGCGCGGGGCTTCGATGATGTTATCGAGCACGCTCATGTGCGGCCAAAGGTTAAAGTTCTGAAACACAAAACCGATCTCGCTGCGCAGGCGGTTGATCTGTTTGCCGTCGGCGGCCACCAGTTCACCGTTTTTCACGGCCTTGAGCTTGAGCTCTTCGCCGGCCACCAGGATCTGGCCCTGATTGGGGTTCTCCAGCAGGTTGATGCAGCGCAGGAACGTGGACTTGCCGGACCCGGAGGATCCGAGGATCGAGATCACATCGCCGTCGCGGGCGGTCAGCGAGACGCCCTTGAGCACCTCCAGCTGTCCGTAGCGTTTGTGCAGGTTGCGGATTTCAAGCGCGGGCGTGGCCTGGGCCATGTGCGGTCCTCATGGTGTGTGCTCCCTTGCTGTTGGCTGCCTTCCTTGGCGAGGCGGCCAAGCTAGCATGCGTCCGAATGACAGCCAACAGCGCTTCGGCTGGTAAACCGGGGATGTGTGGCAGGTTGTCGCATCGGCACAGCAGTCTGTCGCGCCATCAACAACCGAACGGCCGTTTGAACCCTGTCTACCGGTGAAAAGCCCGGGGAGTCGCGTGAAAAAAGGCGCGATGGTGCCAGCTTTGGGCGGGGGTTGGAAGGGTTAACCGGATGAGCGTGTCGCTGTGCTTTGAGTGGTTTCTCGGTTTCCGTTCATAGCCAATAGATCTAAACCTTGCCGCGTAATCAAAATCAAAAGAGAACTCATGAGCTGTTTCCAGTACTTGGAGTCCTCGCCATGAAGCATAACCATTACTTTTTACTGCCCTTTCTTCTGCTCGGCGCGCTGTTGTTCCCGATCATGCTCAACGCTACGAACCTGGCCCCGGTAGACAGTGCTGGCGTGCAGGTCCAGCCACAGCAACAGAACGGCATCACTTATCTGTCCGGGGGTATCGGCGAGGACGAAGCCCGGGCCATCGGGCAGGCCCATGGCTATAACCTGCACATGACATTCGCGATAGGCCCGGAAAACAAATACGTCCCGGATGTGGACGTCACCGTGCAGAACGCATCGGGACAAACATTGCTGACGCTCAGCGATGCGGGGCCGCTGGTTTATGTGCAATTGCCGCCGGGCAAGTACAACGTGGTGGCGACGCGCAACGGGGAGGCGCGACGCGACACTGCTGAGGTAGGCAGCGGGGCCGCGCGCAACCTGGTGTTCCATTGGAACAGTGACGAATAGCCGAGCGGCTTATTCGCTGGTGGGTTCTTCCTGGGTCTGGCGATAGCGGTCCAGCGCTTCGCTGAAGTCCTTGATGAACTCCGGAGTGCTGAGCCAGCGCTGGGCGGTCTCGCGGTCCATGTCATCGACCCACATGCGGTAGTCTACCAGCATGTCGGCGGCCAAGTTGGTCGCCGCCATACCCTCGTTTTCAGCGTTCTTCAGGTCGAGCAGGCCTGGGCGTTCGATGATCATCACGCTCAGGGACGTAAGCAGCGTATCGAGCATTTCACTGCGGCTGACGGCCTCGGCTTCGCGCAGCTTGGCGAACAGTTCCAGCACGTAGACCGGTGGCTGGGCGGTGGCGTGGGCCGGATCGCCATACATCGGGATCGATTTGCGCCCGCTCATGCGGATTTGCTTGGCTTTGTCTTTGGCGCGCTTGGCGCGTTTTTGCTGTTTGTTCAGTGAGGCCATTGGGCTTCGGTTTCCAATTCATTAGGGGGTGGTGCCCGGCTCAGTCGATTTTCGGCACGGTGAAGCGGAATTCGCTGCCCTGGCCTGGCTGGCTTTCGGCATGCAGTTTACCGCCATGGGCCTGGACAATCCCCTTGGAAATGTACAACCCCAGCCCGGTGCCGTTCGGGTTGCCCTCCTTGGTCGTCCAGTAGCGCTCGAAAACATGGGGCAACTGCTCTGGCACAATCCCTTCACCGGTGTCACGGACGCTGAACACGATCTCGTTCCCGACGGACATCGCACTGATGCCCACGGAGCCCTGCTGCGGGGTGAACTTGATGGCGTTGCCGATCAGGTTGGACAGCACCTGGAACAGCCGTTCGGGGTCGGCATTGATTCTCAGGTTCGGTTCGGCCTGGAAGGAGATGTCGATGGCCTTGGCAGTGGCCAGCGGCGTCAGCAGCGAGCAGGCGTCTTCGAAGATCTGGCTGACGTCCATCGGCTGGGGATTGATGGTGTAGCGCCCGGCGTCGATGCGCGAGGTGTCGAGCAGGTCCTCCAACAGGGCATTCATGCGGCTGGTAGCCTGTTGCATGGTGTCGATGGCTGAGGCGATCCGCTTGGAGCTGTGGGAACCGTCGGAACTGAAAGCCTTTTGCATCATGCCGCAGAGCATGGAAATGACCGTCATCGGGCTGCGCAGGTCATGGGACACCACGGCCACCAGTTCATCGCGGGCCTGCACGGCCAGGCGCTCCTTGCGCACCTGGCGGGCCAGGTCGTTTTCCAGGGCCGAGCGCCGCAAGTCGTTGGCGGCGAACAGATCGCCATGGGTCCATTTGGTACTGATGCCGGCCATTTCGACTTTCCAGATCTCGAAAGACGTCCGGGGCCGCAGGCGCAGACCGGTCTCGCTGTTTTCCAGGTCCAGGGGTTTTTGTGGATCGCCGCTCCATTGGAGGGTTTGCTTGACCTCCGGGCGGAACCACAGCACGCCGTTTTCCACAGGCTTGGGCAAGTGGATCGCCAGCACGCCGCTCGCCACGTCCTGATACGCCTGGGCCGCAGGGAACACGCTGCTCAGGTTGTGGTGAGAGAACACCGGCTTGCCGGTTTCCAGGATCCATTTGTGCAGCTCGCGGATCTGCTCCGGTTCCGGGCACTGGCCGTGACGGTGCAGCTTGTTGTCCTCGAATATCGCGACGCCACTGGCGCCGGTCAACTCCATGAGGCGTTGCGGCTCTTGGGACAGGCCATCGAAGACGTTGTCGCTGGACTCGGCCATGACTGCGGCGAGGACCTTGAGGTCTTCCAGCTTGGCGTCCCGTTGCCGAGTCAGCTCCAGGGCTTGCATGGCGCTGATCTGCAATGACAGCACCTGGCCGATGGTCTGGCAGGCCATGCGCATTTCATGGGGCACCAGCAGCGGTTGGCGATTGCCGCAACTGATCAGCCCCCACAAGCGTTCGCCTTCCATCAACGAGATGCTCATGGACGACAGCACGCCCATGTTTTTCATGTACTGGCGGTGGATCGGCGAGACGCTGCGCAGCGTGGCAAAACTCAAGTCCAGGGGTGCCTGGGTGTCGGGCCGCAACTCCGGAATCAGCGGCACCGGCGTGTAGTCGGCGTTGGGGATGATCCGTAGCCAGTTGATGCGATACAGCTCGCGCGCCTGTTCGGGAATATCCGACGCCGGGAAAAACAGGCCCTTGTAGAGCTCCATCGACGGCGCGCTGGCCTCGGCAATCACCTGGCCGTGGCCTTCTTCCTCGAAGCGATAGATCAGCACCCGGTCGTAACCGGTCATGGCCTGGATCTCCCGCACGCTGATTTCGTACAGGGCCTGGAGGGTTTTCGCACTTTGCAGGCGTTGCAACATGCGGCCCATGTTGGCCTCGCCGCTGACCCCTTCGGGGCGATAGTCGCTCAGGTGCTGTTCCAATTCGACGATCAGGGCGCCCTGATGGCGATGCACCAGGGCATCAAAACGCTGCTGGTTCACCACAATGGCCACGGGCACGTTGTCGCTTTCCGGGGCGGCACGACAGGCGATGAGGATCGCCTCGGCCTGTTCCAGCCCCAACAGGGCGTCGAGTGTCTGGCCCACCAGCCTGTGGGGATCCTGCGCCATCAATTGCAACACGTTGGCGCTGACCTGACGGATCACGAAATCGGGCTCGGACAGCATCAGCAACACGCCATGAGGCTGGATGGTCCCGGGAAAGCGAATCGGTTCGTCTGCGCAATTGGCCAGCAGTTCTTCGAAGGCTTCCTGGTTTTCCGTGTTCATAACAATACCTTTTGGCTGTCCAGCCAGTGTTCAAAATGGGAGAACGTCGCCTTGGCGGCACGTGTGACTTCGAACACCTGGGCCTCGCCAAGGTTCCTGTCGTCCAGGTATTGGAGGAAATCCTTCCAGCGTCGGCCAGTGAGCTCGCCATACACGTTGAGGAAGGCTGCTCCGCTGGAGGCGTCAAGCCCGAGCTTCTCGACCACCCTGCGCCGCAGGATCTGCCCCCCGAGCGTTGCGCCTTCCAGCACGTAGGATACGCCGAGTGCGGCGGCACGGGAGTCGATCAGCGGTAACGCCTGGCAGGTGGGCAGCGCGTCGATAGCGGCTGCTTCCAGACCCAGAGCCGTGAGGTCCGCCCGCAGCACCGGAAGTTTGATCCGTAGGGATTGGTCCAGCCCGATCGGCGTCAGTGCAAGTACATGAAGACGTTGTTCCAACGGTTGATAGAAACCGTAGTAGGCCGCCATCAGGCGCCGATACAGATCGAAGTCCAGTTGTTCGGAGAAAAACGGCAGGCGTTTTTCCAAGGCGACGTGCAGTTCAGCGGTTTCGCTCCGCAATGCCTGGATCAGAGAAGGGTAGGGTGCGGCCGATGACATGCAGGATAGAGTTCTTTGGCTGGAGCGTTGCTGAAAAAAACGCATAAATCTTACATGGGTTTTGGGGGATGCAGTCATCAAGAGTGCCGGCATTGGGCAGCCGGAGAAACTCCAGCACTACCGGATCCCTGACGAGATCCCTGGGGCCGAGGTTCTGTTCCTTGAGATTGACGAGGGCCTCCTGCTCCACCGCCGGCCTGTCGCGACTGGCCAGCAGGCGTTCGTAATAGAAGGTGCCGATCTGGCGTTCCAGGGCGCAGGTGGACCGGTTTTTGGATGGCCACTTCGTTCATGTACCAATGTCGGGCGTTGTCGTTTTCTACGCGCAAAAGCGTACGGTAATGGGTCCAGCTCAATTCGGTACGCACTGCGTTCCAAATCGGGAACTTCCTTCCCAAACCGCGCCGTCAGCACTTTCGCCAGCGACGGCAGCAGACGTTTTCCATAAGCCGCCCGTTCGGCGCCTCCTTGCTCGAACTCAAGGCGATTGACCCTGGCTTGTAGGAGCTATCCCTGAGGATTGTCGTCCACCGCAAGCGCCTTCATCACAAAAGCGCTAGGCGGAATGACGGTCAGATCGAGCCTTGGGCCAGTGCCTGGGACGCAGCCACATAATCGGCCTGGAATGGCTTGCTTTCCACCCAGTCCAGCGCGGTCTGCTCATCCACGCCCGTGGTCAGGCGGCGGTATTCGATCAAGGCGGTAATGATGAAGTCGGTCGCTTCTTCCTCACCTTCCTGTTCCAGCACCAGCGCCAGCAGGGGATGGGCCAGGAACGCTTCGCACATCGCCTTCTGGCTGACCTTTTCGGCGGCACTCATGAGTTGGAACAGCTCCGTCAGGTCCACGGTTTCCAGATCGATGCGCTCGTCGTTCGGGTCCAGGAAATCGTTCGGCGCAGCAGCACGCCGAGTGCGGTTCTGCTTGGCTTTCGCCTTGGCGCGCTGGCTGCGCTTGTGCTGTTTGTTCGCCGATGACATGGTCGGATTCCTGATGGATAAGGCCATCTATCCTACAGCTTCAGCGCGGGCGCTTCGAATCTCAATCCACGACGAAGAGCGTAGCCCCTGATGAGGTGGAGGAGCGATGAGGCTCGGCCTGGTCGGCCACCTGATAGCTCATGCCGGGCTTGAGCGAAAATTGCCGACCGTCTTCGAGTTCAGTATTGAGCTCGCCCTTGAGGCAAAACAGGATGTGGCCCTTGGTGCACCAATGGTCGGCCAGATACCCGGCGGTGTATTCCACCATCCGTACTCGAATGTTCCCGAATTGCCGCGTGCGCCAATAGGCGGTTCCGGTGACGCCTTTGTGCTCGGTGGGTTCGATGCTTGACCAATCGGTAGTACCGAAGGGGATGCCGGTGATGTCCATGTCGACTCGCTTGCCAGAGGGGAGCGGACGAATGTAGCTGAGTCGACAAGGCGGAGGAAGGAAATGCCGGGCAATAAAAAACCCCGATCAATTGCTTGATCGGGGTTTTCGGTATTTGGTGCCCAGAGACGGAATCGAACCGCCGACACGGGGATTTTCAATCCCCTGCTCTACCGACTGAGCTATCTGGGCAACGGGGCGCATTAAACGGGTTTTTCAGGGGGGCGTCAAGCAAGTTCTCAAAAAAAATTTAACTATTACCGTCGCTTACGATCCGCCCCCGCGCTGAACAGCTTATTCGGATGGCGGTACGTAGCCTTCGGCCTTGGCGTAATCTTCGCCGGAAAAGTACTTGTCCATCTCGCCCTGAAGGTATTTGCGATCTTCGGCGTTCATCATGTTCAGGCGTTTTTCATTGATCAGCAGGGTCTGGTGTTTCTGCCAGTCGGCCCATGCCTTGGCCGAAACATTGTCGTAGATGTCCTGGCCCTTGGCCCCCGGGAACGGTGCACGTTCCAGGCCTTCCAGTTCTTCTTTGTACTTGCGGCACATGATGGTGCGGGTCATTGCAACTCTCCTGCGTTCATTACGGCGGCCGCGCGTTCGAGCAAGGTTTTGACCGGGGCGGCAAGGCCCAGGCGCGGCGGGGTGGCGAGGTTATACCAGAGCCAGTCGGCCTCGGCCACGTGATGGCCGGTTTCCCGGACCCGGACCAGCCAGGGTTCGATCGCCAACTGGAAGTGGCTGAAGGTATGCACCAGGCCTGGCATCTCGTGTTGGCTGCCCAGTTCCAGCGAGTGTTGCAGGGCCAGGTGTTGCAGGTCGTCGAGGTCGTCGAGTTCCGGCAGGCTCCACAGCCCGCCCCATAGCCCGGTGGAAGGGCGACGGTAAAGCAGGATCGCGCCTTCGTGGTTGGCCAGCATCGGCATCAAGGTGCGCTTTTTGGGCACCTCTTTACGAGGCTTGGGAATCGGGTAGCGGGTTTCCAGGCCCAGCATATGAGCCTCGCAGCCCTGTTTCAGTGGGCAGAGCAGGCAACTGGGCTTGCTGCGGGTACAAAGTGTGGCGCCCAGGTCCATCATCGCCTGGGTGTAGGCGTTGACCCGGTCTTGCGGCGTGAAGCGCTCGGCGGTGGCCCACAGCTGTTTCGCCACCTTGGGTTCGCCCGGGTAGCCTTCCTGGGCGGTGAAGCGCGCCAGCACCCGCTTGACGTTGCCATCGAGGATCGGCGCCCGCAGACCCATGCTGATGCTGGCGATGGCGCCGGCGGTGGACAGGCCGATCCCCGGCAGCTCGGTGAGTTTTTCCACGTCCCGGGGGAATTCGCCGCCGTACTGCTCGACGACGATTTTCGCGGTTTTTTGCAAGTTGCGCGCGCGGGTGTAATAACCCAGCCCGGTCCACAGGTGGAGCACTTCGTCCTCCGGCGCGGCGGCCAGGGCTTGAACGGTGGGCAGCGAGGCCATGAACCGGTCGAAGTAGTTGAGCACGGTACTGACCTGGGTCTGCTGCAACATGATTTCCGAGACCCACACCCGATAGGGAGTGATGTCTTGCTGCCAAGGCAAATCGTGGCGCCCGTGGCGGTCGAACCAGTCCAGTACGGCGGTGGAAAACTGCTCGGCTCTCATCGCTTGAACAGCCCCTTTAGCGCATCTTTCAGCTCGGGACTGACCTTGTCGCCGAGCTTCTCCTCGATCTTGTCGCCGAGGCGGTCGCCGGCCAGTTTCGCCGCGACCTTGCCCAGCCCGTCGTTGTCCAGGCGGCAGGCCTTCGCCCCCAGCTCCAGGGGACCGCGGCAGCGCAATGGCCATTCGACGTCGACGTAGCGTTCGTTGACCTGGCAGGCCGGGTCGGGCATGTCGCTCTTGTCGCCTTCGACGATGACGCCGACGCGGTAATCCATGCCCAGCACCCGCAGGTCGATATCGCCGTTGCCGTTGACGGTCATGCCGGGGACGCGGACTTTCAGGTCCGGGTTGTGGGCGACGCCGTTGGTGAAGGTGAGATTGCCGTTGAGTTGCTGGAACGGCGTGTCCTTGCCCCGGGGTTCGCCGCTGAGGGACTTGCGATTGAGGGTGGCGATGCCTTTGCACAATTGCTGTTCGAGGTTGGCATTGAGCAGCACGCCATCGTTGATGACGAACCCGGCGTTGCCGTTGAGGCTGTCGATCAGGGCCTTCTGGCTATTACCGGTGGCGGTGATCGCACTGTTGACGGTGACCAGGCCTTTGACCGGCGGATTCTTGCCCTGGCTTTCGATGATCTTTTCGGCAGGGACCCGGTTGATACGGGTTTGCAGGCTCAACAGCGGGGTAGGTTGGCGCACGTCCAGGGTGCCCTTGGTTTCGAAGTTGCCGCTGTACAGATCGCCCCGCAGGTTCTCCAGGGTCAGCAGGCCGCCCAGGCCGGTGGCCTTGAGCGCGGCGTTCTGGATCGGCAGTTTATCCAGGGTCAGTTGCCCGAAGGTCAGGTCGGCATCGAGGTCCAGCTTGCTCAGGCGCTCCACCGGAAACAGCCGGTCGTTGCTCCAGGCACCCTGGGTCGGAGCACTCGGCAACGGTGTGCTGCCTGCACCGGCCATGGCGCTGGCTTCGGTGTTGCTGACTTCGGCCTCGCGGGCCGCCTTGGAGCTGTCGGCTTCGGCGGATTTTGGCGGCAGGTAGCGGTCGACATTGAAGGTGTCGGCCTTGAGCTGCACGCGCAGGGCCTGTTTGGCAAAGTCTTCCACGGCGATACGACCGCTGAAGGTGCTGTCGTCGAGCTTCAGGTTGATGTCGTTGAATTCGACGCTGGTCGGCGTGCCGGCAATGCGGCTGGCCAGTTCGACTTTGCCCAGGCTGCCTTCGGCCATGGCCGGCAACGTCTGGCCGATGCTGTCGACGAAGTTAGCCAGGTCGAACTGGGCAACCGACAGGCCGCCGTTCAATTGTGGGGTCTTGTCGAGGTCGTTGACCTTCAGTTCACCCAATGCGCGCAGCTGGTTGAGGGACAGCTTGATGCCGGTCCATTCGGCGACGTTGGCTGCCTTGTCCAGGAACAACTGGCCTTGGGCCGCGAAGTTCAGTGACTTGCCCTGCAAGGGATCGCCCGTGGCTTCGCCGGACAGTTTCAGGTCTTCGAACTTGTAGCGCTGCAAGGCGCGTTCGTAGCGCAGTTCGCCGGTGACCTCGGTGCGCACGCGCACGGCCGGCTGGTTGCTGGACAGGAACGCGGTCAGGGTGACCGGGATGTTGGTGGAGTCATGGACCGGGCCGGTGCTCAGCTGGATGCTTTCGGCGGTGAACAGCTTGCCGGTCTGCTCGTCGGCGTATTCGACCCGGGCGTTGTTCACCGTCAGGCTGTCGATGTCCAGGCGGGTCGGCTGGGCCGGTTTTTCCGCCGGGGCACTGGTGGTGGGAGCGGACTGTTCCGTCGTTGCTGGTGCGTTCGCCGTCGTCGCCGAGGCCGGCACCTTGCCGATGTCTTCCCAGTTACCATGGCCGTTCTTGTCACGGTTGAGCCGCAGGTTCAGGCCTTCGACGCGCACATCGCTCATCTGCACTTCCCGGCGCAGCAGCGGGAGCACCCGGACCGAAAGACCGAGCATCTGCAGGTCGGCGAAAGGTTGGGTCGGATTGGCCAGGGTCGCGACGCTGGCATCGTGCAATTCCAGACCCAGCCATGGAAACAGGCTCCAGCCGATATCGCCATTGAGGGTCAGCTCGATGTGGGCCTTGTCGCGGGCTATCTGGCGGATCTCTTCCTTATAGTCGTTGGGATCGAACAGGTGGGTCAGGGCAAAGCCCAGGGCCACGATGATCAGCAACAGCCCGAGAAGTACCAGACCCAGGATTTTGCCGAACGCTTTCATGGGCGAATCCTTGTAGGTTGAGTTCAAAATTTAGCCTGGGAGTATAACGCTGTGGATTGCCGGTGCGTTGGGCGATCGCTTTTCGATCTTCGCCGCCAGCCAGGCCATTGCTGTCCCGGTGCTCTGGCTTGCAGGCGCACGCCGGGGCCAGTTTGCAGGCATGGCTGAAAAATAAACCGTTCGCCCCCTACAGAAAGCGAGCAAGCGTGCGATAAGACAGATGACACGAAAAAGGTGATGTCACTTTGATTCTTCTTTTGCGATCAAATGATAATCTTTGTCCGTTCGTCCGCCCTTCTGCGACTTGATGTCGCACACTATGGAGCTTCACCGGAAAATACAGCCATGCCTGCGTGCAATGAAGGCTGAGGGTGACGCGTGGCTGACGGACCATTCCAATAACTGGGGGATACACAATGAGCACGAGCATCACGGCGGGCGGCGTCGCCGACCAGCCTGCGTTCCTCTCCAAGGAACGCATCATCGCCAAGCCCGGTTTCAACCGGTGGCTGGTTCCACCGGCCGCACTGGCCATTCACCTGTGCATCGGCATGGCCTACGGCTTCTCGGTGTTCTGGCTGCCACTGTCCAAGGCCTTGGGTATCACCAAGCCTGTGGCCTGTGCACCGGATATGAGTTTCATCTCGCAAGTCTTTTCGTCCCAATGTGACTGGCCGATCTCGATGCTCGGCTGGATCTACACCCTGTTCTTCATCTTCCTGGGTTGCTCGGCAGCCATCTGGGGTGGCTGGCTGGAACACGCCGGGCCACGCAAGGCCGGCGTTGTATCGGCGTTGTGCTGGTGCGGTGGCCTGCTGATTTCCGCGTTGGGTATCTATACCCATCAGATCTGGCTGATGTGGGTCGGTTCCGGGGTGATCGGTGGTATCGGCCTGGGCCTGGGCTATATCTCCCCGGTGTCGACCCTGATCAAGTGGTTCCCGGACAAGCGCGGCATGGCGACCGGCATGGCGATCATGGGCTTCGGCGGTGGTGCGATGGTCGGTGCTCCACTGGCCGCGGCGCTGATGAACCATTTCGCTTCGCCGACGAGCGTGGGCGTATGGCAGAGCTTCCTGGTCATGGCCGCGATCTACTTCGTGTTCATGATCGGTGGCGCCTTGTCGTACCGCGTCCCGCCGACCGGCTGGAAGCCTGAAGGCTGGACCCCGGCGCCGAAGAAAGCCGCGAACGCGATGATCACCCATCGCCATGTCCACGTGAACGTGGCCTGGAAAACCCCGCAATTCCGTCTGGTATGGCTGGTGCTGTGCCTGAACGTATCGGCCGGTATCGGCATCCTGGGCATGGCTTCGCCACTGTTGCAGGAAGTGTTCGGTGGCAAGTTGCTCGGCAACGACCTGCCGTTCGGCCAGTTGGACGCTACGCAACTGGGCCAGATCGCGGCCATCGCGGCCGGCTTCACCGGTCTGTTGAGCCTGTTCAACATCGGCGGCCGGTTCTTCTGGGCGTCCTTCTCGGATTACCTGGGTCGTAAAAACACCTATTTCGTGTTCTTCGCCCTGGGCTTCGCCCTGTACGCGCTGATCCCGAACCTGGGTCACCTGGGCAGCGTCGCGCTGTTCGTGGCGGCGTTCTGCATCATCCTGTCGATGTACGGCGGCGGTTTCGCCACCGTGCCGGCCTATCTGGCGGACCTGTTCGGTACGCAAATGGTCGGTGCGATCCACGGTCGCCTGCTGACCGCCTGGGCTGCGGCGGGCGTGCTGGGTCCGGTGTTGGTGAACTACCTGCGTGAGTATCAGCTGAGCATCGGCGTTGAACGCGCCGCGGCCTATGACATCACCTTGTACATCCTCGCCGGCCTGCTGGTGCTGGGCTTCCTGTGCAACCTGATGGTCCGTCCGGTCGCCGACAAGTACTTCATGAGCGACGCCGAACTGGCCGCCGAACAGGCGCTGGGCCACGACAAGGGTGCCGACAGCACCACGTCGCTGGAGTGGAAAGCCGCGCCGGGCACCAAGCTCATGGCGATCGCCGCCTGGCTGGTGGTGGGCATTCCGTTGGCGTGGGGTGTGTGGGTGACCCTGCAGAAGACGGCGGTGCTGTTCCGCTAAGACCGTTGCCCTGACCCATCGGGCCAGGGCAACCCTTGTGGGAGCGAGCTTGTGTGGGAGCGAGCTTGCTCGCGATGAAGGTATGTCAGTCGACATCATGGTCTGCTGACCCACCGCCATCGCGAGCAAGCTCGCTCCCACAGTCGTTTTGGGTGATGGCAAAGGCTTGTATGGACATGTCTATCACCGACAGCCCGGGATTCAGCCCGTCAGTGATGTCACCTCTTGTGTTTCTGTTTGCCGCTCGCGCCCCTATAATGGCTGCCTTTTTCGCCCAATGATTTTGCGGAGCTGGTGATGGCCGAACGTAAGGCGTCTGTCGAGCGCGACACTCTGGAAACCCAGATCAAAGCCTCGATCAACCTGGATGGCACCGGAAAGGCCCGGTTTGATATCGGCGTGCCTTTCCTTGAGCACATGCTGGACCAGATCGCCCGTCACGGGCTGATCGACCTGGACATCGTCAGCAAGGGCGACCTGCATATCGACGACCACCATACGGTGGAAGACGTGGGTATCACCCTGGGCCAGGCCTTTACCAAAGCCATCGGCGACAAGAAGGGCATCCGTCGCTACGGCCATGCCTACGTGCCGCTCGATGAAGCGCTGTCGCGGGTGGTCATCGACTTCTCCGGCCGCCCGGGCCTGCAGATGCACGTGCCGTATACCCGTGCCACCGTCGGCGGCTTCGACGTCGACCTGTTCCAGGAATTCTTCCAGGGCTTCGTCAACCACGCCAACGTGACCCTGCACATCGACAACCTGCGCGGGCACAACACCCACCACCAGATCGAAACCGTGTTCAAGGCTTTCGGCCGCGCGCTGCGCATGGCCGTGGAGCTCGATGACCGCATGGCCGGCCAGATGCCTTCCACCAAGGGCGTCCTGTAATGCAGACGGTCGCGGTTATCGACTACGGCATGGGCAACCTGCACTCGGTGGCCAAGGCCCTCGAGCACGTGGGCGCCGGCAAGGTGCTGATCACCAGCGATGCCGACGTGATTCGCGAAGCCGACCGGGTGGTGTTCCCCGGCGTCGGCGCGATTCGTGATTGCATGGCCGAGATTCGTCGCCTGGGCTTCGACAAACTTGTGCACGAAGTCAGCCAGGATCGCCCGTTCCTCGGCATCTGCGTGGGCATGCAGGCCTTGCTCGACCGCAGCGAAGAGAACGACGGTGTCGATTGCATCTCGCTGTTCCCGGGCCAGGTGAAGTTCTTTGGCAAGGACCTGCACGAAGACGGCGAGCACTTGAAGGTCCCGCACATGGGCTGGAACGAAGTGAAGCAGACGGTGGATCACCCGCTGTGGCACAACATCCCGGACCTGGCGCGCTTCTATTTCGTGCACAGCTACTACATCGCCGCCGGCAATGCACGGCAGGTGGTGGGCAGCGGTCACTATGGCGTCGATTTCGCCGCAGTCCTGGCCGATGGTTCGCGCTTCGCCGTGCAGTTCCACCCGGAGAAGAGCCATACCCATGGCCTGCAATTGCTGCAGAACTTCGCGGCGTGGGACGGGCGCTGGTAATGGCCCGCAAGAAACCGCCGATCCTCACCCTCACGCCCGAGCAGGAGAGTGAGGCCAACCGCAAGATCCAGCGGTTCATGGAGGAGCGTTTCGAACTGGACCTGGGTTCGTTCGAAGCGGCGGAAATTCTTGACCTGTTTACCCGCGAAATTGCGCCGCACTATTACAACAGGGCGATTTTCGATGTGCAGACGCACCTTAAAGAAAGGTTCGACAGCATTGAAAGCGACTTGTGGGCGCTCGAGAAAAATTGATTTTCGAGCCAAGCTGAATATTCGTATTTGAAGGTTTGCCAGATGCTGATTATCCCCGCTATCGATCTCAAGGACGGCGCTTGCGTACGTCTGCGTCAGGGCCGCATGGAAGACTCCACGGTGTTTTCCGATGACCCGGTGAGCATGGCCGCCAAGTGGGTGGAGGGCGGCTGCCGCCGCCTGCATCTGGTCGACCTCAATGGCGCCTTCGAAGGGCAGCCGGTCAATGGCGAGGTGGTCACGGCCATTGCCAAGCGCTATCCGAACCTGCCGATCCAGATCGGCGGCGGCATTCGCTCGCTGGAAACCATCGAGCACTACGTCAAGGCCGGCGTGAGCTACGTGATCATCGGCACCAAGGCGGTGAAGGAGCCTGGGTTCGTTGCCGAAGCGTGCCGCGCGTTCCCGGGCAAGGTCATCGTTGGCCTCGACGCCAAGGACGGTTTTGTCGCCACCGACGGTTGGGCTGAAGTCAGCACCGTGCAGGTGATCGACCTGGCCAAGCGTTTCGAAGCCGACGGCGTGTCTGCCATCGTCTACACCGACATCGCCAAAGACGGCATGATGCAGGGCTGCAATGTCCCGTTCACCGCCGCCCTGGCTGCCGCCACCAAGATTCCGGTGATCGCCTCCGGTGGCATCCACAACCTGGGTGACATCAAGGCACTGCTCGACGCCAAGGCGCCGGGCATCATCGGTGCGATCACCGGTCGCGCGATCTACGAAGGCACCCTGGACGTCGCCGAGGCCCAGGCCTTCTGCGACTCCTACAAAGGCTGAGGACTCACCATGGCGCTGGCCAAACGCATCATCCCTTGCCTGGACGTGGACAACGGCCGGGTGGTCAAGGGTGTGAAGTTCGAGAACATCCGTGACGCCGGCGACCCGGTGGAAATCGCCCGTCGCTACGACGAACAGGGTGCGGACGAGATCACCTTCCTCGACATCACGGCCAGCGTCGACGGCCGCGATACCACCCTGCACACCGTCGAGCGCATGGCCAGCCAGGTGTTCATCCCGCTGACCGTGGGCGGTGGCGTGCGCACCGTGCAGGACATCCGCAACCTGCTCAATGCCGGAGCGGACAAAGTGTCGATCAACACTGCGGCGGTGTTCAACCCGGAGTTCGTCGGCGAAGCGGCCCAGCACTTCGGCTCGCAGTGCATTGTCGTGGCCATCGATGCCAAGAAGGTCTCCGGCCCGGGCGAAACCCCGCGTTGGGAAATCTTCACCCACGGCGGTCGCAAGCCCACGGGCCTGGACGCCGTCGAGTGGGCGAAGAAGATGGAAGGCCTTGGCGCCGGTGAAATCCTGCTGACCAGCATGGACCAGGACGGCATGAAAAACGGTTTCGACCTGGGCGTCACCCGCGCCATCAGCGATGCCCTGGGCATTCCGGTGATCGCGTCCGGCGGCGTTGGCAACCTGCAACACCTGGCCGACGGCATCCTGGAAGGCCATGCCAGTGCGGTGCTGGCGGCGAGCATTTTCCACTTTGGCGAATACACCGTGCCGGAAGCCAAGGCCTATATGGCTCATCGCGGGATCTGCATTCGCTGACCGCTGGACACCATGGCGGGCCCAAGGCACTCTTGGGCACACCATGGATTGCGGTAGCCCGACATGCTCAAACGCCTCGTTCTTGCCTTTGCCGGTGCCACGTTGCTGCTCGCAGGTACTGTCCGCGCCGCTGATACATCGCTGGTGTTGCTGACGGAAAACTTCCCCCCGTACAACATGGCCAAGAACGGCAAGAACTTCGCCCAGGACGAGAATATCCATGGCATCGCCGTGGACATCGTCCGCGAAATATTCAAGCGCGCCGATATCTCCTACAGCTTGACGCTACGTTTCCCTTGGGAGCGCATCTACAAACTCGCCCTGGAAAATCCGGGTTACGGTGTGTTTGTCATGGCGCGGTTGCCGGAGCGTGAGAAGCTTTTCAAATGGGTCGGCCCCATCGGTCCTGACGACTGGATCATGCTCGCCAAGGCCGACAGCAAGATCGCGCTCGACTCGCTGGAGCAGGCGCGCCAATACAAGATCGGTGCCTACAAGGGCGACGCAATCGCCGAGACGCTGGCCAAGCAGGGACTCAAGCCGATTGTCGTGTTGCGCGATCAGGACAACGCCAGGAAACTGGTCAACGGCCAGATCGACCTGTGGGCCACCGGGGACCCGGCCGGGCGTTACCTGGCGCGCCAGGAAGGGGTGACCGATCTCAAGACCGTGCTGCGCTTCAACAGTGCCGAGCTGTACCTGGCCTTGAACAAGGACGTGCCCGACGACGTGGTCGCCCGGCTCCAGGCTGCCTTGGATGAGCTGCGCAAGGAAGGGGCGGTGGACGCCATCATGGCGCGGTATCTCTGACCGCGAAAGCGGTGGGTCAGCTTGCGGAGATATTGAATGTGCGGCCCTCATCGCGAGCAAGCTCGCTCCCACAGGATATCTGCTGTGGACGCCAATCTTGTGCCCGATGCAAAACCGCTGTGGGAGCGAGCTTGCTCGCGATAGCGGTGGGTCAGCTTGCCGGGATATTGAATGTGCCGCCGTCATCGCGAGCAAGCTCGCTCCCACAGGGGATCTGCTGTGAGCGCCAATCTTGTGCCCGATGCAGAACCGATGTGGGAGCGAGCCTGCTCGCGATGGCGGCGACGCGGTCGTCGCCTACCGATAAACCCCATCCTTCCCATGCCCAGCCATCGCCCGATTGCTGCGCAGGCTGATCATCGACTTGATGTCGATCCATTCGATGCCCTGGGCCTTGAGCTTGGGTAGCTCGCGCTCGAGTACCGCCAGGGTCTGCGGATAGGGATGGCCGATCATCACGGCCGAGCCTTGTCGGCGGGCCAGGTCGATGGCGGTTTGCAGCTGTTGGGCGATGGCGGTTTCGGTGCGCTCGTCGTCCAGGAACACATCCCGCGACACACTGGCGAGGCCGATCTTTTGCGCTTCGGCTGCGGCGACGGTCTGGGCGCTGGTGCGGCTGTCGACGAAAAACTTGTGGCGTTGCTGCAAGCTCGCCATCAACCACGCCATGGCCTCGGGCTGGGCGGTCATGCGGCTGCCCATGTGGTTGTTGATCCCGCTGGTGTAGGGCACGGCGGCGAACGCGGCGTCGAGGCGCTTGCCCAGTTCCTCGATGGACAGGTCCGGATGCCAGGCGAACGGCCCGGTGGCCGGGTCCATGGGCATGTGCAGCATGACCAGCTTGCCGGCGCGATGGGCTTCGCGGGCGAATTCGGCGGCGTGGGGTGTGTCGGGCATGATCGCGGCGGTGACCGGCCCGGGGAGGGCCAGAACCCGACGGTCCCGAGGCAGGTTTTGCCCCAGGTCGTCGATGATCAGGCTCAGGTACGCCTTGTGCGGCGAAGAGGGCGTGGCGGGCGCCGCGTTAACGGCCCCCGCCAGCAGGCATAGCAGGACGAAGGTGAAACGCAGGCCCATCTCAGCGGCCGGACGTGATGTTCAACCCTTTGAGCAAGCTCAAGGCCTGGGCCAACTGATAGTCGTCATCCTGGGGCATTGGCTTGGCCTTGGCGCCGGAACCGGTCGGTTTGTCGGCGCCGCCGTTGCCGTTGCCCAAGTGCCCTTGCAGGTCGGCTTCCTTGAAGTACTCGCTGTCCTGCTCGTTGGTGATCTTGGCCTTGCGCACTTCGATGTCCGGGACAATGCCCTGGGCCTGGATGGAGCGGCCGTTGGGCGTGAAGTACAGCGCGGTGGTGATCTTCAGGGCACGATCGTTGTTCAATGGCAACACGGTCTGTACCGACCCCTTGCCGAAACTGGTGGTGCCCATGACCACACCGCGCTTCTGGTCCTGCAGGGCGCCGGCGACGATTTCCGAAGCCGAAGCGCTGCCGCCGTTGATCAGCACCACCAGTGGCACGGCTTCGCTCAAGTCGTTGCCAGTGGCCGAGAAGCGCAACTCGGAATTGGCGATGCGGCCCTTGGTGTAGACGATCAGGCCCTTGGTGATGAAGTGATCCACCACTTCCACGGCCGATTGCAGCACGCCGCCGGGGTTGTTGCGCAGGTCCAGGACCAGGCCGTTGAGTTTCTTGCCGTTGTCCTTGCGCATCTTGGCCAGGGCCTTGGCGACTTCTTCGCCGGTCTTGACCTGGAACTGGGTGATGCGGATGTAGCCGTAGCCCGACTCCAGCAACTGGCTTTTCACGCTCTTGACCTGGATGACCGCCCGCGTGAGGGTCACGTCGAACGGTGTGCCACCGTCGCGTACCAGGGTCAGGGTGATCTTCTGGCCGATCTTGCCGCGCATCTTGTCCACGGCTTCGGTCATGCTCTGGCCGCGGGTCGGCTGGCCGTTGATCTTGACGATGAAGTCACCGGCCTGGATGCCGGCCTTGGAAGCAGGTGTGTCGTCGATTGGCGAGACCACCTTGACGAAGCCGTCTTCGCTGCCGACCTCGATGCCCAGGCCGCCAAACTCGCCGCTGGTGCTTTCCTGCAGCTCGGCGAAATCTTCCGGGCCCAGGTATGCCGAGTGCGGGTCAAGGTTGCTGAGCATGCCCTTGATGGCGTTCTCCAGCAGCATCTTGTCATCCACCGGTTCCACGTAGGCGGCCTTGATCCGGTCCATGACCTCGGCAAAGGTGCGCAGTTCGTCCAGCGGCAGCGGCGCCTTGGTGGTTGCGGCCGTGGCGGCGGGGGCCGAAGGGGCCGGTTCGGCGGCAAAAGCCAGGGGTGCACCGATCACGAGGGCGATCGTCAGGGCCAGCGAGGTAAGGCGGGACAAATGCAGCATGTCGAACGAACTCCTTAATAGGATGGGCGCGCTTATCCTTGCGCACGACACCATTGGGCCGGGTCACTGGGGCGACCCTGCTGACGAATAGCGAAATACAGTGCTGGCGTATCCTGCCCGCCACTGTTACCGACCGTGGAGATGGACTCTCCGGCCTTGACCACGTCGCCCGCCGACTTGAGCAGCGTCTGGTTGTGGCCATACAGGCTCAAGTAACCGTTGCCGTGATCGAGGATCACCAGCAGGCCGGCGCCGCGCAACCAGTCGGCGAATACCACGCGCCCGCCATGCACGGCATGTACCTGGCTGCCGGCCGAGGCGCTGATCATCACCCCGTCCCACTTGGTGCGGGTGTCGTCGCCGCGGGTTTCACCGAAGCGCGCAAGCAATCGACCATTGACCGGCCAAGGAAGTTTGCCTCGGGCTGAAGCAAAAGCGCCGCCAAAGGTTTCGCCGTCACTGGAAACCAGTGCGCCGGGGGTGGATTTTGCCGGTTTGCGCGGTGCTTCGCCGGCGTCTGCGTCGGCCTGGGCTTCACGCAAACGCTTTTTTTCGGCTTCCTGCTGGGCGATCAGCGCTTTCTGGCGCGCTTCTTCCGCCTCTCGGGCCTGGCGGGCCAGGGTCTCTTCGATGGTTTTCAACACATTGGCCAGTTCGGCCTGGTCCTGCTCGCGGGCCTTGAGCTTGCTGTCGCGGGCCTTCACGTCGTCATTGAGCTTGGCCAGGGCCACCTGGCGTTCCTTGCGAACCTTCTCGAGTTCTTCGCGCTGGGTGTCGAGGCTGCTTTTCTGCACCAGCAACTGGGCCTGCTGCAGCTCGATGTCTTTTTCGACATTGGCCAGCTGGCGCAAGGTTTCATTGAAACTCTTGAGTTGTTCCAGGCGGGCCTGGCTCAGGTAATCGTAATACGTGAGGGTCCGGGCGAATTTCTCGGGGTTCTGCTGGTTGAGCAGCAGCTTGAGGTATTCCTGGCGGCCGTTCTGGTAGGCGGCCCGGGCCTGGATGGCGATCAGCTTTTGCTGTTCAGTGCGCGCGCTCTGGAGTTTTTTTTTCTCTCCATCGAGCCGCTGCAGCTCGGATTCGCTTTTCTTCAGTTCCTTTTGCAGGGCGTCGACCTGCTTCTCCAGCTTGCCCATCTCGGTTTCAGTGCCGCGCAGGTCTTTCTGCACGCTGGATTTTTCTTCCTGCAACTTGCCCAGCAGCTTTTTCAGCTCGGCAATGTCCTGGCGCGTGGCTTCCAACTGCTGTTGGGTTTGCGCGCGCTCGTCGGCAAAGGCCGGTTGGAGCAAGCAGGTCAGAACGAGGGCTATCAGGACGCGAAGCATAGAGGCGGGTGACACCAGGGAAAGGGACGGCCTAGTATGCCCGCCCCACGCTGCAAAAAAAACGCCCATTTGGGGCTGTGTGATAACTGGCCCGAAAAACACCAAGAACCCATGTGGGAGCGAGCTTGCTCGCGATGGCGGTGCATCAGTCAACATCAAGGTTGGCTGATCCGGCGCTATCGCGAGCAAGCTCGCTCCCACAGGGTTTGCGGAATCAGACCAGGATCGAAGTACCGGTCATTTCCGCCGGCTTTTCCATGCCCAGCAGCATCAGCATGGTCGGCGCCACGTCAGCCAGCACGCCACCCTCGCGGACCTTGAAGTCCCGCTTGCCGACATAGATGAACGGCACCGGCTCGGTGGTGTGGGCGGTGTGGGCCTGGCCGGTGGATTCGTCGGACATCTGCTCGACGTTGCCGTGGTCGGCCGTGATCAGTGCTTCGCCGCCGACCTTTTCCAGGGCCTCGACGATGCGGCCAACGCAGGTGTCCAGGCATTCCACGGCCTTGACCGCCGCCTCGAATATGCCGCTGTGGCCCACCATGTCGCCGTTGGCGTAGTTGACCACGATCACGTCGTAACGCTGGTTTTCAATGGCGTCGACGATACGGTCGGTCACTTCCGGTGCGCTCATCTCCGGTTGCAGGTCGTAGGTGGCGACTTTCGGCGAAGGGATCAGGATGCGTTCTTCGCCCGGGAAGGGCTCTTCACGGCCGCCGGAGAAAAAGAACGTCACGTGGGCGTACTTTTCGGTCTCGGCGATGCGCAGTTGGGTCTTGCCGTTTTTCGCCAGGTAGTCGCCCAGCACGTTTTCCAGGCTGCCGGCGGCGAAGGCCGAAGGCGCGGGAATGCTGGCGGCGTATTGGGTCAGCATCACGAAACCGGCCAGTTTTGGCTGGCGGGCACGCTCGAATTCCTTGAAATCGTCTTCGACGAACACGCGGGTCAGCTCGCGGGCGCGGTCGGCACGGAAGTTCATGAACACCACGGCATCGCCGTCTTCGACTTTCACCGGTTCGCCAATGGTGGTGGCCTTGACGAATTCATCGCTTTCGCCGCGCTCGTAGGCGGCTTGCAGGCCTTCCTGGGCGGTGGCGGCATTGAATTGGGCCTTGCCGTCGACGATCAGGTTGTAGGCCTGGGCCACGCGATCCCAACGGTTGTCACGGTCCATGGCGAAGTAGCGGCCGACGAGGCTGGCGATGCGCCCCTTGCCGAGGGCCTGGAACGTTGCGTCCAGCAGCTCGATCGACGAGGTGGCGCTTTTCGGCGGGGTGTCGCGGCCATCGAGGAACGCGTGCAGGTAGATCTTCTCGGCGCCGCGCTTGGCAGCCAGCTCGGCCATGGCGACCAGGTGGTCCTGGTGGCTGTGCACGCCACCGTCGGACAGCAGGCCCATGAAGTGCACGGCCTTGCCGGCGGCCACGGCCTTATCCACGGCGGCGCAGATGGTCGGGTTTTCGAAGAAGTCGCCGTCGCGGATCGATTTGGTCACGCGGGTGAAGTCCTGATACACCACGCGGCCTGCGCCGAGGTTCATGTGGCCGACTTCGGAGTTGCCCATCTGCCCGTCCGGCAGGCCGACGTCCATGCCGCTGCCGGAGATCAGGCCGTTGGGCACGGTGGCCCACAGGCGGTCCAGCACAGGCTTGTTGGCCGAATACACGGCGTTGGATTCGTGGCTGTCACTGTGACCGAAGCCGTCGAGAATCATCAGGACCAAAGGTTTAGGCGTGGTAGTCATGGAATCCACTCGTGGCGGGTTAAAAGAAGACGATGGAAAAGGGACGGGCAGTTTAAAGGTAAGTTCCGGCGGCGTCACCGCCGGGCGGGGTTTGGCCGGCCTTGCGTGCTGTGTATACTGGCCGACATTTTAACGCCCTGGAACCTCCTTCGATGGTTGCTCACCTGATTCAATTTGCCACTAACCACTACATTCTCGTCGGTATCTTCGTCGTGCTGCTGGCGTTGCTGGTTGCCCACACGATGCAGGGCGGCGGTCGCAGCCTGAGCACTGGCGAGCTGACCGCACTGGTCAACAAGGATGCCGGCGTGGTGGTGGACATCCGCCCGAGCAAGGATTACGCCGCCGGTCACATTGTCGGGGCGGTGAACATTCCCCAGGACAAACTGATGGCGCGGATCGGCGAGCTGGAAAAACACAAGGCCAAGACGCTGATCCTGGTGGACGCCCAAGGCCAGCACGCCGGCACCCACGCCCGCGAACTGATGAAGTCCGGTTTCACCGCCGCCAAGCTGTCCGGCGGCGTTGCCAGCTGGAAAGCCGACAATCTGCCCCTGGTGAAGTGAAATGCCCCACGTTGTTGTCTATTCCAGCGATTACTGCCCCTATTGCTCCAGAGCCAAGTTCCTGCTCCAGAACAAAGGCGTGGCCTTCGAAGAGATCAAGGTCGACGGCAAGCCGCAACTGCGCGCCGAAATGACCCAGAAGGCCGGGCGTTCGTCCGTGCCGCAGATCTGGATCGGCAGCACCCACGTGGGCGGTTGCGACGATCTGTATGCCCTGGAGCGCGCTGGCAAGCTCGACGCGCTGCTCGAGGCCTGAATTTCCCACTAAAGAACCTGAAAGTAAGAAGGATCTGCGATGACTGACCAACAGAACACAGCTGCCAGCGAAGAAGAAGCCGCACCGCAATTCTCCTTGCAGCGCATTTATGTACGTGACCTGTCCTTCGAGGCCCCGAAAAGCCCGGCGATCTTTCGCCAGCAGTGGGAGCCGAGCGTAGGCCTGGACCTGAACACCCGTCAGAAAGCCCTGGAAGATGACTTCCACGAAGTGGTGCTGACCCTGTCGGTCACCGTCAAGAACGGTGACGAAGTGGCGTTCATCGCTGAAGTGCAACAGGCCGGGATCTTCCTGATCAAGAACCTGGATGCCCCTTCGATGAGCCACACCTTGGGCGCGTTCTGCCCGAACATCCTGTTCCCTTACGCCCGGGAAACCCTGGACAGCCTGGTGACCCGCGGCTCGTTCCCGGCCCTGATGCTGGCGCCGGTGAACTTCGATGCCCTGTATGCGCAAGAACTGCAGCGCATGCAACAAGAAGGCGGCGCGACCGTTCAGTAAGCGTCGACCGTCGGGCATAGCGTCCGACAGCCAGGCACAAAACCTGTGGGAGCCGAGCCCTGTGGGAGCCGAGCTTGCTCGCGATGAACGATGACGCGGTTTGCAGTTGAACCGTGTCGACTTCATCGCGAGCAAGCTCGGCTCCCACAGGCTCGCTCCCACAGGTGTTTCTGGCTGACAGGAAGGGCTCAGGCGAAGCCGTTCTGCCGCCACGCCTCATAAACCGCCACCGCCACGGTATTGGACAGGTTCAGGCTGCGGCAGCCTTCGCGCATTGGCAGGCGCAGGCGCTGTTCGGCGGGCAGGGCGTCCAGTACGTCGGCCGGCAGGCCACGGCTTTCCGGGCCGAACAGGAACGCATCACCGGCGACGAAGCTGGCGTCATGGAACGGCCGCGAACCCTTGGTGGTAAAGGCGAACAGACGCGGATGCCCGAGGCTTTCCAGACAACTGGCGAGGTCGGCGTGACGCTGCAAGGTGGCATACTCGTGGTAGTCGAGGCCGGCGCGGCGCAGGCGCTTGTCGTCCATGTCGAAGCCCAGCGGTTCGATCAAATGCAGGTGGCAGCCGCTGTTGGCGCACAGCCTGATGACGTTGCCGGTATTCGGCGGAATTTCCGGTTGAAAAAGGATGACGTGAAACATGCACGGCTCCGCAGATAAAGATGAGCGGCATTCTACGCCGCAAACCGACCGACGTTCGAAGCTAATGCCTCGGGTGATGGGCTCTTTGGCGATTGTCGGCATGATGGTCGGGCTGATGATCGGGCGCTTGACCACGCCCGACCCGAGCGCCTTGCAACAGATCGAGGTGACAGACGGAACGCTGGTGGCCTGGTTCAACAACGAACCCAAGCTCCATGGAGAAATTGTCGACGGCTCAGTGGCGCTGCTGTTCCAGGCAGAAGGCCGGCCGCAGAAGGGCCAGCTCAAGCTCAACGGCAAGGATGTGAACTGGCGGGTGCGTTCGAGTGACGAGGGGTTGTTGCTGACGTTGGTGGCGGCGCGTCCATTGCGAGGGGAGTGGACCGGCAGCGAGGTGGATGATCGCTGGCGGCTGGAGGTCCGTCTCCAGGAGCAATAAAAGAGGGAATCCCCGGCCTGCCTGTACCAAGGTCCCCAAAACGGGAGGGCTCGCGGTTGGCGCACAGCCCTGGTGTAAAGAAGGGAAACCTTGACCTGCCTGTATCAAGGCCCCCAAAACAGTGGGCTCGTTGAGCCCGGTATAAAAGGGGGAATCCCCGGCCTGCCTGTACCAAGGTCCCCGAAACTGGGTAGTGATCTAGCTATTGCAGGGGGCGTGCCAGTTTTAAATTATTTGTCACAAAAATGCTTCCTTTGACGCAAAAGCCCCGTATTCCGGGGCTTTTGCTTTTGTTTGTGCGGTTTTTTTCGAGCTGGGCCGATTGGCTTTGGCGGGTGGTGCATGTGCAATTGCGGTTCGCAGTGCATTGATGCGGTGCATGAAGCTTTTAAAAGCATCGCGAGCAAGCCCGCTCCCACAGGATGGACTGCCCCCCAAAAAGTTGGACACCAATATGACTTTTGGGGGCCGTCCAGGAATTGCATTTCCCTTGTGGGAGCGAGCTTGCTCGCGATTGGGCCTTTAAATTCAGCGAAGGGCTAAAGACCGATCAGCCCTCATCCCCGTCATCATCATCCCCACCATCGACCTTCATCCCCAATTCCTTGATCTTGCGGGTCAAGGTATTGCGGCCCCAGCCCAGCAGCACGGCGGCGTCGCGGCGGCGGCCGGCGGTGTGTTTGAGGGCGGTTTCGATCATGATCCGCTCGAAGGCCGGTACCGCGCTGTCCAACAGGCTCGACTGACCGCGAGCCAGGGCCTGGTCGGCCCACTGGCGCAGGGCTTGCTCCCAGTTGGTCACGGGGGCCGAATCCTGCGGCAGGCTCAGCAGTTCCGGCGGCAGGTCGCTGATGTGCACTTCGCGACCTGAAGCCATCACCGTGATCCAGCGGCAGGTGTTCTCCAACTGGCGGACGTTGCCCGGCCACGGCAGGTTCTTGAGGTATTCCTCGGTTTCGCTCTTGAGCAGCTTGGGCTCGACCGCCAGTTCCTGGGCCGCGCGGCTGAGGAAGTGCCGGGCCAGGGTCGGGATGTCTTCGCGACGATCCGCCAGGCGCGGGATATGAATGCGGATGACGTTCAGGCGGTGGAACAAGTCCTCACGGAATTTGCCGGCGTGAACCAGGGTTTCCAGGTTCTGGTGGGTCGCGGCGATGATGCGCACGTCCACCTTGACCGGTGTATGGCCGCCGACCCGATAGAACTCGCCATCGGCCAGCACGCGCAGCAAGCGGGTCTGGGTGTCGGCCGGCATGTCGCCGATTTCATCGAGGAACAACGTGCCGCCGTCGGCTTGCTCGAAGCGCCCGCGCCGCAGGTTGGCCGCGCCGGTGAAGGCGCCTTTTTCGTGGCCGAACAGCTCGGACTCCATCAAGTCCTTGGGAATGGCCGCCATGTTCAGCGCGATGAACGGCGACGCCGCCCGTGGGCTGTGACGGTGCAGGGCGTGGGCCACCAGTTCCTTGCCGGTGCCCGACTCGCCGTTGATCAGCACAGTGATGTTGGAGTGGCTCAAGCGCCCGATGGCGCGAAACACTTCCTGCATCGCCGGCGCTTCGCCGATGATTTCCGGGGTGCGGGCCAGGGCCGGCACCTCTTCCATTCCCTGTTGTTCCTGGGCGTGCTGGTTGGCGCGCTTGACCAGCGATACGGCTTCGTCGACGTCAAATGGCTTGGGCAGGTATTCAAAAGCGCCGCCCTGGTAGGACGCCACGGCGCTGTCCAGGTCGGAATGGGCGGTCATGATGATCACCGGCAGCCGCGGATGCTGTTCGCGAATCCGCGCCAACAGGTCCAGGCCGCTGGCGCCGGGCATGCGGATGTCGGAGATGATGACGTCCGGTTGCTGACGCGCCAGGCGACTCATCACCCCATCGGCGCTGTCGAAGCTCTGGGTGGTCATGCCTTCCTGTTGCAAGGCTTTTTCCAGGACCCAACGGATAGAACGGTCGTCATCGACGATCCACACGGTTTCACTACGGCTCATGTCGATGTGGCTCCTTGTTCCAGTGGCAGGAAGATCGAGAAAGTGGTGTGGCCGGGGTGGCTTTCACATTCGATCAAGCCCTGATGCTGACTGATGATGTTCTGGGTAATGGCCAGGCCCAGCCCGGTACCGTCCGGACGGCCGCTGACCATGGGGAAAAAGATGGTTTCCTGCAGTTCGGCAGGGATGCCCGGACCGTTGTCGATGATTTCGATCTTGGTCACCAGGCGATGGCGCACGTGGCCGATGGTGAACTGGCGCATGGCGCGGGTGCGCAGGCTGATGCGACCCAGGCGCAGTTCGTTCTGGCTGCTGATGGCCTGCATCGCGTTGCGCACGATGTTCAGTACCGCCTGGATCATCTGCTCGCGGTCGATCAAGACGTCGGGAATGCTCGGGTCATAGTCGCGCACCAAAGTGATGCAGCCCTGGCTTTCCGCTTCAACCAGGCTGCTGACGCGCTCCAGTACCTCATGAACGTTGCACATCGCCAGGGATGGCAGCTTGTTCGAGCCGAGCATGCGGTCCACCAGGTTCCGCAGGCGGTCGGCTTCCTCGATGATGACGTTGGTGTAGTCCTTGAGGCTTTCTTCCGGCAGTTCGCGGGCGAGCAACTGTGCCGCGCCACGTATTCCGCCGAGAGGGTTCTTGATCTCGTGGGCCAGGCCGCGTACCAGCATCTTGCTGGTTTCCTGCTTGGACAACTGCGCCTCCTCCTTGGTGATGCGCAGCAAGCGATCACGCGGGTGGACTTCCAGCAGCAGCAAGGTGGCGCCGTTGTTCAGGATCGGTGTGACCGCATAATCCACGGTCAGGGTCTGGCCGGTCAGGGCGGTGAGCATCGCCTCGCGCTTGGTGAACGGGTGAGCCTGCTCCACCGCTTGGCGCAGGGAATTGAGCGCTTCGGCGGATTCGGTGAACAACTCGCTGATGAACTGCCCGTGGCTGCGCTGGCCGCTGACGGCCAGGAGCATCTCCGCCGCCGGGTTCATGTACTCCAGACGCAGTTCGGCGTCCAGCAGGATGGTCGCGGTGGTGAGGTTGTCGAGCAGCAAGCGGTGTAGTGCGTCGCTAATGGTCATCAGGACCTCTTTTGGAGCGTAGCAACTCGGGACCGGTCCCAAATTGCGCGCGCGATTAATGCGCTGTCACAAGGAAAATGCAAAAACCAAACCAAGGCTCCGAAAAGAAGCGTTTAGAGCCTCAAAAGGGTGTTTTACGCTCGCTTGCGTGGCGTTCTGCCAGCTTTTTCGGGTACTTTCGAACCAAAATGGGTTTTTGGGCTGGGTGGCGTGCAAGCTATTGCACCAATATAGTGCGATGGCCTGCGTGGTGTTAGAAGAACGGCAAGATGCTGCTTTTTTCTTCTTCGGGTTTTTCGGCGCGAGGGCACTCGGGGCGTTGACCGTAATCGGCCGCGGCACAGGGCTTGATGCGGCGCTTCTGCGCCAGGGATATGCGCTGCATGTGGAAGGGCTGGTTGGCGGTGCGTTCGACGATACGGTCCTGTTCGTCGAGGATTTCGACCGCCAGGTGATGGGTGCCTCGATCGATGTCGCTCAAGGCGAATACCGGGCTCGGCCCCGGCGCGCCCGTTGGCTTGCCGTCGAGCAGCAGGCGGTAGCGATGGCCTTTTTTCAGGCCCGGTTCGCTGGTGACACTGACGATCAATTCGCCTGCGGTGCTGCGTATCGTCGCGTCCGGCTCGGGAATCAACAGCCTGAGCATTTCGTAATGAAACAAGGGTTCGGGCCGGGCTTCGGTCGCGGGCGCCGGGGCTGTACCCGTGGGCGGCGCTGGCATCCGGTTGCCGGGTGGCAGTTGGACTTTCTTTGCGTTGCCGGGGCGCGGCTGATCGGTGAACACGCGATTGCCCTGGGCATCGATGTAGGTGTAGACCTGCGCCACGCCGGGCATCGCCGCCAGCGCCAGGCCCAGCGCGAGCAGCCAGCGGATCATGGCTGGTGTACCCGTTGGACGGTGAAGGTGACGGTTTCGCTTTGCTGCACGAGGTTGTCGCCGTCGATGACTTGAACCGCCAGGCTGTGCTCGCCCCGGTCGATATTCACCAATTGCAGGCGCGGCACGTTGCTCGGCTGGCCGTAGGGCTGGCCGTCCAGCAGCAGCCGGAACAGATGCGGGCTGCGTAGGCGCGGTTGAGCGTGTACGCCAACGGTGAAGGTGCCGTTGTTGGCGCGCAGGGCTTCTTCGGTGGGAATGTCGGTCAGTTCCAGGGTTTCGTAGGCATCGCGCGGCTTTTCGCTGTTGGCGGGAGGCGTCGGTGTGCCCGGGCTGGCCGGAGACTGGCGTTCGATGCTGTTGAGCGGCGGCAACTCCACCGTCTGGGCCGGGACGCCTTGGGGCGGCTGGTTGCTGTAGGCGGTATTGCCCTCGGCGTCGGTGTACTTGTAGATCTGCGCGGCAGCGGGCAGTGCCAGCAGCGACAACAGGATGATTGAAAAAACGCGCCCCATAAAATCGACCGAAAACTGAAAGTGTTGAGTTGCAGCATAGGTCAGGGGGGAGGGTTGGCCCAAGTTGTTGTGTGTTGGGCCATGACCTGTCCTGTGGGAGCGAGCTTGCTCGCGATGGCGGAGTGTCAGGCACTGAGGTGTTGAATGTGCCGGCCTCATCGCGAGCAAGCTCGCTCCCACAGGGGAAGGAGGGCTTAAGCTTTTGGGGAGATACACAGCTCCCCGGTCGCTCGGATCAGGGCGAGCCGGTGCACCGGATGCTGTTTGTCGTGGTGGGTGGCACGGGCCAGCCATTGCGGACACTGCGGATCGGTGCGGTAGGGGGCGAAGTCGGCCAGTTGTTGCAGCAGGCGTTTTTGCAGGCGGTCGAGCTGCGGGCGGATCTGCCCCACCAGGTCCGGGCGCGGGAGGTCCGGGGCCTTGCCGTCCAGGGCCCAGTCGGACAAGTTGATGTACTGCACCATTTTGTTGGCTTCTATCTGGGCGGCAAAAAACGCTTCCACGGTTTCGCCGCTCAGTTTGTAGGCCGGTGCCTGGGCGACGGCGGCGGCGATGACTTCACGCTCGCGCTGACGGTCCTCTACGGGTTTGCCACTGTCCCATTTACTCAGCGCCACTTGATCGGCGATGGCCAGGCGTTCGCCAATGGCGTTAAGCAGCGGGGTCAGGGCCTCGGGGGCGGGAGTCGAGGCGGCGTCGGCGGTGGAGGCCAGCAGCGCGGCAGACAGGGCAAGGCAGAGCTTGAAGCGCAAAGTCATGGGCAGTCTCGTCTTCTAGGGGGAGCGACGGGGCATCATGCACGTAACCGGCGCCCATAAAAAAGGCCTCCCGAAGGAGGCCTCTCTTTGTTTCACGCCGTACGTGACGGCGCTACCGGATCAGCAGCTGTAGTACAGCTCATATTCCAGTGGGTGTACGAAGGTGCGAACCTTGATTTCTTCTTCGCTTTTCAGCGCGATGTAAGCGTCGATGAAGTCATCGCTGAATACGCCGCCTTTGGTCAGGAACGCACGGCCCTTGTCCAGTTCTTCCAGGGCTTCTTTCAGGCTGCCACATACCTGTGGGATTTCCTTGGCCTCTTCAGGCGGCAGGTCATACAGGTTTTTGTCAGCGGCATCGCCAGGGTGGATCTTGTTCTGGATACCGTCCAGGCCGGCCATCATCAGTGCAGCGAAGGCCAGGTACGGGTTGGCAGCCGGATCCGGGAAGCGTGCTTCGATACGGCGGGCTTTAGGGCTGTTCACGTAAGGAATACGGATCGAGGCGGAACGGTTGCGAGCCGAGTAGGCCAGCATGACCGGGGCTTCGAAGCCTGGTACCAGACGCTTGTAGGAGTTGGTCGACGGGTTGGTGAAGCCGTTCAGGGCCTTACCGTGCTTGATGATACCGCCGATGAAGTACAGGGCAGTGTCCGACAGACCGGCATAGCCTTCGCCTGCGAAGGTGTTCTTGCCGTCCTTGGAGATCGACATGTGAACGTGCATGCCCGAACCGTTGTCGCCGTACAGAGGCTTCGGCATGAAGGTCGCGGTGCGGCCGTAGGCGTCAGCAACGTTGTGTACGCAGTACTTGAGGGTCTGTACTTCGTCAGCCTTCTTGACCAGCGTGTTGAATTTCACGCCGATTTCGTTCTGGCCGGCAGTCGCCACTTCGTGGTGGTGAACTTCGACGGTCTGGCCCATTTCTTCCAGTGCGTTGCACATGGAGGTACGGATTTCGTGGTCGAAGTCGAACGGTGGAACCGGGAAGTAACCGCCTTTGATGCCTGGACGGTGGCCTTTGTTGCCGCCTTCCACGTCCTGGTCGGACATCCACGAACCTTGTTCGGAGAAGATCTTGAACATGGAGCCGGAGATGTCGGACTTGAACTTGACCGAGTCGAAGATGAAGAACTCAGGCTCAGGACCGAAGAAAGCGGTGTCGCCGATACCGGTGGACTTCAGGTATTCCTCGGCGCGGTGGGCGATGGCGCGTGGGTCGCGGTCATAGCCTTGCATGGTCGAAGGTTCGATGATGTCGCAGACCAGGATCAGGGTCGGCTCTTCGGTGAACGGGTCCAGGACGGCGGTTTCGTCGTCCGGCATCAGGATCATGTCGGAGGCTTCGATGCCTTTCCAGCCAGAGATGGAGGAGCCGTCGAACATTTTCCCGATTTCAAAGAATTCGTCGTCCAGCGCATCACGGGCCGGCATGGTCACGTGATGTTGAGTACCTTTGGTGTCAGTGAAGCGCAGATCAATCCACTTGACGTCATGATCTTTGATGAGTTGAACCGACTTCGACATATGTCCTCCGGGTGGCTTCGGGCGGGTAGTGGAGTGCCCTTAGATATGGGTGATGCCGGCGCGAATACTCTGCCAAGGCAACCTGCCTCACAAGGGAGCAAATTGCATGCCAGTGCCCCAGCATGGGTTTTTTGCACCAAATCCACGCTTTTAAAGGCGTAAATCAAAGATTGTCAGACAATAACGCACTGCAATGTGGCGCCGCCAATCGATAATGACCTGTTTTGGTGCGTCCAAAACCATCTGCACATTAACTGGTTAAACCTTGAGCAATTTCCGCTATAATCCGCGCCCCCCTTTTTCGGCTGGCCGTTCGCGCGCTGTTTTCATGAAACTAATCGTAAAAGTCTTCCCCGAGATCACCATCAAGAGCCGCCCGGTACGGATGCGTTTCATCCGCCAGTTGGCCAAGAACATCCGTGCCGTGCTCCGAGACCTGGATCCGGCCGTGGTGGTGAATGGCGTGTGGGACAACCTCGAACTGGAAACCCGTGTCAGCGAACCCAAGCTTCTGAAGGAAATGACCGAGCGCCTGAGTTGCATGCCAGGCATCGCGCATTTTTTGCAAGTCGATGAATACCCGCTGGGGGATTTCGACGACATCCTTGCCAAATGCATGCTTCATTATGGTGACGCACTGGCCGGCAAGATCTTTTCGGTGCGTTGCAAGCGCGCCGGCAAGCACGCGTTCAGCTCGATGGATGTGGAGAAGTTCGTCGGCAGCCAGTTGCGCCGGCAATGCGGCGCGGCCGGTATTTCGTTGAAAGACCCGGAAATCGAAGTGCGCATCGAAATTCGCGACCAGCGGCTGTTCGTGATCCACAGCCAGCACAACAGCATCGGCGGTTATCCGCTGGGTTCGCTGGAGCAGACCCTGGTGCTGATGTCCGGTGGCTTCGACTCCACGGTGGCCGCCTACCAGATCATGCGTCGCGGGTTGATGAGCCATTTCTGCTTCTTCAACCTCGGCGGGCGAGCCCATGAACTGGGCGTGATGGAGGTGGCGCACTTCATCTGGAAGAAGTACGGCAGCTCCCAACGCGTGTTATTTGTGAGTGTGCCGTTCGAGGAAGTCCTGGGCGAGATTCTCGGCAAAGTCGATAACAGTCATATGGGCGTCATTTTGAAGCGTATGATGTTGCGCGCCGCTTCACGAATTGCCGACCGCCTGCAGATCGATGCGCTGGTGACCGGCGAGGCGATTTCCCAGGTGTCGAGCCAGACGTTGCCGAACCTGTCGGTGATCGACTGCGTGACCGAGAAGCTGGTCTTGCGTCCACTGATCGCCAGCCACAAGCAGGACATCATCGACCAGGCCAACGAAATCGGCACCGCCGAGTTTGCCCGGCACATGCCGGAATACTGCGGCGTCATCTCGGTCAATCCGAAGACGGCGGCCAAGCGCGGGCGGGTGGAGCACGAAGAGAAAGAATTCGACATGGCGGTGCTCGAGCGAGCGCTCGAAAACGCCAGGCTGGTGCCGATCGATCGCGTCATCGACGAATTGGGCCAGGACATCAAGGTTGAAGAAGTCGGCGAAGCGCTGGCCGGTCAGATCATCATCGACATCCGCCACCCGGATGACGCTGAAGACGACCCGCTGAGTGTCGCCGGCATCGAGGTAAAAACGATGCCGTTCTATGCCGTGAACGCGCGTTTCAAGGAACTGGACCCTACTCGCCAGTACCTGCTGTATTGCGACAAAGGCGTGATGAGTCGCCTGCATGCCCACCATTTGCTCAGTGAGGGGCATGCCAATGTGCGCGTTTATCGACCGAGCTAAGTGCCCGGGGCTGTTTGCCTGTGGCCTGCGTCACCGGCCCCCCGACGCCGCCGACAGGCTGTAACGGCTTTGTCGGACTCAACGTAAATCGCTGCCACGACCTGTCAGCACACCGAATCCTCTGATCGAGATACACAAGTGATCGAAAATCTACGCAACATCGCCATCATCGCCCACGTTGACCATGGTAAGACCACCCTGGTAGACAAACTCTTGCGTCAATCCGGCACCCTGGAGCGCAACGAGCTCAACGACGAGCGCGTGATGGACTCCAACGACCAGGAAAAAGAGCGCGGTATTACCATCCTGGCGAAAAACACCGCCATCAACTGGAACGGCTACCACATCAACATCGTGGACACCCCGGGCCACGCCGACTTCGGTGGTGAAGTAGAGCGCGTGATGTCGATGGTCGACTCCGTGCTGCTGCTGGTTGACGCCCAGGACGGCCCTATGCCGCAAACCCGTTTCGTGACCAAGAAGGCCTTCGAAGCCGGCCTGCGTCCGATCGTGGTCATCAACAAGGTCGACCGTCCAGGCGCGCGTCCGGACTGGGTTCTGGACCAGATCTTCGACCTGTTCGACAACCTGGGTGCCACCGAAGAACAGCTGGACTTCAAAGTCGTCTATGCCTCGGCCCTGAACGGCATTGCCGGTCTGGACCACACCGCCATGGCTGAAGACATGACCCCGCTGTACCAGTCGATCGTCGACGACGTACCGGCGCCGAAAGTCGACCGTGACGGTCCGTTCCAGATGCAGATCTCGGCACTGGACTACAACAGCTTCCTGGGTGTGATCGGCGTTGGCCGTATCGCCCGTGGTCGCATCAAGCCGAACACCCCGGTGGTCGCCATCGACGCCGACGGCAAGAAGCGCAACGGTCGTATCCTCAAGCTGATGGGTCACCACGGCTTGCACCGCATCGACGTTGAAGAAGCTGCGGCCGGCGACATCGTCTGCATCAGCGGCTTCGAGCAACTGTTCATCTCCGACACCCTGTGCGACCCACTGAACGTCGAAGCGATGAAACCGTTGACCGTCGACGAGCCAACCGTTTCCATGACCTTCCAGGTCAACGACTCGCCATTCTGCGGTAAAGAAGGCAAGTTCGTGACCAGCCGTAACATCAAGGAGCGCCTGGACAAAGAGCTGCTCTACAACGTTGCCCTGCGCGTTGAAGAAGGCGACTCGGCCGACAAGTTCAAAGTGTCCGGCCGTGGTGAGCTGCACCTCTCGGTACTGATCGAAACCATGCGTCGCGAAGGCTTCGAAATGGGCGTGGGTCGTCCTGAAGTGATCATCCGCATGGTTGATGGCGTCAAGCACGAACCGTACGAAAACGTGACCATCGACCTGCCGGAAGAATCCCAGGGCGCGATCATGGAGCAAATGGGCCTGCGTAAAGGCGACCTGACCAACATGGTTCCGGATGGCAAGGGCCGTGTGCGCCTTGAGTACAACATCCCGGCCCGTGGCCTGATCGGTTTCCGTAACGAGTTCCTGACCCTGACCTCCGGTGGCGGCATCCTGACCTCGATCTTCGATCGTTACGACGTGATGAAGTCCGGCGACATGTCCGGCCGTCAGAACGGCGTGCTGGTATCGGTTGCGACCGGCAAGGCCTTGACCTACTCGCTGGAAACCTTGCAAGCGCGCGGCAAGCTGTTCGTCGAGCACGGCCAGGATATCTACGAAGGTCAAATCGTCGGCCTGAACAGCCGCGACAACGACCTGGGCGTGAACCCGACCAAAGGCAAGAAGCTCGACAACATGCGTGCTTCGGGCAAGGACGAAACCATCGCCCTGGTTCCGCCGGTCAAGTTCACCCTGGAGCAAGCGCTGGAGTTCGTGCAGGAAGACGAACTGTGCGAAGTGACGCCGAAGTCGATTCGCCTGCGTAAGAAAATCCTTGGCGAAAGCGAGCGTACCCGCGCTGCCAAGAAAAGCGGTAACTGAGTTTCGACTTAGTTAGCGGCTGAAAAAAACGCCCCTGATTGTGAGATCAGGGGCGTTTTTTTATGCCTGGGATTTGTGTGGTGCTTGTCAGGGCCCCTTCGCGAGCAAGCTCGCTCCCACAGTGGATTTGCAGTGGGTACAGATGTTGTGTCCGACATCAATTTCCCTGTGGGAGCGAGCTTGCTCGCGATGGCGTCGGCTCAGGCACCGCTGAACCAGCTACCGATCAGAATTTGTCCAACGTCCGCGAATTCCGCTCGCGCTCCACTTCCTTGGGCTTGTAGGCACAATACCCTGGTCGCGGCCCAATTCGCGGATGGTTGCGGCAGGTGTCCGGGCGCTTCTCGTAAATGGTGCACAACCGGCTCTTGCGGTCCAGATAAAGGCAATCGTTGTTGCTCATGCGCTGGAGTGTGAAAATTTCCGACTTCTGGTTGTAGCGCTCGACGATCCCTTCCTTTTGCAGGCGCTTGGCGATGTTCTTCGGCGGATCGCCCAGTTCGAACTCATCGACGATGCCGATACGGATCAGGTCCTTGATCTTGGCTTCCACCGGCAGTGTGCAGCAGCTCGACACGCAGGAACCGCACATCGGGGCGGAGTACTTGGCCCAGGTATCGAGTCGGTCGATCTCCGCGGCGGCGATCAGGTTGGGCTTCATCATCACGGTTTACCAGCATGCATCAGGGCGCGCGATCATACCGGGACTGGTGAAATTTTGAACGACCATCCGCCAGTTTTTTTTCATTCGGGACAAACCGCTCCCGGACCGGCACGGCCCCTGCATTCATTCGCTTATCCGGCAATTCTCTGACGACGATTCTCCGTCACAGGGAAAAACCACCGAACCAGAGCCTGTGCCGTCTGTCAGACCGACTAGGCTCAGACAATTCCATGCTCGTTCGAGGTCTCATCAATGACTCAAGAACCACTTGTTCGCGAAGCTGAAGTCGCTGCATTTCGCGACGCCGTGTTGACCAAACTCACTTACGCCGTCGGCAAGGACCCGGATCATGCGTTTGATCACGATTGGTTCGAAGCCATTGCCCTGGCCGCCCGCGACCACATGGTCGAACACTGGATGGATCACACGCGGCAGATCTACCGCAAGGGCCAGAAGCGCGTCTATTACCTCTCCCTGGAATTCCTCATCGGTCGCTTGCTCTACGACAGCCTGAGCAATCTCGGCCTGCTGGACACCGCGCGCGAGGCCCTGACCGAGCTGGGCGTGGACCTGGAGCGCATCCGCCTGCTCGAACCCGATGCGGCGCTGGGCAACGGTGGCCTTGGTCGCTTGGCGGCGTGTTTCATGGAAAGCATGTCCACACTGGGCATCGCCGGCCATGGCTACGGCATTCGTTATGAGCACGGCCTGTTCCGCCAGGCGATTGTCGATGGCTGGCAGCAGGAGCAGACCGAGCATTGGCTGGATTTCGGCAACCCGTGGGAGTTCGAGCGGCCGGAGGTGGTCTACCCGATCGGCTTTGGCGGCAGCGTCGAGACCGTCACCGACGACACCGGCAAGACCCGGCAAGTCTGGTCCCCGGCCGAAACCGTGCGGGCCATTGCCTATGACACCCCGGTGGTGGGTTGGCGTGGTGCCAGCGTCAACACCCTGCGCCTGTGGCGCGCCCGGGCCGTGGAAGACCTGCACCTGGAACGCTTCAACGCCGGCGACCACTTGGGCGCGGTGGCGGAAGTGGCCCGGGCCGAAAGTATTTCCCGCGTGCTCTACCCGGCCGACAGCACCGAAGCCGGCCAGGAACTGCGCCTGCGCCAGGAATATTTCTTTGTCGCCGCCTCGTTGCAGGACTTGCTGCGCCGCCATCGCAACATGCACACCTCGGTGCTGACCCTGGGCGATCACGCGGCGATCCAGCTCAACGACACGCACCCGTCCATCGCCGTGGCCGAGCTGATGCGGCAACTGGTGGATGTCTATGACGTGGCCTGGGATGCGGCCTGGCAGATCACCCAGGACACGCTGTCCTACACCAACCACACGCTGCTGCCCGAAGCCCTGGAGACCTGGCCGGTGGGGCTGATGGAACGCATGTTGCCCCGGCACATGCAGATCATCTACCTGATCAACGCCCAGCACATCGATTCGCTGCGGGCCAAAGGCGTGCACGATTTCGATGTGCTGCGCTCGGTTTCGCTGATCGAAGAGGACAACGGCCGCCGGGTGCGCATGGGTAACCTGGCGTTCCTCGGTTCCCACAGTGTCAACGGCGTGTCCGGGTTGCACACCCAACTGATGCGCAGCACGGTGTTCTCCGAGCTGCACAAGCTCTATCCGGATCGGATCAACAACAAGACCAACGGCATCACCTTCCGCCGCTGGTTGTTCCAGGCCAACGCCGAATTGACCTCGATGATGGTGGACGCCCTCGGCCCGAGCGTGCTCGACAACCCCGAGGAGCGCCTGATCGAGCTGGAACCGTTTGCCGACAAGGCGGCGTTTCGCAAGCAGTTCGCCGAGCAGCGCCTGCACAGCAAGAAAGCCCTGGCTTACCTGATCCACGAACGACTGGGCATTGCCGTGAACCCGGCGGCGATGTTCGACGTGCAGGTCAAGCGGATCCACGAATACAAGCGCCAGTTGCTCAACCTGATGCACACCGTGGCGTTGTACCAGGCGATTCGCGCCGAGCCGGAAGTGGACTGGGTGCCACGGGTGAAGATTTTCGCCGGCAAGGCCGCCGCCAGTTACCACCAGGCCAAGCTGATCATCAAGCTGACCAACGACATCGCCCGAGTGGTGAACAACGACCCGACCGTGCGTGGCTTGCTCAAAGTGGTGTTCCTGCCCAATTACAACGTCAGCCTGGCCGAAAGCATCATCCCCGCGGCGGACCTGTCGGAGCAGATTTCCACCGCCGGCTTCGAAGCGTCGGGCACCAGCAACATGAAGTTCGGCCTCAACGGCGCGCTGACCATCGGTACCATGGACGGCGCCAATGTCGAGATGCATGAGCGCGTCGGTGGCGAGCACATGTTCATTTTTGGCCTGACGGCTGAACAAGTGGAAGCGCGCAAGCAAAACGGTGAGTTCAGCGCTGCGCCGGACATCGCCGCCTCCCATCGCCTGAACGATGTATTGCAGGCGATTCGCGGCGGGGTGTTCTCGCCGGATGATCCGATGCGCTACGCCGGGCTTGTCGACTCGCTGGTGGACTACGACCGCTTCCTGGTCTGTGCTGATTTCGACTCGTACTGGAACGCCCAGGCCCGGGTCGAAGAGCGTTGGCACGACGATAAGCAATGGTGGCGTTCGGCGGTGCTCAACACCGCGCGCATGGGCTGGTTCTCCTCGGACCGGACCATCCGTGAATACGCCACCGACATCTGGAAAGCCCTGGAGTAGCATTTGCTGCAAGAAATGTGAGCGAAGCCCAACGGCGGTTGGGCTTCGTCGATATACTAGGCGCCAGTTTCGCCGGGCGGTGTGGCCGGACTCAGCAATTGGCAGCGCCAACATTCCAATGTGGGAGCGAGCTTGCTCGCGACAGCGGTTTATCAGTCAGCCTTAAGGTGTCTGTCATGCCGCTATCGCGAGCAAGCTCGCTCCCACAGGGTTTGGGGGGCACTAGACTGATCCAGGCATCGCATCGCCCCGGTCATGCCCGCAACGGGCCGCTTAGGGATATCAACCATGCAATGGATCTTGACGTTGTTGGGCCTGGCACTCGGCTGGGTGGTGGACGAGTCGTTCGCCGATGCGCTGATAGGCGCACTGGTGGGGCTTGGCATCGCCCAGGCGTTTCGATTGGGGCGCCTGGGTGTCCAGGCGGCCAAGCAACAGATCTTGTTGCAAGAGGCCCAGCAGAGCTTGCTCACGTTGGAGGGCCGCCTGGCGGTACTCGAACGCGGCAAGGTGGCCGAACCGAGTGATCCGGCCCCCGCGCCCGAGGTTGTCGTGCCCCAGGCCGCGAAGCCCGCAACGCGCACCGAACCGGAGCTCGTCTGGGAGTTGCCGTCAGATCTCGAACCCGCGCCCGCGATGGCCACCCAGGCCAGCCAGCCGTTGCCCGATGACATTTGGAAACCCGCGCCAGAGACGTCCAGTCGGCGTGCCGAGCGCGATTTTGCCCCTCTGCCCCTGGAGCCGATGGTGGCGGAGCCGGCGGCCCCACGTGGTCCGAATCTGTTCGACCGCGCCATTATCGGTGCGCGCAACTGGCTGTTCGGCGGCAATACCGTGCTGCGGGTCGGTGTGGTGCTGTTGTTCCTCGGCCTGGCGTTCCTGCTGCGCTATGCCACCGAAGGCATGGTGGTGCCGATCGAGTTGCGTTACGCCGGCGTCGCGGCCAGTGCGCTGGGCCTGTTGGGCCTGGGCTGGTGGTTGCGCCAGCGCAACAACAGTTATGCGCTGATGCTCCAGGGCACCGGGATCGCCGTGTTGTACCTGACGGTGTTCGCCGCCATGCGCCTGCATCCGTTGCTCGATTCCAAGGCGGCCCTGGGCTTGCTGGTGGCGGTGACGGTGTTCTCGGCGATCCTGGCGGTGACCCAGAATGCCCTGGGCCTGGCCGCGGCGGCGGCCCTGGGCGGGTTTGCCGCACCGATCCTGACCTCTACCGGCAGCGGCAACCATGTCGCGCTGTTCAGCTATTTCATCCTGCTCAATGCCGGCATCCTCGCGATAGCCTGGTTCAAGGCCTGGCGCCTGCTCAACCTGATCGGTTTTGTCGGCACCTTCGGCATCGGTTTCGCCTGGGGCCTGCGTTCCTACACGCCAGAGCTGCTCTGGAGCACCGAACCGTTCCTGATTCTGTTCTTCCTCATCTACCTGGCGATCGGCTTGCTGTTCACCCGCCGCAAGCTGCTGGAAATGAGCGATGTGCCCGAAGATGGTAGCCGCGACGCGTTGTTGCGCTGGTCGGCGCGCAAGGGCGATTACGTCGACGGCAGCATGCTGTTCGGCCCGCCGTTGGTGGGCTTCGGCCTGCAGTTTGCGTTGGTGCAGCACCTGGAGTTCGCCGCTGCCTTCAGCGCCCTGGCCCTGGGCATGATCTACATGGGCCTGGCGCGGCTATTGATGGGCGGCCGCGCCCTGCTGTTGGCGGAAACCTGCCTGGCCCTGGGGGTGATTTTTGCCAGCCTGGCAATCCCCTTGGGGCTCGACGCCCGTTGGACTGCGGCGGCCTGGGCCGTGGAAGGCGCGGGGATCTTCTGGCTGGGCCTGCGCCAGCAACGACCTTTCGCACGCGTCTTTGCTTTGTTGCTGCAATTGGGTTCGGCGCTGGCCTTCCTCAGCGAATTGCGATCTGGCGAAGGCAGCCTGCTCGACGGCTCACCGTTGGGGGCGTTGATGCTCGGCGGCGCTTTGCTGTTCACGTTCTACCAACTGCGCAAGGCAGCCCCCGAACACACTGCGGCTTGGGAGCGCCAAGGCCTGCCGGTGCTGGCGGTGCTGGGCTTGAGCTTCCTCTATCTGCTGGCACCGTTGTTCTTCTTCACCCACGGCACGGCCATCGCCTGGGCCCTGGCCGGATTGGCGACGTTGTTTGTCGGCCTGCGCCTGCAATCGCGCAGCTTCCTGTTCACGGCGTTCGCGGTGCAATTGCTCGGCGGCGCACTGTTCCTGTTGCGCCTGCAAGGCGCCGAGGGCGATTCGGCGGCAGTGTTCAGTGCGGGCTGGAGCGGTTTGCTCAGTGCTTCTCTGATCGGTCTGGCGTTGATCGGTGGCATGTTGCTGGCGGCGCGCGACGACATGGTGCGCAACGATGTCCGGTTGCTGCGCGGCTTGTCGGTGGTGCTGCTGGCGGGGCTGGTGCTGATCAACCTCGCGGTGCTGTTCGTCCTGCCCTGGCAAACGGCGAGCGGGGTGTGGGCGGCCAGTGGCCTGTTGATCATCTGGCTGAGCCTGTACCTGAAACAACGCGTGAGCTTTGTCTTCGGCCTGCTGTTGCAACTGCTGGGCGGTGCGGCATTCCTGACGGCGGGGCCGGCGCTGTTGGGGCCGCTCAATGCCGAGGTTCTGCGGCCCCTGGCCCATAGCGGCTTCTGGACGCCGCTGGTCCTGGGGCTGGCGGCGCTGGTGGGCGCATGGCGCCTGCAGCGGGCGCACGCGGCGCAGGAGCTGGACGCCTTGAGCTTGCAGCGCCTGTCCGAGCTGTTGCTGATCTGGGGCGCGGGTTGGTGGGCGCTGGCGTGGGTCAGCGAAGTGCTGCGCTTTGCCCCGGCGAACCTGCAAGGCAGCTTGCTGTTGTTGGTTGCGGCCATCAGCGTGGCGGTGTGGAGCGTTTTGTCGCTGCGGTTGAAATGGCCGGCGCTGGGGCTGCTCTGCACCCTGTTGATCCCGGCGGCGGGCTGCGTATTGGTGGCGACGGGGCACAGCCACTATCACCCGGTCGCGAATTTCGGCTGGCTGGCCTGGCTGGCGGTATTTGCCGTGCATTTCCTCTCGCTCAAGCGCCTGGCGCCGATGCTGCCGGCCCGGGCATGCAGCACGGCCCACGTACTCGGTTGCTGGTTGCTGATGGCGGTGTTGATGCTGGAGTTGCGTTACGGCCTGCTGTTGCTGTCCGAGCAGTACAACGCCTGGCGCTGGTTGGCCTGGGCGATCCTGCCAGGGCTTTATCTGGTGCTGATGGCCACGCCGCGTACCTTGCCATGGCCGGTTTCGGCACAACCGCGGGAATATCGTGTTTATGCGGCGGCACCCATGGCGCTGTTGATGCTCGGTTGGTTCTGGCTGACCAACACCTTCAGTGATGGCAACTCAGAGCCACTGCCTTATGTGCCGGTGCTCAATCCCTTGGAGCTGGGCCTGCTGTTCGCCTTGTTCGGTATCTATGTGTGGGCTCGCAACGCCGTGGAGCAATCGACGAGCCGCTGGAATCGCGTCGGGCACATCGCCCAGTCGATCGCCGAAGTGTCGCTGTTCGCGTTCTTTACCGCCCTGGTGATGCGCACGGCCCATCAGTGGATGGGGGTGCCCTACGAGCTGGACGCGCTGCTCGAGTCGATGTTCGTGCAGGCCGGGTTGTCCATTGTCTGGACCTTGATCGCCCTGGGCCTGATGATCGGAGGGCATCTGCGTCATCGCCGTGAAGTGTGGCTGATCGGTGCGGCGTTGATCGCCGTGGTCGTGGCCAAGCTGTTCTTTGTCGAATTGAGTAACCGTGGCGGTCTGGCGCGGATCGTGTCGTTTATCGGCGTGGGTGTATTGCTATTGGTGGTGGGCTACTTCGCGCCGCTGCCGCCCAAGCGCCCGGAGACGGTCGCCCAGGATGAGCCGCCTATGCCTGTCAGTGAGGGAGTGTCATCTTGAGTCGCAAGTTGAATCGGATCGGGCTGGGCGTGGTCGGATTGTGGGTGGCGTTGTCGGCTACGGCCCAGGAGCAACCGGCGGATTTCGCCCATCAAGTGCCGTTGGCCCTGAGCGGCGAAGGGCCGTGGTATCGCCTGCCGTTGCCACTGGACGTGCAGTTGCAGGCGCGGCAGACCGACCTGAGCGACCTGCGTGTCTTCAACGCCGCCGGCCAGCCCCAGGCCTACGCCTTGGTGCGCGAGTCGGCCCAGAGCCGGGAAAACCGCACCCTCACCGACGTGAAGTGGTTCCCGCTGTACAACGCCGCCGATGATCACGAGCGCGCGCCCAGCGTACGTGTGCAGTCGAACGCCAATGGCACATTGGTGGAAGTCCAGCCATCGAGTCGGCTCGAAGCGGGGGAGGAGGAGCTGCGCGGTTGGTTGCTGGATGCCAGCGCGATCAAGGCACCGTTGCAGCAGTTGATCCTCGACTGGACCAGCGAGCGCGACGGCTTCCAACGGTTCACCATCGAAGCCAGTGACGACTTGCAGCACTGGCAATCCTGGGGTGAAGGCCAGGTGGCGCGCTTGACCTTTGCCGATGAGCGGGTCGAGCAGCATGAAGTGAACCTGCCGGGGCAACCGGCGCGCTATCTGCGGTTGCTGTGGGATTCGCCGTCCTCCGCGCCGGTGCTGACCTCGGCCCAGCTGCACAGCGCCAGCCGCGAAAGCCTGCCGTTGCCGCTGGTCTGGTCGCAACCGTTGGCCGGCAGCACGACGAAGGCCGGTGAGTACACCTGGCAGTTGCCCATGGGGCTGAACATCGAGCAAGTGCAGGTCGAACTGAGCCAGGCCAACAGCCTGGCGCCGGTGACCCTGGCCGGTCGCCGTGAAAGCAGCCATCCGTGGCAGCCAATGGGCAGTGGCTTGCTCTATCGCCTGACCCAGAACGGCCAGGATGTGCTGCAAAACCAATTGCAACTGTCCGGCCAGACCGTGCAGCAATTGAAACTGACCGTGGACGAGCGTGGCGGCGGCCTGGGAGCCGAAGCCCCGGCCCTGCGCTTTGCCGTGCGCCCGACCCAGGTGGTGTTCCTGGCGCGGGGCGAAGGGCCCTACAGCCTGGCGTTGGGCAGCGCGACAGTCAAAGCGGCCAACTTGCCATTGAGCACGCTGGTGCCCGATTACAAACCGTCGCGCCTGGCGACGCTGGGGACGGCGACCGTGAACGGCGCGGCCACGTCGACGCCGACGGCGCTCCCTGCCACCGCAAGCGTGCCTGCGACGGTCGATACCAACTGGAAGAAAATCGGCTTGTGGGCGGTGTTGCTGCTGAGCGTGCTGTTCCTGGCGGCGATGGCGTTCAGCCTGCTTCGCAAGCCGCCGGTCAAGAGCTGAGGTGCGTTCATCGCGAGCAAGCTCGCTCCCACAATAGACCGCGTTCGTCGAAACAACTCGGTCAACTGTGGGAGCGAGCTTGCTCGCGATGGCGTCCTCTCAATCGACAGAAATATCCAAGCGAGCCGCCACCCCGTGAACTCAATCCTCCATTCCCCGTCTCATAGGAGGAATTAAGTCCCGACTCGCGCTAAACTGCGCTGGTTTTTCCGCCCCCTATTCTTCGGAGCCGTCCATGTCCCGCGTTACCTTGAGTCGCTATTTGATTGAGCAGACCCGCAGCAACAATACCCCTGCCGATCTGCGCTTTTTGATCGAAGTGGTGGCGCGTGCGTGCAAAGAAATCAGCCACGCCGTCTCCAAAGGCGCGTTGGGTGGTGTCCTGGGCAGCATGGGCACCGAAAACGTGCAGGGTGAAGTGCAGAAGAAGCTCGACGTGCTGTCCAACGAAATCCTGCTCGAAGCCAACGAATGGGGCGGTCACCTGGCCGGCATGGCGTCCGAGGAAATGGACAATGCCTACCAGATCCCGGGCAAATACCCCAAGGGTGCCTACCTGCTGGTGTTCGACCCACTGGACGGTTCGTCGAACATCGACATCAACGCGCCGGTCGGCACCATCTTCTCGGTACTGCGCTGCCCGAACGAATACCTGAGCCAGAACGAAGCCCTGAATGAAAAGGCCTTCCTGCAGCCGGGCACCGAGCAGGTCGCCGCCGGTTATGCCATCTACGGCCCCCAGACCATGCTGGTGCTGACCCTGGGCGACGGCGTCAAGGGCTTCACCCTGGACCGCGAGATGGGCAGCTTCGTCCTGACCCATGAAGACATCACCATTCCTGAATCCACCCAGGAATTCGCCATCAACATGTCCAACCAGCGTCACTGGGAAGCCCCGGTAAAACGCTACGTCGAAGAGCTGCTGGCAGGCGAAGAAGGTCCGCTGAAGAAGAACTACAACATGCGCTGGGTCGCCGCGATGGTTGCCGACGTGCACCGGATCCTGACCCGTGGCGGCTTGTTCATGTACCCGCGCGACAGCCGCGAGCCGTCCAAGCCGGGCAAGCTGCGCCTGATGTACGAAGCCAACCCGATGTCGTTCCTGGTGGAGCAGGCGGGCGGCGCTTCCACCGACGGTCACCAGCGCATCCTCGATATCAAGCCTGAAGGTCTGCACCAGCGCGTAGCCGTGTTCCTTGGTTCGAAGGAAGAAGTCGCCCGCGCCACGGCCTACCACAAGGAATAAATCATGGCCGAGCCCTGGCAGCCGTTGCTCGATTGGTGGTTTGGTTCAGGCGAAACACCGGACGAAATAGCGGCCGACAAGGGCAAGCTGTGGTTTGGCAAAGGCCATGATCGCCAGGCGCGAGAGCGTTTCGGTGATCGGGTCGAGCAGGCACTGGCCGGCGGATTGACCGACTGGGCGCAACGCCCGGAAGGGTGGCTGGCCCTGGTGTTACTGCTCGATCAACTCCCGCGGATGATCTTTCGCGACACCCCCAAGGCTTTTTCCGGCGACCTGCGTGCCCAAGCGCTGGTGGCCCAGGGCATGGCCGCGGGGTTCGACCGGCAACTCAAACCGATCCAGCGGGTATTTATCTATCTGGTACTCGAACACTGCGAGAACCTGGCGGTGCAGAACGAAGCCGTGTCGCGGTTCATCGACCTGGTCCGAGAGCAACCGGAGGCGGAACGGGCGGTGTTTGAAGACAACCTGGATTATGCCGAACGGCATCAGAAGATCATTGCGCGGTTTGGACGGTTTCCGCATCGCAATGCGGTGTTGGGGCGCGAGTCCACGGCTGAGGAAATCGAGTTTTTGAACAGGCCTGGGTCCAGGTTCTGATTTTTCCTGCGCGGCTGATGCCGCTATCGCGAGCAAGCTCGCTCCCACATTGATGACTGCGAACGCGGTCAACTGTGGAAGCGAGCTTGCTCGCGATGGGGCCTTGAAAGCGCTAGATCCGGAAACTACCCACCAACTGCTTCAACCGCGCCGCCTGCTGCTCGAGGTCGGCACAGGCCCGCAAGGTGGCTTGCAGGTTTTCCACGCCTTCCTGGTTCAGGGTATTGATCTCGGTGATGTCGACGTTGATCGACTCCACCACGGCGGTCTGTTCTTCAGTGGCGGTCGCCACGGATTGGTTCATGCCGTCGATTTCACCGATACGCTGGGTCACGCTGCCCAGTCGCTCGCCGGCCTGGTTGGCGATGCCGACGCTGCTTTCGCTCTGGCGCTGGCTGTCGGTCATGGTCAGCACCGCTTCCCGTGCGCCGACTTGCAGCTCTTCGATCATTTTCTGCACTTGCTGCGCCGAGTCCTGGGTGCGGTGCGCCAGGTTGCGCACTTCATCGGCCACTACCGCGAAACCGCGCCCGGCGTCACCGGCCCGGGCCGCTTCGATGGCGGCGTTGAGGGCGAGCAGGTTGGTCTGCTGGGAAATGCTGGTGATCACCTCGAGGATCTGGCCGATGTTCACTGTGTTGCTGTTCAGGGTTTCGATGTTGCCGCACGAATCGCTGATCTTGGCCGACAACTGCTGCATGGCCGCAATGGTTTTATCCACCACGTGCTGGCCGTCTTCGGCCAGGTTGCGGGCCTCGCTGGAATGTTGCGAGGCGAGGGCGGCGTTCTGGGCGATTTCCTGGGCAGCGGCGCCAAGCTGGTTGATGGCCGCGGCCACGCTGCTGGTGCGTGATGCCTGCTGGTCGGAATTGAACATCGACGAGTTGGACGCACTGACCACGCGCAAGGCGACTTCGTTGACCTGGCCGGTGGCCGAGGCCACTTCGCGGATCGAGGTGTGGATGCGTTCGACAAAGCGGTTGAACGATGTGCCCAGTGCGCCGAATTCGTCATGGCCGTGAATGACCAGGCGGCGAGTCAGGTCGCCTTCGCCTTCGGCGATGTCATGCATGGCGCGGCCCATGGTCAGCAGCGGTTGCATCAGCACGCGGATCAACATGCCCAGCAGGGCGATGATGAACACCACCGCGATGACCATGGCGATCAGCGCCGACGTACGGAACTCACTGAGCATCGCCAGGGCGGTGTCCTTGTCGAGCACCAGCGCCACGTACCAGTCGGTGCCCGGCACGCCGTTGACGCGGGTGAAGGAGATGAATTGGGTCTGGCCGTCGAGGTCGACTTCCTTCACGCCCGGGCTGATTTGCGGCGCGCCGTTGGGGTAGGCCTCGGCCAGGGTCTTGAGCACGCGCTTGCTGTCGGGATGGATCAGGATCTTGCCGTCGGCGCTGACGATGAACGCGTGGCCGTGGCCGCCGAAGTTCAGCGAGTTGATGATGGCGCTGACGCTGGACAGGTCGATGTCCGCACCGGCCACGCCGATCATCTGCCCCTGGCGCTGTACCGGCGTGGCGACGGTGATCACCAGCTTGCCCGACGAGGCGGCGATGTACGGTTCGGTGACGATGGTTTGCTGTGCGCTGTTGGCGGCCTTGTACCAGCCACGGGCGCGCGGGTCGTAGTCGGCGGCGCGATTGCCGGCCGGTACCGAGAACATCACGCCGTCAGTGCCGCCGAAATAGCTGAGCTGAAAGTTGCCGGTGTACGCCGGCAGGCCCACGGCACGCTTGAGGCTGTCGGCACTGTTGCCGTCCACGGCGATCTGCTGGGCCAGCGACTGCAGCAATTGGATACGGCCGTCGACCCACGTCTGGATGTTACGGCTGGTCAGGTTGCCGAGCTCCTGCATGGAGGTCTCGGTGCTGGCGTGCAGGCTCTGGCGTTGACGATAGTCGTTGAACAGGATGAAACAGGCGAATGCAACGGCCACCACGAGGGCGGCAGCCAGCAGGATTTTGTGGCTGAATTTCATGTTTCTGGTCATTAAGAACACTACCGCGGAGGGACGGGTCAGGAAGGGCTGTCAATTTGCCATAGCGCAGGATTTTGCGCTGTGACTTTTATCGGCGTAAAAGCCCGGTCCATCAGGCTCCAGGGCCTCAGTCCCGACGAAAGGTACGACGGCGTCACAAACCGGGTGATTCATCGATGAAACACCTCTGCACAGCCAATAAATACTGGGGGCGTCAGGGAACCAGATAGGGGTTTTCTCTTCTAAGGATCAGGTTGGCACCCTGCCACCTCCCTTCCGCTCCAGGAGTTACACCATGTCGCTGCGATCTATCGCTCTGCTGTTTATGTGCGTCGTGTTGACCGCATGCAGCAAGGTCAACCAGGAAAACTATTCGAAACTGTCGGCTGGCATGCCCAAGGCCGAAGTCGAAACGTTGCTGGGGAAACCGACCGATTGTTCAGGCGCACTCGGCATGTCCAGCTGTACCTGGGGCGACCAGAAAAGCTTTATCAGCGTGCAGTACGCCGGTGACAAAGTGTTGATGTTTTCCGGCCAAGGCCTGAAGTAAACCGAGGCCAGAGGCCTGCGGGAGAAAAATAATGATGCGGTTAGTGTTTGTGCTTTTGGCTGGCCTGGTATTGGCCGGCTGCGCCACTTCTGGCGTGGATCCGTTGGCGCCCAAGACGGTTAACAGCGTCAACCTCAAGCGTTACCAAGGGACCTGGTATGAGTTGGCCCGTCTGCCCATGTATTTCCAGCGCAATTGCGCGCAATCGGAAGCTCACTACCTCCTCAAGCCAGACGGCAATGTGGGTGTGCTCAATCGCTGCCTGACCTCGGACTGGCAGTGGGAGGAGGCCAGGGGCACGGCCACGCCGCAGGTGCCGGGCAAGACCGACAAGCTCTGGGTCGAGTTCGACAACTGGTTTTCACGGATCGTGCCGGGGGTGGCGAAAGGGCAATACTGGGTGCTGTACGTCAGCGATGACTACAAGACCGCCATCGTCGGCGACCCGAGCCGCCGCTACATGTGGCTGCTGTCCCGCACACCGACCGTCAATAGCGTCGTGCGCGAGGAGCTGCTGAGCAAGGCGCGCCAGCAGGGCTATGACACGACACGACTGATCTGGCGCGCGTCGGATCGGCAGATGGCCAAGACTTCGAATTGATCGGCCCCTGAGAACCCATGTGGGAGCGAGCTTGCTCGCGATGACGGACTTACAGCCAACTTCAGTGTTGAATGTGAAGGCCTCATCGCGAGCAAGCTCGCTCCCACAGATTTGATAGGGTCAGTCTAGAAGTTCGCGCAATACCTGGGTAAATGCCCGGGCGCTTTCCTCTTCGCCGGCATGACGCCCATCACGCACAACCCACTGTCCACCGACCATCACATCCCGCACCTGACGATCGCCGCCGGCAAACAACCAGCGATTGAGAATCCCGTCGCCCTTGGCCGTGGCCAGGTACGGATCGTTGCCATCGAGCACCAGCCAGTCGGCGCGCTTGCCGATGTCGAGGGCGCCGACCGGTTGCCCCAGGGCCTGGGCGCCGCCTTCCAATGCCGCGTCGAACAAGGTGCGACCGACCATCGGCTGATCCGCCCGATACAAGCGGTTGCGCCGTTGGTCACGCAGGCGCTGGCCATATTCCAGCCAGCGCAGTTCTTCGACCACGCTCAAGGATACATGGCTGTCGGAACCGATACCCAGGCGCCCGCCCTGGGCGAGGAAATCCACGGCCGGGAAAATCCCGTCCCCCAGGTTGGCTTCGGTGGTCAGGCACAGGCCGGCAATCGCCCGGCTCTTGGCCATGAGGCTGACTTCCTGGGCGTTGGCATGGGTGGCATGCACCAGGCACCAGCGCTGGTCGACTTCGGTGTTTTCGTACAGCCATTGCAGCGGGCGGGCGCCGCTCCAGCTCAGGCAGTCATCGACCTCCTTCTGCTGCTCGGCGATGTGGATGTGCACCGGGCAATCGCGGTCGCTGGCGGCCAGCACCTCCTGGATCTGGCCTGGTGTCACGGCGCGCAGCGAGTGGAAACACAAGCCCAGGGCCTGGGACGGTTGCCCGGCCAGGATCGGTTGCAAGCGTGACTGAAGCTTCAAGTAGTTTTCGGTGCTGTTGATGAACCGGCGCTGCCCGTCGTTGGGCGCCTGGCCGCCAAAACCGGAATGGCTGTAGAGCACCGGCAGCAGCGTCAGGCCGATGCCGGCGGCGCTGGCGGCGTGGCTGATGCGCAGGGCCAGCTCCGCCGGGTCGGCGTAGGGCGCGCCGTCGGGGTCATGGTGCACGTAATGGAATTCGGCGACCGAGGTGTAGCCGGCCTTGAGCATTTCGATGTACAGCTGGCGGGCGATGATGCCGAGTTGGTCCGGGCTGATTTTTCCGACGAGGCGGTACATCAAGTCGCGCCAGGTCCAGAAACTGTCGTTGGGATTGCCCGCCACTTCCGCCAGCCCGGCCATCGCCCGTTGAAAGGCATGGGAGTGCAGGTTCGGCATGCCCGGCAGCAGCGGACCGCCCAGCCGTTCGGCGCCGTCTGCGTGGGAACCGGCCTGGATATGGGTCAGGACGCCCTGGGCATCGACCTCAAGACGTACATCATGGGCCCATCCACTAGGCAGCAGCGCGCGTTCGGCAAAGAAGGCGGACATGGTTCAACCTCATCGTGCTTGATTTGTATATACATATACAGACGTTTGCCTGGCCGGTAAACTCCGGCAAGCTAGCAACCTTATTCGCAGAACAGGGAACCGCCGTGCCGACTCCGCCTGCCAAACCGCCGCTGGCCGCACACATGGGTGACAGTCCGGCGCCCTTGTACGCCCGCGTCAAACAGATGATCACCCAGCAGATCGACAGTGGAAACTGGCCGCCGCATTACCGCGTGCCGTCGGAAAGCGAGCTGGTCAGCCAGTTGGGCTTCAGTCGCATGACCATTAACCGTGCCCTGCGGGAAATGACCGCCGACGGCCTGTTGGTGCGCATGCAGGGGGTCGGCACGTTCGTGGCCGAGCCCAAGAGTCAATCCGCGTTGTTCGAAGTGCATAACATCGCCGACGAAATCGCCTCCCGTGGTCATCGCCATACCTGCAAGGTGATCACCCTGGAAGAGGAGGCGGCCGGTTCCGAGCGAGCCCTGGCCCTGGACATGCGTGAAGGCCAGAAGGTGTTCCATTCGCTGATCGTGCATTTCGAGAACGACATCCCTGTGCAAATCGAGGACCGTTTCGTCAATGCACTGGTGGCGCCGGACTACCTCAAGCAGGACTTCACCTTGCAGACGCCCTACGCCTATCTGAACCAGGTCGCGCCGCTGACCGAGGGTGAGCATGTGGTCGAGGCGATTCTGGCCGAGCCGAGCGAGTGCAAATTGCTGCAGATCGAGCGAGGCGAGCCGTGCCTGTTGATCCGCCGCCGCACCTGGTCCGGGCGCCAGCCGGTGACCGCCGCGCGCCTGATCCATCCGGGTTCCCGTCACAGTCTGGAAGGACGCTTTCATAAATGAGCCAGTTGAAGGTTTTACGCGCTGCCGATTACCCACGCATGCCGTGGAAAAACGGTGGCGGCAGCACCGAGGAAATCACTCGCGATGCCGGCACTGGCCTGGACGGCTTCGGCTGGCGCCTGTCGATTGCCGATATTGCCGAATCGGGTGGTTTTTCCACGTTCGCCGGTTACGAGCGGATCATCAGCGTCTTGCAGGGGGACGGCATGACGCTGAACGTCGATGGCCAGGCCACGCGACCTTTGCATCCGCTGGATCCCTTTGCCTTCAGCGGCGAGAGCCATGTGCATTGCACCTTGCTGGGCGGCCCCATTCGGGATTTCAACCTGATCTATGCACCGCAGCGTTACCGCGCGCGATTGCAGTGGGTGGGGGGACAGCAACGATTCTTCAGCGAAGCGGAGACATTGCTGGTGTTCAGCGCGGCCCCGGGATTGACCATCAGGATTGGCGAGTCCGCCTTTATCCTGGGCCTCTACGACTGCTTGCAATTGAGCGGTAACACCGGGTTGGTGGATGTCTCCACTCACGGTCAATGCTGCGTGATTGAGCTGACGGCTCACTGAAATCGGCTTCACTCACTGTGTGGCGAGGGGATAAATCCCCTCGCCACAAAAGCTCTTACGCATTGTTTCCTCTTTGCGCACCAATTTGTTACCGAATGCCCCAGCGTGGCGCAATACCATGCATCTGTGCCCCTCCGAGTTCCCTCTCGAAAACCCTCTTGAAAAATTTCATGCCGCTTAGCAGCCCTGAAATCACAAGGCTTTCAGCCAATTCAACAGCCGTTTCTGAACACCACCTCCAACAAGTTGGCCGCTTGATTGCATATGCTTGTACATACAAGTAAAGACGTATGCGTATGAGTCACCGATCTTCTACGCAACGTTCGCTAAATCGCTGCCCACTGCCCGGGCTGGTCTGGATTGATCGCTGAGGAGTTTTTGCTGTGACCGACGCTACCCGCAAACCCGAAAAATACCGTGACGTTGAAATCCGCGCCCCTCGCGGTAACACGCTGACCGCCAAGAGCTGGCTGACTGAAGCGCCGCTGCGCATGCTGATGAACAATCTCGACCCGGAAGTGGCCGAGAACCCCAAGGAACTGGTGGTCTACGGTGGCATCGGCCGCGCGGCGCGCAATTGGGAGTGCTACGACAAGATCGTCGAAAGCCTGACCAACCTGAACGACGACGAAACCCTGCTGGTGCAATCCGGCAAGCCGGTGGGGGTGTTCAAGACTCACAGCAACGCCCCTCGCGTCCTGATCGCCAACTCCAACCTGGTGCCGCACTGGGCCAGTTGGGAGCACTTCAACGAACTCGATGCCAAGGGCCTGGCCATGTACGGCCAGATGACTGCTGGTAGCTGGATCTACATCGGCAGCCAGGGCATCGTCCAGGGCACTTATGAAACCTTCGTCGAGGCCGGTCGCCAGCACTACGACTCCAACCTCAAGGGCCGTTGGGTCCTGACCGCCGGCCTGGGTGGCATGGGCGGCGCACAACCCCTGGCCGCGACCCTGGCCGGTGCGTGCTCGCTGAACATCGAGTGCCAGCAGGTCAGTATCGATTTCCGCCTGAAAACCCGCTACGTCGACGAGCAGGCCAAAGACCTCGACGACGCCCTGGCGCGCATCGAGAAATACACTGCCGAAGGCAAGGCGATTTCCATCGCGCTGTGTGGGAACGCTGCCGAAATCCTGCCGGAAATGGTCCGCCGTGGCGTGCGCCCGGACATGGTCACCGACCAGACCAGCGCCCACGATCCCCTCAACGGTTACCTGCCGGCCGGCTGGACCTGGGACGAATACCGTGCCCGCGCCAAGACCGAGCCCGCTGCCGTGGTGAAGGCCGCCAAGCAATCGATGGCTGTCCACGTCAAAGCCATGCTGGCCTTCCAGAAAATGGGCGTGCCGACCTTCGACTACGGCAACAACATCCGCCAGATGGCCCAGGAAGAGGGCGTCGAAAATGCCTTCGACTTCCCTGGTTTCGTCCCGGCGTATATCCGTCCGCTGTTCTGCCGTGGCATCGGCCCGTTCCGTTGGGCTGCGCTATCCGGCGACCCCCAGGACATCTACAAGACCGACGCCAAGGTCAAGGAACTGATCCCCGACGACGCTCACCTGCACAACTGGCTGGACATGGCCCGCGAGCGCATCAGCTTCCAGGGCTTGCCGGCACGTATCTGCTGGGTCGGCCTGGGCCAGCGCGCCAAGTTGGGCCTGGCCTTCAACGAGATGGTGCGCAGCGGTGAATTGTCGGCGCCGATCGTCATCGGTCGCGACCACCTGGACTCCGGTTCCGTGGCCAGCCCGAACCGTGAAACCGAATCCATGCAGGACGGCTCCGACGCCGTTTCCGACTGGCCGCTGCTCAACGCCTTGCTCAATACCGCCAGTGGTGCGACCTGGGTTTCGCTGCACCACGGTGGCGGTGTCGGCATGGGCTTCTCCCAGCATTCGGGCATGGTGATCGTCTGCGACGGTACCGACGAAGCGGCCGAACGTATTGCTCGCGTACTGCACAACGACCCGGGCACCGGGGTGATGCGCCATGCCGATGCCGGTTACCAGATCGCCATCGATTGCGCCAAGGAACAGGGGCTGAACCTGCCGATGATCACCGGCAAGTAACGCAAAACCTCTGTGGGAGCGAGCCTGCTCGCGATGGCGTCGGCACATCCGACACATGCATCGGCTGACAGACCGCTATCGCGAGCAAGCTCGCTCCCACAGAAAAGCAGTACCAGCGTCACCCCCAGAACAATCCACAGAGGTTGAACCATGGCTGTCACCAGCACACGCGCAAGCAGCAAGCCGTTGATCGAGAAGCGCTCGATCGACTACATCCCGGAAGCGGAGAGACACGGTCGGCTGTTGAGCCAGTTCACCCTCTGGATGGGGGCCAACCTGCAAATCACTGCCATTGTCACCGGTGCATTGGCGGTGGTGCTGGGCGGTGATGTGTTCTGGTCGTTGATCGGTTTGCTGATCGGCCAAGTGCTCGGCGGTGGGGTCATGGCCTTGCATGCCGCGCAAGGGCCCAAGCTTGGCTTGCCGCAGATGATCTCCAGCCGGGTGCAGTTCGGTGTGTATGGCGCGGCCATCCCGATCGTGCTGGTGTGCCTGATGTACCTGGGTTTCACCGCGACGGGAACCGTGCTTTCCGGCCAGGCGCTGGGGCAGTTGTTCAGCGTCAGCGACAGTGCCGGTATCCTCATTTTCGCCAGCGTCATCGTGCTGGTCACGGTGCTCGGTTATCGGGTGATTCACTTCATCGGCCGGGTCGCCAGCGTCATTGGCGTCATTGCCTTTGTCTACCTGTTCGCTCGTCTGATCAGCCAGACGGACGTTGGCGCACTCCTGCAAATCCGCCATTTCAGCTGGAGCAGTTTCCTGCTGGCGGTGTCGCTCGCGGCCTCCTGGCAGATCGCCTTCGGCCCCTACGTGGCTGACTATTCGCGTTACCTGCCGAGCAAGACGTCCTCGGTGAAAACCTTTTTCGCCGCAGGCGCCGGTTCGGTCATCGGCGCGCAGGTGGCGATGATCCTCGGCGTGTTTGCCGCCGCCTCGGCCAACGGGCAGTTCGCCGGTCACGAAGTGGCTTACATCGTGGGCCTGGGGGGCACCGGCGCCACCGCTGCGCTGCTGTACTTCAGCATCGCGTTCGGCAAGGTCACCATCTCCACGCTGAACTCCTACGGCAGCTTCATGTGCATGGCCACCATCATCAGCGGTTTCCGTGGCCACCTGAACGTCACGCGCTTGCAGCGCCTGGTCTTCGTGCTGGTCATCGTCGGCGCCGCGACCCTGATCGCGCTATTGGGCCAGCACTCGTTCCTCGGTGCGTTCAAGTCTTTCATCCTGTTCTTGCTGGCGTTCTTTACGCCTTGGAGCGCGATCAACCTGGTGGACTACTACTGCATCACGCGCGAGCGCTATGACGTGCCGGCACTGGCCGATCCGAACGGCCGCTACGGTCGTTGGAACGCCTTGGGTATCAGCGTCTATGTCTTCGGCGTACTGGTTCAATTGCCGTTCATCGCCACCAAGTTCTATACCGGTCCGCTGGTGGGAGCCATGGGCGGTGTGGATATCTCCTGGATCATCGGCCTGGTGGTCCCGGCGGCGCTGTACTACGTCCTCGCCAGGAAGTGGCACAGCGCAGTACCCGATCAATTGATCCTGCCGCTCGAGCAGGACGCGGTTGACGCACAACCGAGCAGGGCGGGCCGCATTCAAGCGGCCTGATGGGACGTTGACAGGGCTGGATGCCTCTTGACTGCCGTAAGCCAATCCAACTGATTAGGAGCGTCACATAATGAAGTCGAACAAGACCCTGCTGACCACATTGCTTTCCATGGGCCTGTTGGCCAGCGCCGGCGCCTCGCAAGCGGCGGGTTGGTGCGAGTCGGGCAAACCGGTGAAGTTCGCCGGTCTGAACTGGGAAAGCGCCATGCTGTTGACCGACGTCCTGCAAGTGGTGCTGGAAAAAGGCTACGGCTGCAAGACCGACAGCCTGCCGGGCAACTCCATCACCATGGAGAACGCCCTGAGCAGCAACGACATCCAGGTGTTCGCCGAAGAGTGGGTCGGCCGCAGCGAGGTGTGGAACAAGGCCGAGAAGGCCGGCAAGGTGGTCGGCGTCGGCGCGCCGGTGGTGGGCGCCATCGAAGGCTGGTACGTGCCACGCTACGTGGTTGAAGGCGACGCCAAGCGCAAGCTTGAAGCCAAGGCGCCGGGCCTGAAGAACATCGCTGACCTGGGCCAGTACGCCGCCGTGTTCAAGGATCCGGAAGAGCCGTCCAAGGGCCGTTTCTACAACTGCCCGGCCGGTTGGACCTGTGAACTGGACAACAGCGAAATGCTGAAAAGCTACGGCTTGGAAAAAACCTACACTAACTTCCGTCCAGGCACCGGCCCGGCGCTGGATGCGGCGGTGCTGTCGAGCTACAAGCGTGGCGAGCCGATCCTGTTCTACTACTGGTCGCCAACGCCGCTGATGGGCCAGGTGGACCTGGTGAAACTGGAAGAAAAACCCGGCGTGGATAAAAGCGTGAGCATCAAGGTCGGCCTGTCCAAGACCTTCCACGACGAAGCCCCGGAACTGGTGGCGGTGCTGGAAAAGGTCAACCTGCCGATCGATATCCTGAACCAGAACCTCGGGCGCATGGCCAAAGATCGGATCGAGTCGCCGAAACTGGCGAAGATCTTCCTGAAGGAACATCCTGAAGTCTGGCATGCCTGGGTCAGTGCAGACGCTGCCAAGAAAATCGACGCGGCTCTGTAGGTCGAATCTTTCCCGGCCAACCGTGGGGCTGGCCGGGACGTTCACCGCATCCACTTGATCGAGAGTCTCTTATGTTTCCCGAAAGCTTTACCTTCTCCATCGCCGATTGGGTCAACGGTTGGGTCGACTCCCTGGTGACCAACTATGGCGATGTGTTCCGGCACATCTCCGACACCCTGCTGTGGGCCATCGTCAACCTCGAAGGCCTGTTGCGCATGGCGCCCTGGTGGCTGATGCTGGCCATCGTCGGCGGCATTGCCTGGCACGCCACCCGCAAGGTCGTGGCCACGGCAGTCATCGTCGGCCTGTTGTTCCTGGTGGGTGCGGTAGGCCTGTGGGACAAGCTGATGCAGACCCTCGCCCTGATGCTGGTGGCGACGCTGATCTCGGTGTTGATCGGCATTCCCCTGGGCATTCTTTCGGCGCGCAGCAACCGCCTGCGTTCGGTGCTGATGCCGTTGCTGGACATCATGCAGACCATGCCGAGCTTCGTGTACCTGATTCCGGTGTTGATGCTGTTCGGCCTGGGCAAGGTCCCGGCGATTTTCGCCACGGTGATCTATGCCGCGCCGCCATTGATCCGCCTGACCGACCTGGGCATCCGCCAGGTGGACGGCGAAGTGATGGAAGCCATCAACGCCTTCGGCGCCAACCGCTGGCAGCAGCTGTTCGGCGTACAACTGCCCCTGGCCCTGCCGAGCATCATGGCCGGGATCAACCAGACCACCATGATGGCCCTGTCGATGGTGGTCATCGCCTCGATGATCGGTGCCCGTGGCCTGGGTGAAGACGTGCTGGTGGGCATCCAGACCCTCAACGTCGGCCGTGGCCTGGAAGCCGGGTTGGCCATCGTGATTCTCGCCGTGGTCATCGACCGCATTACCCAGGCCTATGGTCGTCCTCGGCATGAGGTGAGCAAATGAGCAACGCAGCCATCAGCAAGATCGAAGTCAAGAACGTCTTCAAGATTTTCGGCAATCGCTCCAAGGAAGCCCTGGCGCTGATCCACCAGAACAAGACCAAGGACCAGGTGCTGGCCGAGACCGGTTGCGTAGTCGGCGTGAACGACTTGTCGCTGAGCATCGGCACCGGCGAGATCTTCGTGATCATGGGCCTGTCGGGTTCTGGCAAGTCCACCCTGGTGCGCCACTTCAATCGGCTGATCGACCCCACCAGCGGCGCGATCCTGGTGGACGGCGAAGACATCCTGCAGCTGGACATGGACGCCCTGCGCGAATTTCGCCGGCACAAGATCAGCATGGTGTTCCAGAGCTTCGGCCTGCTGCCCCACAAGAGCGTGCTGGACAACGTCGCCTATGGCTTGAAAGTGCGTGGCGAGAGCAAGCAGGTGTGCACCGAGCGGGCGCAGCACTGGATCGACACCGTGGGCCTGAAGGGCTACGAGAACAAATACCCGCACCAGCTCTCCGGTGGCATGCGCCAGCGCGTCGGCCTGGCCCGGGCCTTGGCGGCGGACACCGATATCATCCTGATGGACGAAGCCTTCAGCGCCCTCGACCCGCTGATCCGTGCGGAAATGCAGGACCAGTTGCTGGAGCTGCAAAAGACCCTGCACAAGACCATCGTCTTCATCACCCACGACCTCGACGAGGCCGTGCGCATCGGCAACCGCATTGCGATCCTCAAGGATGGCAAGCTGATCCAGGTCGGCACGCCGCGGGAGATCCTGCACTCGCCGGCGGATGAATATGTCGATCGGTTCGTGCAGCGCAGGGCTGCGGTGGTTTGAAGGGTTTGTGGTGGCAGGGCTGGCCTCATCGCGAGCAAGCTCGCTCCCACAATGGGATCTCTTTTGCCCGCACATTTTGTGTCCAAAGGAAATCCCTTTGGGAGCGAGCTTGCTCGCGATAGGACCGGCCCAGCTGCATCAATATTCAAGTTGTACAGACGAGGTTGAGGATGTCCCAGGCTGAAAAAATCGTAATCACCGGTGCTCCGTTACGCTGGCAGGACGTCGTCGCCGTCGCCCGCTTCGGTGCCGAGCTCGAGTTGTCGGCCCAGACCTGGGCGCGGATCGACAATGCCCAGGCCATCGTCCAGCGCATCGTCGAAAGTGGCGAGCGCGCCTACGGTGTCAACACCGGCCTGGGGGCCTTGTGCAATGTCTCGCTCAAGGACGAACAGCTCAGCCAACTGTCACGCAATACCCTGCTCAGCCATGCCTGTGGCGTCGGCGCGCCGCTGACGGATGAACAGACCCGGGCGATCCTCTGCGCCGCCATCCTCAACTACAGCCAGGGCAAATCCGGCATCCATCGTCGGGTGGTCGAGGCGTTGCTCGCACTGCTCAATCGCGGCATCACGCCGCAAGTGCCATCCCAGGGTTCGGTGGGTTACCTGACCCACATGGCCCACATCGGCATCGCGCTGCTGGGGGTTGGTCAGGTCAGCTATCGCGGACAAATAGTCCCGGCGCAACAGGCCTTGGCCGCCGAGGGGTTGCAACCGGTGCAACTGGGGGCCAAGGACGGTCTGTGCCTGGTCAACGGCACGCCGTGCATGACCGGCCTCAGTTGCCTGGCCCTGGCCGATGCGACGCGGCTGGTGCAATGGGCCGATGTGATCGGCGCCATGAGCTTCGAGGCCCAGCGTGGCCAGATTGCCGCGTTCGATGCCGAGATCATCGCCCTCAAGCCGCACCCGGGCATGCAGCAGGTCGGGAGCAATTTGCGGGCCTTGCTCGACGGCAGCGAGGTCATCGCCGCGAGCCTGGGCATTCGCACCCAGGATGCCTTGAGCATCCGCTCGATTCCCCAAGTGCACGGCGCGGCTCGCGATCAGTTGGCCCACGCCCGGCAACAGATCGAAACCGAACTCAACGCAGTCACCGATAACCCGCTGTTGCTGGGTACGCCGGAAAACTTCCGGGTCATGTCCCAGGCCAATCCCCACGGCCAATCGGTGGCCTTGGCGGCGGATCTGCTGGCGATTGCCATGGCCGAAATCGGCTCCATCGCCGAGCGTCGCCTCGACCGCCTGATCAACCCCCACGTCAGCGGCCTGCCAGCCTTCCTGGTGGCCAATCCCGGCGTGAACTCGGGGATGATGATCGTGCAATACGTCGCCGCGTCGCTGTGCGCGGAGAACAAGCAACTGGCGCAACCGGCGGTGCTGGACAATTTCGTCACCTCCGGTTTGCAGGAAGACCACCTGAGCATGGGCACCAACGCCGCCCTGAAGCTGCACCGGGCCCTGGAAAACTGCACGCAGATCCTCGCCATCGAATACCTGCTGGCGGCCCAGGCCTTTGAGTTTCTCAAGGCCCAGCGTTTCGGCGTCGGTACCGACATCGCCTGGAAACTGCTGCGCGAGCGCGTGCCGGCCTACGATCAGGACCGCTGGCTGGCGCCGGACATCGCCAGTGCCGCCGGGTTGCTCAAGGATCCCTTTGTGCTGCACAACGCTTTACCTGATTTGAATTGATCGAAAAGCGCCAGCGTGCCAAGACACCCATTGCCCACAAGGCATCGCCCAAAGCGAAGGTGACGGATAACGGAACATTCCGGAGCGACTGGCGGGTGAAAAAACAAAACTCTCAAAAGGAGCAATACATGACTGCCTTAAACCTGATTCCCGGCCAATTGAGCCTGGCTCAATTGCGTGACATCTATCAGCAACCGGTGACCTTGAGCCTCGACGCCAGTGCCTCGGCGCAGATCGAGGCCAGCGTCGCCTGCGTGGAACAGATCCTCGCCGAGAACCGCACCGCCTACGGCATCAACACCGGTTTTGGCTTGCTGGCCTCGACCCGCATCGCCAGCGAGGACCTGGAAAACCTGCAGCGCTCCCTGGTGCTGTCCCATGCCGCCGGCGTGGGCGAGCCGATCAGCGATGCGCTGGTACGCTTGGTCATGGTGCTCAAGGTCAACAGCCTGAGCCGGGGTTTTTCCGGCATCCGTCGGCAGGTGATCGATGCGCTGATTGCGCTGATCAATGCCGAGGTCTACCCGCACATTCCGCTCAAGGGGTCGGTCGGTGCGTCCGGTGACCTGGCGCCGCTGGCCCACATGTCCCTGGTGCTGCTGGGTGAAGGCAAGGCCCGCTACAAGGGCGAATGGCTGCCGGCCGTCGAGGCGCTGAAAATCGCCGGTCTCGCGCCGTTGACCCTGGCCGCCAAGGAAGGCCTGGCGCTGCTCAACGGCACCCAGGTCTCCACTGCGTTTGCCCTGCGTGGCCTGTTCGAAGGCGAAGACCTGTTTGCCGGTGCCCTGGCCCTGGGCAGCCTGACGGTGGAAGCGGTACTCGGTTCGCGCTCGCCGTTCGACGCGCGCATCCATGCCGCTCGCGGCCAGAAAGGCCAGATCGATGCTGCCGCCGCTTACCGCGATCTGCTGGGCGAGCGCAGCGAAGTCTCCGACTCGCACCAGAACTGCGACAAGGTCCAGGACCCGTATTCCCTGCGTTGCCAACCGCAAGTGATGGGCGCCTGCCTGACCCAGTTCCGCCAGGCCGCCGAAGTGCTGGTGATCGAAGCCAACGCCGTGTCGGATAACCCGCTGGTGTTCGCCGCCGAGGGTGACGTGATTTCCGGGGGCAACTTCCACGCCGAACCGGTGGCGATGGCCGCCGACAACATGGCCTTGGCGATTGCCGAAATCGGCTCCCTGAGCGAACGGCGGATTTCGTTGATGATGGACAAGCACATGTCGCAGTTGCCGCCGTTCCTGGTGGCCAATGGCGGGGTGAACTCCGGCTTCATGATCGCCCAGGTCACCGCGGCGGCCCTGGCCAGTGAAAACAAGGCGCTGTCCCACCCCCATTCGGTGGACAGCCTGCCGACCTCGGCCAACCAGGAAGACCACGTCTCCATGGCCCCGGCCGCCGGCAAGCGCCTCTGGGAAATGGCCGAGAACACCCGTGGGATTCTGGCCGTGGAATGGCTCGCGGCATGCCAGGGGCTGGACCTGCGCGGCGGTTTGAAGACCTCTTCCAAACTGGAGCGGGCCCGTGGTCTGTTGCGTGCAGAAGTGCCGTTTTATGAGAAGGATCGGTTCTTTGCGCCGGACATCAATGCCGCCACTGAGTTGCTGGCGAGTCGGTGCCTGAACGAATTGGTCACGGCGCAGTTGTTGCCGAGCCTGTAAGGGCCTCATCGCGAGCGAGCTCGCTTCCACACGGTTTCTGATGCACTCAAAACCCCTGTGGGAGTGAGCTTGCTCGCGATTCGATTTTGAACGCGACGAGGAAACCGGGATGAAAACCCTCTGGCAAAACTGCCACGCCGCCACCATGGCCCAGGGCGTCTACTCGATCATCGAAGACGCCGCCATCGTCACTCAGGGCGAGCACATTCAATGGATCGGCCCGCGTGCCGAATTGCCGATGGGGGACTACCCGGCGGTCAACGACCTCAAGGGCGCCTGGGTCACGCCGGGGTTGATCGACTGCCACACCCACACGGTATTTGGCGGCAACCGCAGCGGTGAGTTCGAACAGCGCCTGCAAGGCGTCAGCTACGCCGAAATCGCGGCGGCCGGCGGTGGCATCGCCAGTACCGTGCGCGCCACCCGCGCCGCCAGTGAAGACGAACTGTTCGCCAGCGCCGCAAAACGCCTGAAAAGCCTGATGCGCGACGGCGTGACCACGGTAGAGATCAAGTCCGGCTACGGCCTGGACCTGGCCAGCGAACGCAAGATCCTGCGGGTCATCCGTCGCCTCGGTGACGCATTGCCGGTCAGTGTGCGCAGTACGTGCCTGGCGGCCCACGCCTTGCCGCCGGAGTACAAGGATCGCGCCGATGACTACATCGAACACATCTGCACCGAGATGCTGCCTGCCCTGGCGGCCGAGGGGTTGGTGGACGCGGTGGATGCCTTTTGCGAATACCTGGCGTTTTCCCCGGCGCAGGTCGAGCGGGTGTTCATCACCGCGCGACAACTGGGCCTGCCGGTGAAGCTGCATGCCGAACAGTTGTCGTCTCTGCACGGTTCCAGCCTGGCGGCGCGTTACCAGGCGCTGTCGGCCGATCACCTGGAGTTCATGACCGAGGACGACGCCAAGGCCATGGCCGCTTCCGGCACCGTGGCGGTATTGCTACCGGGGGCGTTTTATTTCCTGCGGGAAACCCAACTGCCGCCCATGGACGCCTTGCGCAAGCACGGTGTGAAGATCGCCGTGGCCAGCGACCTCAACCCCGGCACCTCGCCGGCGCTGTCGCTGCGCTTGATGTTGAACATGGCGTGCACCTGTTTCCGCATGACCCCGGAAGAAGCCCTGGCAGGGGCGACGATTCATGCGGCCCAGGCCTTGGGCATGGCCGCCACCCACGGTTCCCTGGAAGTCGGCAAGGTCGCGGATTTTGTCGCCTGGCACATCGACCGCCCGGCCGACCTGGCGTACTGGCTCGGTGGCGATCTGGAAAAACGCGTCGTGCGTCACGGCGCGGAAATCGATTGAGGAGAATGGTTGTGGAGAAGGTCCTGAATTTCAAGCAAGGGCGCGTGCCGCTGTTGGTCAGCATGCCCCACGCCGGCCTGCGCCTGACCCCGGCGGTGAAGGCCGGGTTGATTCCCGAAGCCCAGAGCCTGCCGGACACCGACTGGCACATTCCCAAGCTCTATGAGTTCGCCAATGAGTTGGGCGCCAGCACCCTGGCCGCCGAGTATTCACGGTTCGTCGTCGACCTGAATCGCCCTTCCGATGACACACCGATGTATGTCGGCGCCACCACCGGTTTGTACCCGACGACGCTGTTCGATGGCGTGCCGTTGTTTCGCGAAGGGCTGGAACCGTCGGCCGAGGAGCGGGCGACGTATCTGCAGCAAGTCTGGATGCCTTACCACCAAGCGCTGCGGCAGGAACTGGCGCGGCTCAAGGACGAGTTCGGCTACGCCTTGCTGTTCGACGCCCACTCGATCCGTTCGGTGATCCCGCACCTGTTCGACGGCAAGCTGCCGGACTTCAACCTTGGTACGTTCAACGGTGCCAGTTGCGACCCGACCCTGGCCAGCCAGCTCGAAGCCATCTGCGCCCGCCACGGCCAGTTCACTCATGTGCTCAACGGGCGTTTCAAGGGCGGACACATCACGCGGCACTACGGCAACCCGGCCGAAGACATCCACGCGGTGCAACTGGAACTGTGCCAGAGCACCTACATGGAAGAATTCGAACCGTTCAACTACCGCCCGGATCTGGCGGCGCCGACCCAGGTGGTGCTCAAGGAATTGCTGGAAGGTTTCCTGGCGTGGGGACAGCAGGCTTACAAGAAATAAACACCACGCGGCTCCCCGCTGGACTGTAGGAGCTGACGAGTGCAACGAGGCTGCGATCTTTTCATCAGCGCTTGAGTCTCAAGTGAATCAAAAGATCGCAGCCTTCGGCAGCTCCTACAGGTCTAGTCGCCACCGTGCAAAACCGAGTCGCCACAGTTCATCTTGACCCCCTCGACGCTGCGTAATGTTCCGGTCACGGTGCGCGAAGACACCGCCCTATAATAATCCGCTGCCGCACGAGACCCTCGCGATGAAAAGACTGTTCAAACGCTGTCTGTCGTTCCTCTGCGGTACCGTTCTACTCTGCACCGGGGCGATGGCCGCCGAGCCTGCGTCCTGCCAGACCGTCCGCATGGGAGTGGTCAACTGGACCGATGTGATCGCCACCAGCGGCATGGCCGACGTACTGCTCACTGGCCTGGGCTACGACAGCAAGCAGACCAGCGCCGTGCAACAGATCATCTTCGCCGGCATCCGCGACAAGCGGCTCGACATCTTCCTGGGGTATTGGAAGCCGGCGATGGACAAGAACATCGCCCCGTTCCTGGCGGCCAACCAGGTGAAGGTACTGGACAAACCAAGCCTGGCTGACGCCCAGGCCACATTGGCCGTACCGGATTACGTGGCGGCGGCGGGGCTCAAGACCTTTGCCGACATCGCCCGGTTCAAGGATCAGCTTGGCGGCAAGATCTACGGCATCGAGCCGGGCAGCGGTGCCAACACCACCATCAAGACCATGATCGAGACCAACCACTTCGGCCTCAAGGACTTCAAGCTGATCGAATCCGGTGAAGCAGGCATGTTGGCGGCGGTACAGCGGGCGGTGAACCGCAAGGAGTTCGTGGTCTTCGTCGGCTGGACCCCGCACCCGATGAACATCAACATGAACATCACCTACCTGACCGGCAGCGAGGACGTCTATGGTCCGAACGAAGGCGCCGCGACCGTGTCCACCGTGACCGCGCCGGACTACGCCCAGCGTTGCCCGAATGTGAGCCGGCTGTTGGAAAACCTCACCTTCACCGCTGCCCAGGAGAGTCAGTTGATGGTGCCGATCATGGAGCGCAAGACACCTCAGGACGTCGCCCGCCAATGGCTGCGCGAGCATCCCGAGGATCTTCAGCGCTGGCTGGCGGGTGTCACGAGCTTCGATGGCAAGGAGGGCGTGGCGGCGGTGCAGGCCAGTCTCAAGAACTGAGGCAGTTTTCCGGGCACTGATAACCCCTGTGGCGAGGGAGCTTGCTCCCGCTTGAGTGCGCAGCGCTCACAAGATTCTTGGGGCGGCTGCGCCACCCAGCGGGAGCTAGCTCCCTCGCCACAAAAGCCTTCGAGCCACACCACGATGACTTACCCACTCTCCCAGGCAATGTCAGCCTTCATCGACAAAACCCTGAGCTTCACCAGCCCGGACGACAGCCTCGCCGGTTCGCGCCAGGCCTACAGCCAGATGTGCCGGGCGTTCACTGCGCCTTGCCCGCCGACGCTGGCCATCGAGGATTTCGAACTGGCCGGCGTGGCGGTGCGGGCCTATTACCCGCAACGTGCGGCGCCGCTCGCCGGCTGGCCATGCATGCTTTACCTGCACGGTGGCGGTTGGGTCGTGGGGGACCTGGATTCCCATGACTTCATCTGCATGGAACTGGCCGCTGAGTTGGGCGCGTTGGTGGTGGCGGTGGATTACCGGCTGGCCCCGGAGCATCCGTTTCCGGCCGGTTTTGAAGATTGCCTCGCGGTGTGGCGCCACTTGGCGGACATTCCGTTTGCCATCGACCCCCGTCGCCGGCTGGTGGTCGGTGACAGCGCCGGCGGCAATCTCGCCGCCGCGTTATGCCTGGCCTTGCGCGATGCCGGGCAACCGTTGCCCCGGGCCCAGGTCTTGATTTATCCGGCGCTCGGTGGCCCCGCGGATCTGCCGTCGCGTCACGAGTGCTTCGATGCCCCGCTCCTGAGCAGTCGCGACCTGGAGCGCTATGAGGCGCTGTACCTGGGTGTCGCTCGTCCCTCGCCTTATGCCATGCCGTTACTCGCCGACAACCTGGACGGCTTGCCGCCAGCGCTGATTGTCGTCGCGCAATGGGATCCGCTGCGCGACGACGGCGTCCTTTATCGCGAGCGGCTGAACGCCGCAGGGGGGGACGCCGTGCTGTATGTCGGCGACGGGCTGGTCCACGGTTGCCTGCGTGGCCGGGGCCAGGTGCCGGAGGTCGATCGGATGTATCGGGCGCTGCTGGCGTATCTGGCTGACATGCTTTGACTGCGCAGGGGACATGCTCATTAAGGTCATTCGGGTTTATGATGCCGGACGGCAGACTAAATAGAAGTCCCTACAGGGATGACTCGACCCCTTACGGAGCGCGCAATGCAGACTTTGTACCCGCAGATCAAACCCCATGCCCGGCACGATCTGGCTGTCGATGACACCCACACGCTCTATGTCGATGAAAGCGGTTCCCCAGAAGGCCTGCCAGTGGTGTTCATTCACGGCGGCCCGGGTGCCGGCTGCGATGCGCAGAGCCGTCGCTACTTCGATCCGAACCTGTACCGCATCGTCACCTTCGACCAGCGCGGTTGCGGTCGGTCCACCCCCCACGCCAGCCTGGAAAACAACACCACCTGGGATCTGGTCGAAGACCTGGAGCGTATCCGCAAGCATTTGGGTATCGAGAAATGGGTGCTGTTCGGCGGTTCCTGGGGCTCGACCCTGGCCCTGGCATACGCCCAGACTCATCCCGAGCGGGTGCATGGCCTGATCCTGCGTGGGATCTTTCTCTGCCGTCCACAGGAAATCGAGTGGTTCTATCAGGCTGGCGCCAGTCGCCTGTTTCCCGACTACTGGCAGGACTACATCGCACCGATCCCGCTGGACGAGCGCGACGACCTGCTCAGCGCTTTCCACAAGCGCCTGACCGGCAACGACCAGATCGCCCAGATGCACGCGGCCAAGGCCTGGTCCACCTGGGAAGGTCGTACCGCCACCCTGCGTCCGAACCCGCTGGTGGTCGATCGCTTCTCCGAGCCGCAGCGGGCGCTGTCGATCGCCCGGATCGAATGCCACTACTTCACCAACAACGCTTTCCTCGAACCCAACCAGTTGATTCGCGACATGGGCAAGATCGCCCATCTGCCAGGCGTCATCGTGCACGGCCGCTACGACGTCATCTGCCCATTGGACAATGCCTGGGAGCTGCATCAGAACTGGCCCAACAGCGAACTGCAGGTGATCCGCGACGCCGGCCACGCCGCCTCGGAGCCGGGGATTACCGACGCGTTGGTGCGCGCTGCCGCGCAAATGGCCCGACGCCTGCTCGACTTGCCGCCCGAAGAAGCATGAAGGGGCTGTTGCAACGGGTGCGCGGCGCCCGGGTCGAGGTGGCAGGCGAGATCGTCGGGGCCGTGGACCAGGGCTTGCTGGTGCTGGTGGCCGTCGAACCCGGAGATACCCGGGCCAGCGCCGACAAACTTCTGCACAAGCTGCTTAACTATCGAGTGTTCAGCGACGCTGAGGGCAAGATGAACCTGTCCTTGGCGGATGTCGGTGGTGGATTGCTGCTGGTGTCGCAATTCACCCTGGCGGCGGACACCAAGAGCGGTCTGCGCCCGAGTTTTTCCACGGCTGCGCCTCCGGCCCTGGGCGAAGAATTGTTCAACTATTTGTTGAGTCAGGCGAAACAGGTGCATGGCACTGTGGCATCAGGTAGATTCGGCGCCGACATGCAGGTTCATCTGGTCAATGATGGCCCGGTAACCTTCCTGTTACAGTCCTGAAAGCGTTAGAAACATCTTTTCGGTTCTGTTTCGAGGTAAAACGGTGAGTTTTCTCGATAAATACTTTGCTACCCCTGATGCGTTGTCACGCGGGCTACTAGATAATCGCGCGCTACGGGGGATCAGCGTTCGCTGGTCCATTTGACTTAGGTAGAGAGTTGTCCTGGACCGTTTGGGGAATCATTTTGCCCCGTCGGAGTCGGAACAATGCTCGCCAACTTGGCAAGAGTGGTCAGCAGGAGCGGTTTTTCAGCGCCGTTACCGTGCAGATACTTTATCTGGCCGTTGGTTTTTTGATCAGTTTTCGGCGAGGGTTGCTCGTGATTGTTAGTCCCTGTAATGCACCAAAAATGACGGCCAAACGGTTGAGAAGCGCCCTGGTAACGGGCTCGGCCCTGTTGTGCCTGCTCGGCGCGGGCCAACTGTGGGCATTCAGCCTGGATGATGTATCGGCGAAGGCACAAGAATTGGCCGGGCAGAAGTTCGAAGCCCCGCGCAGCAATTTGCCGAACGAATTCCGCGAAATGAAATTCGCCGATTATCAGAAAATTCGTTTCCGCACCGAAAAAGCTGAATGGGCTGACCAGAAGACCCCGTTCCGGCTGTCCTTCTATCACCAGGGCATGCATTTCGACACGCCGGTGAAAATCAACGAAATCACCGCGACCACCGTCGACGAGATCAAGTACGACCCGACGCGTTTCGATTTCGGCGACGTGAAGTTCGATCCCAAGGCCACCGAACAGCTGGGCTACGCCGGTTTCCGCGTGCTGTACCCGATCAACAAGGCCGACAAGCAAGACGAAATCATGACCATGCTGGGCGCGAGTTATTTCCGCGTCATCGGCAAGGGCCAGGTCTACGGCTTGTCCGCTCGTGGCATGGCCATCGACACCGCGCTGCCGTCCGGTGAGGAATTCCCACGCTTTCGCGAGTTCTGGATCCAGCGTCCGAAACCGACCGACAAGCACCTGGTGATCTTCGCCCTGCTGGATTCGCCACGGGCCACTGGCGCCTATCGCCTGACCTTGCGTCCGGGCACCGACACCGTTGTCGACGTGAAATCACGGGTGTTCCTGCGTGATCGGGTCAACAAGCTGGGCATCGCCCCGTTGACCAGCATGTTCCTGTTCGGCGCCAACCAGCCGTCCAAGGTGCTGAACTACCGTCGTGAACTCCATGATTCCAGCGGCCTTTCCATCCATGCCGGCAACGGCGAGTGGATCTGGCGTCCGCTGAACAACCCCAAACACCTGGCCGTGAGCAACTTCTCGGTAGAAAACCCGCGTGGTTTCGGCCTGCTGCAACGTGGTCGTGACTTCAGCCACTACGAAGACCTGGATGACCGTTACGAAAAACGTCCAAGCGCCTGGATCGAACCGAAAGGCGACTGGGGTAAAGGGACTGTCGATCTGGTTGAAATCCCGACCGCCGACGAAACCAACGACAACATCGTTGCGTTCTGGAGCCCGGAAAAACTGCCTGAACCAGGCCAGCCACTGGACTTCGCCTACCGTCTGCACTGGACCCTCGACGAAGCCAACCTGCACTCGCCGGACAGCGCCTGGGTCAAGCAGACCCTGCGTTCGACCGGTGACGTGAAGCAGTCCAACCTGATCCGTCAACCGGACGGCAGCGTGGCCTACCTGGTGGATTTCGAAGGGCCGTCCCTGCAAGCGCTGCCTGAAGAGGCCGAGGTGCGTAGCCAGGTGAGCGTTGGCGACAACGCCGAGATCGTCGAGAACAGCGTGCGCTACAACCCTGAAACCAAGGGCTGGCGCCTGACGCTGCGCCTGAAGATCAAGGACCCGAGCAAAGCGACCGAGATGCGTGCCGCATTGGTCAGGCCGCTTGTCCCTGTCGAGCTGCCAGCCACCACGCATTCCGTGACCACGCTGGCCAAGGCCGACAAGGTCGCCAAGCAGCAGAGCGAAAAAGAGCAAGCCAACGAGCAGGCCGGCGAGCCGAAAGAGGCCAAGGCCGTCAAGTCGTCCGCCGCTGCCGCCGAGCCGACCCCAACCCCACAGGAACCGGAGCAGACTGAACAAGTCCTGACCGAGACCTGGAGCTACCAGTTGCCTGCCGATGAGTAATACGTCCGTACAACCAGAATCTCTGAGTGAGTATCTGGCCCATTTGCCGATGACCGACGAGCAGCGCGCCGAGCTGGCGGGCTGCACGTCATTCAGCGAATTGCACCAGCGCCTGGCTTCTTCGACATTCGACGCACCCAACGAGGCGGCGCAAGCCTCGGTGGGCCGTCGCCTGACGCTGAGCACCGCCGAGGAACTCGAGGACGCCGAAATGCTGGCCCTCGATGCCAACGGCCGGGTGTGCTTGAAGGCGACGCCGCCGATTCGCCGGACCAAGGTCGTGCCGGAACCGTGGCGCACCAATATCCTGGTGCGCGGTTGGCGGCGCCTGACCGGACGTACCAACCCGCCGAAGCCGCCCAAGGATGAGCGCGTGCTGCCTCATGCTCGCTGGCGTACCGTGGGTTCGATCCGCCGCTACATCCTGCTGATCCTGATGCTCGGCCAGACCATCGTTGCCGGTTGGTACATGAAAGGCATCATGCCGTACCAGGGCTGGTCGCTGGTGGATCTGGACGAAGTCTTGCACCAACCGCTGCTGCAGACGGCCACGCAAGTGCTGCCGTATGCGTTGCAGACCAGCATCCTGATTCTGTTCGGGATCCTGTTCTGCTGGGTGTCGGCGGGTTTCTGGACGGCGCTGATGGGCTTTCTCGAATTGCTCACCGGCCATGACAAATACCGCATCTCCGGCGCCAGCGCTGGCAACGAGCCCATTCCCAAGGACGCCCGCACTGCGCTGGTGATGCCGATCTGCAACGAAGACGTGCCGCGGGTATTCGCCGGTTTGCGCGCGACCTTCGAGTCGGTGGCCGCCACCGGCGACCTGGATCGCTTCGACTTCTTCGTGCTCAGCGACAGTAACGAAACCGATATCTGCGTGGCCGAACAGCAGGCCTGGCTGGATGTCTGCCGTGAAACCGGGGGCTTCGGCAAGATCTTCTACCGCCGTCGTCGCCGTCGCGTGAAGCGCAAGAGCGGCAACCTCGACGACTTCTGCCGGCGTTGGGGCAGCGACTACAAGTACATGGTCGTGCTCGACGCGGACTCGGTGATGAGCGGCGAATGCCTGACCAGCCTGGTCCGGCTGATGGAAGCCACGCCGGACGCCGGCATCATCCAGACCGCGCCGCGAGCCTCGGGCATGGACACGCTGTATGCGCGCATGCAGCAGTTCGCCACCCGGGTGTATGGTCCGTTGTTCACTGCCGGTCTGCACTTCTGGCAGTTGGGCGAATCCCATTATTGGGGGCACAACGCGATCATCCGCATGAAGCCGTTCATCGATCACTGCGCCTTGGCGCCGTTGCCGGGTAAAGGCGCGTTCTCCGGCGCGATCCTGTCCCACGACTTCGTCGAAGCCGCGTTGATGCGTCGTGCCGGCTGGGGCGTGTGGATTGCCTATGACCTGCCGGGCAGCTACGAAGAGCTGCCACCGAACCTGCTGGACGAACTCAAGCGTGACCGTCGCTGGTGCCACGGCAACCTGATGAACTTCCGGCTGTTCCTGGTCAAGGGCATGCACCCGGTGCACCGTGCGGTGTTCCTGACCGGCGTGATGTCCTACCTGTCGGCGCCGTTGTGGTTCTTCTTCCTGGTGCTGTCCACCGCGCTGCTGGCGGTGAACACATTGATGGAGCCGCAGTACTTCCTCGAGCCACGCCAGCTTTATCCGTTGTGGCCGCAATGGCATCCAGAGAAGGCCATCGCGCTGTTCTCGACGACCATCGTGCTGCTGTTCCTGCCCAAGCTCTTGAGCATCGTGCTGATATGGGCCAAGGGCGCGAAGGCGTTCGGTGGCAAGTTCAAGGTGACGTTGTCCATGTTGCTGGAGATGCTGTTCTCCATGCTGCTGGCGCCGGTGCGGATGATCTTCCACACCCGCTTCGTGCTCGCCGCTTTCCTGGGCTGGGCCGCGACCTGGAACTCGCCCAAGCGGGACGATGACTCCACGCCATGGAGCGAAGCGGTCAAGCGCCACGGCCCGCAGACTTTGCTGGGCTTCTTCTGGGCCTTGCTGGTGATCTGGTTGAACCCGAGCTTCCTCTGGTGGCTGGTGCCGATCGTGGGTTCGCTGATGCTGTCGATCCCGGTGTCGGTGATCTCCAGCCGCGTGGGCCTGGGTTTGAAGTCCCGTGATGAAAGCCTGTTCCTCATCCCTGAGGAATACGCACCGCCCCAGGAGCTGCTGTCGACTGACCAGTACACCCATGAGAACCGTTGGCATGCCCTGAACGACGGTTTCATCCGGGCGGTGGTCGATCCACAACAGAACGCCTTGGCGTATGCGCTGGCGACCTCGCGTCACGGCAAGGCCGAGCCGATCGAATGGCTGCGGGTCGAACGCGTTCGTCACGCCCTGAAAGTCGGCCCTGCCGGTCTCAGCAATGCCGAGCGGCTGGCCCTGCTGAGCGACCCGGTGGCCTTGTCTCGCCTGCACGAGCAGGTCTGGAGCGAGGCGCATCCCGAATGGCTGGCGGCATGGCGTGAGTCGGTCAAGGCCGACCCTCATGCACCGCTGCTACCGCTACAGCCGGTGAGCGTGCAGCCCCAAGTGGCCTGATCCGCAAAAAGCCCCGCTTCTGAAAGGAAGTGGGGCTTTTTGTTGGCCTGAGGATTTGTACTTGGGACTTCTGGATTTCGAGTGACTAGCGTTATTGAACAACTGGAGTGACATTGACGTCTGGACTGAGGAAGTCAATGTGAAAGCCGCTGGAACCATCCCCGATAGCCAAGTGGACACCGTTGATGCCCTCATTCATTTGAGAGTTCACCTTGTAATCTATGAAGGTCGCTATTTCTTTGTTGACGCCGATGGCGAATTCGGTGAGTCCGAGTCCTCGAGCCCCGGCAGCTAATTTCAATGTTTCGATATGCTCCTCGTTGTCGGCTTGTAAAGACGTGACCTTGTTTTTTACGACTGTCAGAAATCCTCCCGCCTTGGCTACCGAATCTGATAACAGCGCAAGCCTGGCTCGAATGTTGTTGGGTAATTGTGGGTTGGCTTTTCTTAATACCGTTAAGATTCCAGAAATCTTAAGTTTTCCGTTCAAACAGAATGGGCAGCGTTCATGAATATTCATGTGGGCATAGTGCACCTCGAAAAATTCGGCTGCTGAGTGATTGTCGAGGGATTGATTCGTAACGGCTGGCCTCGGGCACGTATTCAGACTGGCCCGCGTATCGTGTCTGCCGAAGAAAACTATGGGCTACTGGGCTATGACCCGGCAGAGATCACCTTGGGCAGTGAACACACGCGCTGGGTGAGCGAACATTCGCTATTGCGCACGCAAACCACCAGCCAGATTCCCGTCGCCCTTCAACTGGCTGCTCAAGAGCGCAAGACGGGGGAAATGATCCTGCTCGCCGCTCCGGGCATCACATTTCGCCGCGACAGTCGGGATAGGTGGCATTGCGCCGAACCGCATCAAATGGATGTTTGGGTTCTGGGCGATCCAGAACTTTCGGATCGTGAGCATCTGTTACGTCTGGTCGGCGATATTCTCGGCGCTGCGATACCCGATAAGCCTTGGGTCTACAGCGACAGCCCGCATCACTACACCGAGGGTGGAATCGAAGTGAATGTATTGAACGACGGCGCCAATGTTGAAGTGCTCGAATGCGGCCTCATCGCCACTTCGCTACTGAGGCGATTAAAAATTGATCCTCGGAGCCATGGTGGACTAGCGTTGGGAATGGGCCTGGATCGGTTGACGATGCTACGCAAGGGCATTCCGGATATCCGTTTGTTGCGAGACTCTAACGAACGAGTGCAGGCTCAAATGCAAGATCTGCGGCCATGGAGCGCCGTTTCGCGCTTGCCTTCGATTTCTCGAGATATTTCGGTGGCGGTGTCTCCTGGATTGAGCGAGGAGGTGCTGACGGAGAGGATGCTTCAGGCGGCCGGGGACTGTTCTGGCTGGATCGAGGAAATGCAGATCAAAGGACGCTGGCTTTCATCGGAATTGCCGCCGCAAGCTATTGAGCGACTTGGCCTCCTGGCCGATCAGGAGAATGTTCTACTGCACGTCGTACTGCGTGATTGTTCTCGGTCAATAACGACTGCGGAGGCCAATGCTTTGTATGAAAGGATTCAGTCGGCGTTGCACGAAGGTGCTCCGGGGGCAGGCTACCGAATGGATTTGACGGTACGTTAATGCACTCGCCAATCGTGCTGGTTCCGTCTCCCAGATAAATCAAAATAGCCCCGCCTCTGAAAGAACGCGGGGCCTTTTGTTGGGCGAGTTTTTATCTGTGGTGCTGAGTTTTGCGGCGATGTTGGTCAGTGCTGCGGGTTGACGTTATCCAATAGTCGATTCGCCAACAAACCACTCAGTTCTATCAGTTGCAGGATGCCGAGGGCAACATGGCGTCGTGAGCCTTTCAGGTCGAACGCAAGGTCGCTGACCATGGCATCGGCTGAGGCCAGGGTTTCGCTGAGGTTGGCCAGCAGGCTTTCGGTGTCGATGCCGTCGACGATGGTGAAGAGCTGGCCTGGCGACGGTTTATTCTCGGATTTGGCCTGTTTGGGGTTCAGGTAGTAATCGAGCGCGCGATCAGAGGCTTCCTGGAGTTTCTTGGGGTCTGTTTCTGGTTCGGGTGGGGTGGGTGTGACCTTGTGCATGGTTGACGCTCCTAGGGTAGTGGAGCCGCCAGATATCGCTGCTAAACGAGAATGGTGGCGACTGTACGCGGGTTAGCAGACCGGGACCCTAGAACCCGGCAGACCCGAAGGTCTCCCACGCACAACCGCCATGGCATAGATGCGCAAGCGCTGAAGCCTGCTCATGCATGTGGAGAGCGTACGTCTAGGATGTCCAGGCTGCTAAACCCGATCGCTGAACTGACAGCGACCCGCAAACGTTAAAGCCCAGGCCCAAGGCGTACAAGCCGGCGGATTCTGGCGTAGTTGTAGGCAATGGCGCAAGGCTCCGTAGCCTTGGGATGACGGATTGTGGGAGTGGGGGTTTTTGTGTGTATATCCGTTATTTGGGTAACGGCTGCTTAGGGTTCCGCCCTTACGGCGGGTCACTTTTGAGAAGCGCAAAAGTAACCAAAACGCTTTATGCCCCACCACTCGGCACCTCGCCTAGGCTCGGTGTGCCC
>NZ_FNOA01000024.1:0-92527 GCF_900106885.1 Pseudomonas sp. NFACC14
CCGTGAGCACATCCTGCTGTCCCGTCAGGTAGGCGTTCCGTACATCGTTGTCTTCCTGAACAAGGCTGACATGGTTGACGACGCTGAGCTGCTGGAACTGGTTGAGATGGAAGTGCGCGACCTGCTGAGCACTTACGACTTCCCAGGTGATGACACTCCAATCATCATCGGTTCGGCTCTGATGGCTCTGAACGGCCAAGACGACAACGAAATGGGCACCACTGCCGTCAAGAAGCTGGTGGAAACTCTGGATAGCTACATCCCAGAGCCAGAGCGTGCTATCGATAAGCCGTTCCTGATGCCAATCGAAGACGTATTCTCGATCTCCGGTCGCGGTACTGTTGTGACTGGTCGTGTTGAGCGTGGCATCGTCCGTATCCAGGAAGAAGTTGAGATCGTCGGTTTGCGCGACACTCAGAAAACTACCTGCACCGGCGTTGAAATGTTCCGCAAGCTGCTCGACGAAGGTCGTGCTGGCGAGAACTGCGGCGTACTGCTGCGCGGCACCAAGCGTGACGACGTTGAGCGTGGCCAGGTTCTGGTCAAGCCAGGCACCGTCAAGCCGCACACCAAGTTCACTGCGGAAGTTTACGTTCTGAGCAAGGAAGAAGGCGGCCGTCACACTCCGTTCTTCAAAGGCTACCGTCCACAGTTCTACTTCCGTACAACTGACGTGACTGGTAACTGCGAGCTGCCAGAAGGCGTTGAAATGGTAATGCCAGGTGACAACATTCAGATGACTGTTACCCTGATCAAGACCATCGCGATGGAAGACGGCCTGCGTTTCGCTATCCGTGAAGGCGGTCGTACCGTCGGCGCCGGCGTCGTAGCCAAAGTCATCGAGTAAGTCTCTTTTAGAGTCGGCTTGATGAGTTGAAAAGCCCCCGCTTAGCGGGGGCTTTTTTATTGGGTTGACACCTACCAGGGGCGTCTATAGAATTGCGCCTCCTTTTAACGGGCGTATTGCGCCCGGTGGGAATAGCAGCCGGAGTCTGAAATCCAATGCAAAATCAGCAAATCCGTATCAGGTTGAAGGCTTTTGACCATCGCCTGATCGACCAATCCACCCAGGAAATCGTGGAAACCGCGAAACGTACTGGTGCTCAAGTGCGTGGTCCAATTCCACTGCCTACCCGTAAAGAGCGGTTCACCGTTCTGGTCTCCCCGCACGTCAACAAAGACGCGCGTGACCAGTACGAGATCCGTACTCATAAGCGCGTTCTGGACATCGTCCAGCCAACGGATAAAACCGTTGATGCTCTTATGAAGCTCGATCTTGCGGCCGGTGTGGAAGTGCAGATCAGCCTCGGCTAAGACTCGGTCTTAGTCGTGTAACGCTCTGAAATGGGCGGCCATAGCGGGTGAAAGCCCCGTACACTCATGAGGTTTACAACATGACTATTGGTGTAGTCGGTCGTAAATGCGGTATGACCCGTATTTTCACCGAAGAAGGTGTCTCCATTCCGGTCACGGTCATTGAGATCGAGCCGAATCGCGTCACCCAGTTCAAAACTGAAGAGACCGATGGCTATCGTGCAGTGCAAGTCACTGTCGGCGAGCGTCGTGCTTCGCGTGTAACAGCAGCTCAGGCTGGCCACTTCGCCAAGGCGAACGTTGCCGCTGGTCGTACCGTAATGGAATTCCGCCTTGAAGAAGGCGAGTACCAGGCCGGCGATCTGATCAACGCTGAAATCTTCGCCGCTGGCCAACTGGTTGATGTAACCGGTCAGTCCAAGGGTAAAGGCTTCCAGGGTACGATCAAGCGTTGGAACTTCCGCGGGCAAGATAACACCCACGGTAACTCCGTATCCCACCGCGTTCCAGGCTCTATCGGCCAGTGCCAGACTCCTGGTCGTGTATTCAAGGGCAAAAAAATGTCCGGTCATATGGGCGCTGAGCGCGTGACCGTGCAGTCCCTCGAAGTAGTGCGCGTGGACGCTGAACGCAATCTGTTGTTGGTCAAGGGCGCTGTTCCTGGCGCTACTGGCGGCAACTTGGTTGTACGTCCAGCAGCCAAGGCTCGCGGTTAAGGGGAAGCTGACATGCAATTAAATGTAAATGACGCTCAAGCGATCGAAGTTTCCGAACTGACATTTGGCGGCGAATTCAACGAGACGCTGGTTCACCAAGCAGTCGTGGCCTACATGGCCGGCGGCCGTCAAGGTAGCAAGCAGCAAAAGACCCGTTCCGACGTTTCCGGTGGCGGCAAGCGCCCATGGCGTCAGAAAGGTACTGGCCGTGCTCGTGCCGGTACTATCCGTAGCCCAATCTGGCGTGGCGGCGGTACCACTTTCGCAGCTCGTCCTCAGGATCACTCCCAGAAGCTGAACAAGAAGATGTATCGCGCAGCAATGCGTTCCATCCTTGCTGAGCTGGTGCGTACTGATCGTCTGGTCGTGGTTCAGGACTTCGCTGTTGAAGCACCGAAAACCAAAGATCTGCTGAACAAGCTGAACGGCATGGGCCTGACTGACGTCCTGATCGTGTCTGACGCTGTTGATCAGAACCTGTACCTGGCTGCTCGCAACCTGCCACACGTCGACGTTCGTGACGTGCAGGGTTCCGATCCGGTCAGTCTGATCGCATACGACAAGGTGTTGATCACCGTGTCGGCCGTGAAGAAATTCGAGGAGCTGCTGGGATGAACCAGGAACGCGTATTTAAAGTTCTGCTTGGCCCGCACGTTTCCGAGAAGGCTACGGTTCTGGCAGACAAGAAAGGCCAGTTCGTTTTCAAGGTTGCTACCGACGCAACCAAGCTGGAAATCAAGAAGGCCGTCGAAAGCCTGTTCAGCGTGAAAGTAGAGCGCGTGACTACCCTGAACGTTCTGGGTAAAAGCAAGCGCACTGCTCGCGGTCTGGGCAAGCGTAATGACTGGAAGAAGGCAGTTATCTCCCTTCAGCCAGGCCAAGATCTCGATTTCAGCAGCAGTGCTGAGTAAGGAAGGGGTGCATCATGGCAATCGTTAAATGCAAACCGACTTCCCCTGGCCGCCGTTTTGTGGTCAAGGTGGTCAACCAGGAGCTGCATAAAGGCGCTCCTCACGCACCGCTGCTCGAGAAAAAATCGAAGTCTGGTGGTCGTAACAACAATGGCCGTATTACCACTCGTCACATCGGTGGTGGTCATAAGCAGCATTATCGTCTGGTCGACTTCCGTCGCAACGACAAGGATGGCATCGCTGCCACCGTCGAGCGTATCGAATACGATCCAAACCGTACTGCTCACATCGCTCTGCTGCTGTACGCAGATGGCGAGCGTCGCTACATCATCGCCCCTAAAGGCGTGAGTGCTGGCGACCAGCTGATCGCAGGTGCCCTGGCACCGATCAAGCCGGGCAACGCTCTGCAACTGCGTAACATTCCAGTTGGTAGCACCGTACACGGCATCGAATTGAAGCCAGGTAAAGGCGCACAGATCGCTCGTTCCGCTGGTGCTTCGGCTCAGCTGATCGCTCGTGAAGGTGTCTACGTGACCCTGCGTCTGCGTTCTGGTGAGATGCGTAAAGTACTGGCTGAATGCCGTGCGACCCTGGGCGAAGTCTCGAACTCCGAGCACAGCCTGCGTTCGTTGGGTAAAGCTGGTGCCAAGCGCTGGCGTGGCGTTCGCCCAACCGTTCGTGGTGTTGCCATGAACCCGGTTGACCACCCACATGGTGGTGGTGAAGGTCGTACCTCTGGTGGTCGTCATCCGGTATCGCCATGGGGCTTCCCGACTAAGGGCGCGAAGACTCGTGGTAATAAGCGTACCGACAAAATGATCGTCCGTCGTCGCAAGTAAATAGAGGGATACGACAGTGCCACGTTCTCTGAAAAAAGGTCCTTTTATTGATCTTCACCTACTGAAGAAGATCGAAGTGGCGGCGGAAAAGAACGATCGCAAACCAGTTAAGACCTGGTCGCGTCGTTCGATGATCCTGCCACAAATGGTCGGTCTGACCATCGCAGTACACAACGGTCGCCAACACGTCCCAGTTCTCGTGAACGAAGACATGGTCGGCCACAAACTGGGCGAGTTCGCCGGTACCCGCACATACCGTGGGCACGTGGCTGACAAGAAAGCCAAGCGTTAAGGGGTAAGGAAATGGAAGTAGCCGCTAAGTTGTCGGGCGCTCGAATCTCCGCCCAGAAAGCCCGCTTGGTCGCCGACCAGATCCGCGGGAAGAAGGTGGGCGAAGCGCTCAACCTGTTGGCTTTCAGCAGTAAGAAAGCCGCCGAGATCATGAAGAAAGTGCTGGAGTCGGCCGTAGCCAACGCCGAGCATAACGAAGGCGCAGACGTTGATGACCTGAAGGTCAGCACCGTTTTCGTCAACGAAGGGCGTTCGCTGAAGCGCATCATGCCACGTGCCAAAGGCCGTGCTGATCGCATCGTCAAGCGGTCTTGCCATATCACTGTCAAGGTTGCTGACAAGTAACGGAGTCGAAGAGATGGGTCAGAAAGTACATCCCATTGGCATTCGCCTGGGAATCGTCAAGGAGCACACCTCCGTCTGGTACGCAGACGGTCGGACTTATGCGGACTACTTGTTCGCTGATCTGAAGGTGCGTGAGTATCTCCAAGACAAACTAAAAAGCGCGTCCGTAAGCCGTATCGATATCCATCGTCCGGCGCAGACTGCACGTATCACCATCCACACCGCTCGTCCAGGTATCGTTATCGGGAAGAAAGGTGAAGATGTTGAGAAACTGCGTCAGGACCTGACCAAGCAAATGGGTGTGCCTGTGCACATCAATATCGAAGAGATCCGCAAGCCGGAGCTCGACGGTATGCTGGTTGCGCAGAGCGTAGCTCAGCAGCTGGAGCGTCGCGTAATGTTCCGTCGCGCTATGAAGCGCGCTGTACAGAACGCCATGCGCATTGGTGCCAAAGGCATCAAAATCCAAGTGAGCGGTCGTCTCGGCGGTGCTGAAATCGCACGTACTGAATGGTATCGCGAAGGTCGTGTGCCACTGCACACCCTGCGTGCCGACATCGACTATGCCAACTACGAAGCTCACACCACCTACGGTGTGATCGGTGTAAAGGTTTGGATCTTCAAAGGCGAAGTAATTGGTGGTCGCCAAGAAGAACTGAAGCCACAAGCACCAGCGCCTCGTAAAAAAGCTGCTAAGTAAGGGGTACGCCAAATGTTGCAACCAAAGCGTACGAAGTTCCGCAAGCAAATGACCGGTCACAACCGTGGCCTGGCATTGCGCGGTAGCAAAGTCAGCTTCGGCGAGTTCGCGCTGAAGTCTGTTGCTCGTGGTCGTCTCACCGCTCGTCAGATCGAGTCAGCGCGTCGTGCTCTGACCCGTCACGTAAAACGTGGTGGCAAGATCTGGATCCGTGTATTCCCGGACAAGCCTATTTCCAAGAAGCCACTCGAAGTTCGGATGGGTAAAGGTAAGGGTAACGTCGAATACTGGGTTGCCCAGATTCAGCCAGGCAAAGTCCTGTATGAAATCGAGGGTGTAACTGAAGAGCTGGCGCGTGAGGCTTTTGCCCTGGCTGCTGCAAAGCTGCCGCTCGCCACCGCCTTTGTTAAACGGACGGTGATGTGATGAAAGCGAATGAACTTCGTGAAAAATCAGCACAGCAGCTGAACGAGCAACTGCTCGGCCTGCTGCGCGACCAGTTCAATCTGCGTATGCAGAAAGCAACTGGCCAGTTGGGGCAGTCTCATCTGCTCTCGCAAGTTAAGCGTGATATCGCTCGCGTGAAAACTGTGCTCAACCAGCAGGCAGGTAAGTAATCATGGCTGAAGCCGAAAAAACTGTCCGTACGCTGACTGGCCGTGTTGTCAGCGACAAGATGGACAAAACCATCACCGTTCTGATCGAGCGTCGCGTTAAGCACCCGATCTACGGTAAATACGTTAAGCGTTCGACTAAGCTGCACGCGCACGACGAAACCAATCAGTGCCACATCGGCGACAAAGTCACTATTCGTGAAACTCGTCCGATGGCCAAGACCAAGTCTTGGGCGCTGGTTGATGTTCTCGAACGCGCTGTGGAAGTCTAAGGGCTAGGGGTCGGAGAAATTATATGATTCAGACTCAATCCATGCTCGATGTGGCCGATAACAGCGGCGCTCGCCGTGTTATGTGCATCAAGGTGCTGGGTGGCTCCCATCGTCGTTACGCTGGTATCGGTGACATCATCAAGGTTACCGTCAAGGAAGCAATTCCTCGCGGTAAGGTGAAAAAAGGCCAAGTGATGACTGCTGTCGTAGTCCGCACTCGCCATGGCGTTCGTCGTGCTGACGGCTCCATCATCCGCTTTGATGGCAACGCTGCTGTTCTGTTGAACAACAAGCAAGAGCCGATCGGCACCCGTATCTTTGGGCCAGTGACCCGTGAACTTCGTACTGAGAAGTTCATGAAGATCGTCTCGCTCGCCCCAGAAGTGCTGTAAGGAGATCCGACATGCAAAAGATTCGTCGTGACGACGAGATCATCGTGATCGCCGGCAAAGACAAAGGTAAGCGCGGTAAGGTGCTGAAGGTTCTTGCTGACAACCGTCTGGTTGTTGGTGGTCTGAACCTGGTCAAGCGTCATACCAAGCCTAACCCGATGTCGGGCGTACAGGGCGGTATCGTCGAGAAAGAAGCGCCACTGCACGCTTCCAACGTCGCCATCTTCAACGGCGAAACCAACAAGGCTGACCGCGTTGGTTTCAAAGTAGAAGACGGTAAGAAAATTCGTGTCTTCAAGTCGACCCAAAAAGCGGTTGATGCTTGAACACTGCTAGGTAGAAGACCATGGCACGACTAAAAGAGATTTACCGGAAGGAAATCGCACCGAAACTTAAGGAAGAACTTAAGCTTTCGAACGTGATGGAAGTTCCGCGCGTTACCAAAATCACCCTGAACATGGGTCTGGGCGAAGCGATCGGCGACAAAAAAGTCATCGAGCACGCTGTTGCTGACCTGGAAAAGATCACCGGTCAGAAAGTCGTCGTGACTTACGCTCGGAAATCCATCGCTGGCTTTAAAGTCCGTGAAGGTTGGCCGATCGGCGTCAAAGTGACCCTGCGCCGTGAGCGTATGTACGAGTTCCTGGATCGTCTGCTGTCGATCTCCCTGCCTCGGGTTCGCGACTTCCGCGGCCTGAATGCCAAGTCCTTCGATGGTCGTGGCAACTACAGCATGGGCGTTAAAGAGCAGATCATTTTCCCGGAAATCGATTACGACAAGATCGACGCTCTCCGCGGTCTGGACATTACCCTGACCACCACTGCTCGGACGGATGACGAAGGTCGCGCACTGCTGCGCGCTTTCAAATTCCCGTTCCGCAACTGATTGGAGTAGGAAAATGGCCAAGAAGAGCATGAAGAACCGTGAGCTGAAGCGTCAGCTCACCGTTGCCAAGTACGCCACCAAGCGTGCAGCGCTGAAAGCTATCATCGTTGATCTGAACGCAAGTCCAGAAGCGCGTTGGGAAGCTACCGTAGCCCTGCAGAAGCAGCCACGTGACGCAAGCGCCTCGCGCATGCGTAACCGCTGCCGCCTGACTGGTCGTCCGCACGGCGTGTACCGCAAGTTCGGCCTCGGTCGTAACATGCTGCGTCAAGCTGCAATGCGTGGTGACGTTCCAGGTCTGGTTAAAGCCAGCTGGTAAGCACTGTCAAAGTCTCGGCGTTCGGGGTCGCAAGATCCTGACCGTCGGTGACCTTGAACTTGAATCAAGCCCCTATTGGGGCTTGATTCATTTGTGGGGTGTGTCTAGAATACCCGGCTCGCCTGAGCCCGTGTTTTTATTGCGCGGATGCGCTCGGCGACACGTACTAGCCGAAAGGCTAATTTTTTGTGTATTAGGAGCGTCTAGCCCATGAGTATGCAGGACCCGTTAGCGGACATGCTAACTCGTATCCGTAATGCCCAGATGGCTGAAAAGTCCGTCGTAAGCATGCCATCTTCTACGTTGAAGGTAGCTGTTGCCAAAGTCCTGAAGGACGAAGGTTACATTGCGGGTTATCAGATCAGCAGCGAAATCAAGCCTCTGCTGTCCATCGAGCTGAAGTACTTCGAAGGCCGTCCGGTCATCGAGGAAGTGAAGCGCGTTAGCCGTCCTGGCCTGCGTCAGTACAAGTCCGTCGAGGATCTGCCAAAAGTTCGTGGCGGCCTGGGCGTGTCTATCGTCTCCACCAACAAAGGTGTGATGACGGATCGTGCTGCGCGCGCTGCCGGTGTCGGCGGCGAAGTTCTTTGCACTGTGTTCTAAGGGGGGATAAGCATGTCACGCGTCGCTAAGAACCCCGTTAAGCTGCCAGCCGGTGTCGAAGTCAAATTCGCAGGCCAACAGCTTTCGGTGAAGGGTGCCAAGGGCACTCTGCAACTGAACATCCATTCGTCCGTTGAGATCGTTGAAGAAGCTGGTGAGCTGCGTTTCGCTGCTCGCAATGGCGATCAACAGACTCGCGCAATGGCTGGTACCACTCGTGCGTTGGTAAACAACATGGTCCAAGGCGTAAGCCAAGGCTTCGAGCGCAAGCTCCAGCTGGTCGGTGTTGGTTACAAGGCGCAAGCAAAAGGCACAGTGCTGAACCTGGCTCTTGGCTTCTCGCACCCAGTGGATTATGAACTGCCGGAAGGCATCACCGCTGAGACTCCTAGCCAGACCGATATCCTGATCAAGGGCATCGACAAGCAGCTGGTAGGTCAAGTGGCCGCCGAGATCCGCGACTTCCGTCCACCAGAGCCGTACAAAGGCAAAGGTGTGCGCTACGCGGACGAAGTCGTCCGTCGTAAAGAAGCCAAGAAGAAGTAGGGCATAGCAAATGACCGACAAAAAAGTTACTCGACTGCGTCGCGCTCGCAAAGCACGCCTGAAAATGCACGAACTCGAAGTCGTGCGTCTCTGCGTGTTCCGCTCGTCGCAGCACATCTACGCCCAGGTCATTTCGGCCGACGGCAACAAAGTCCTGGCAAGTGCCTCGACTTTGGATAAAGAACTGCGTGATGGCGCCACTGGCAACATCGACGCGGCCACTAAGGTTGGCCAGCTGGTCGCTACGCGTGCTAAAGCCGCTGGCGTCTCGCAGGTGGCTTTCGACCGCTCTGGCTTCAAGTACCACGGCCGCGTCAAGGCGCTGGCTGATGCTGCTCGTGAAGCTGGGCTGGAGTTCTAAGTTATGTCAAATAACGACCAAAAGCGCGACGAAGGCTACATCGAGAAGCTGGTTCAAGTTAACCGCGTAGCCAAAACCGTTAAAGGCGGCCGTATCTTCACTTTCACTGCGTTGACCGTAGTGGGTGATGGTAAGGGCCGTGTTGGCTTCGGCCGTGGCAAGTCGCGTGAAGTGCCTGCTGCGATCCAGAAGGCCATGGAAGCTGCTCGCCGCAACATGATCCAGGTTGATCTGAACGGCACCACTCTGCAGTACGCAATGAAGTCCGCCCATGGCGCTTCGAAGGTGTACATGCAGCCTGCTTCTGAAGGTACCGGTATCATCGCTGGCGGCGCTATGCGTGCTGTCCTCGAAGTTGCTGGCGTTCAGAACGTTCTGGCCAAGTGCTACGGCTCGACTAACCCGGTAAACGTGGTTCACGCCACTTTCAAGGGTTTGAAAGCAATGCAGTCTCCTGAATCCATTGCCGCCAAGCGTGGCAAAAGCGTCAAGGAGATCTTCTGATCATGGCTACCGTAAAAGTAACGCTGATCAAAAGCATGACCGGCCGCATCCCTAACCACAAACTGTGCGTTAAGGGTCTGGGTCTGCGTCGCATCGGTCACACTGTAGAAGTCCAGGATACTCCCGAGAATCGCGGGATGATCAACAAGGCTTACTACATGCTGCGTGTCGAGGGTTAATCGATGAAACTCAATGATCTGAGTCCAGCGCCGGGTTCCCGTCGCGAAAAGCATCGTCCGGGCCGTGGTATCGGTAGTGGTTTGGGCAAGACCGGTGGCCGTGGCCACAAAGGTCAGACCTCCCGCTCCGGTGGCACCATTGCTCCAGGCTTTGAAGGCGGTCAACAGCCGCTGCATCGTCGCCTGCCGAAGTTCGGTTTCGTTTCCCTGAAAGCCATGGACCGCGCAGAAGTGCGTCTGTCCGAGCTGGCCAAAGTGGACGGCGACATCGTCACCGTGCAGTCCCTGAAGGATGCCAACGTGATCAACCAGAACGTACAGCGTGTGAAAATCATGCTGTCGGGCGAAGTTGCTCGTGCTGTCACCATCGGAAAGGGAATCGGCGCCACCAAAGGTGCGCGTGCGGCTATCGAAGCAGCTGGCGGCAAGTTCGAGGAATAAATGGCTAAGCAAGGTGCTCTCTCTGCGCTCGGCAAAGGCGGTATGTCTGAACTCTGGGCTCGTCTGCGTTTTCTGTTCCTGGCGATTATCGTCTACCGAATAGGCGCACACATCCCGGTTCCAGGTATCAACCCGGACCGACTCGCGGACCTGTTTCGACAGAATGAGGGGACCATTCTTAGCTTGTTCAACATGTTTTCCGGCGGCGCGCTGGAGCGGATGAGCATCTTTGCACTGGGGATCATGCCGTACATTTCGGCATCGATCATCATGCAGCTGATGAGCGCCGTCAGCCCGCAGCTGGAGCAGTTGAAGAAGGAAGGTGAAGCTGGCCGTCGCAAGATCAGCCAGTACACCCGCTACGGCACTGTCGTCCTCGCTCTCGTTCAGGCCATTGGCATGTCCATTGGCCTGGCGGGGCAGGGCGTTTCGTTCACTGCTGACTTCAGCTTTCATTTCGTTGCGGTAACCACGTTTGTGGCGGGCGCGATGTTCATGATGTGGCTGGGTGAGCAGATTACTGAGCGTGGTGTTGGCAACGGTATCTCGATGTTGATCTTCGCAGGTATCGTCGCCGGTCTTCCGAGAGCGATCGGGCAGTCTTTCGAGTCTGCGCGTCAGGGTGATATCAACATTTTCGCCCTGGTTGCCATCGGTCTGCTGGCAGTAGCGATTATCGGTTTCGTGGTGTTCATCGAGCGTGGTCAGCGGCGTATTGCCGTTCACTACGCCAAGCGTCAGCAGGGCCGCAAGGTGTTTGCTGCGCAGACCAGCCACTTGCCGTTGAAGGTGAACATGGCCGGCGTCATTCCGGCTATTTTCGCGAGCAGCATCCTGCTGTTCCCGGCTTCGTTGGGTGCCTGGTTCGGCCAGTCTGAAGGTATGGGCTGGTTGCAGGACATCTCGCAGTCGATCGCTCCTGGTCAGCCGTTGAATATTCTGCTGTTTAGTGCAGGGATTATTTTCTTCTGCTTCTTCTATACGGCGTTGATGTTCAATCCGAAAGACGTAGCGGAAAACCTGAAGAAGTCCGGTGCCTTTATTCCGGGCATCCGTCCAGGTGAGCAGTCTGCGCGCTACATTGATGGCGTTCTGACTCGCTTGACCATGTTCGGTGCTCTTTACATGACGGCCGTCTGTCTGTTGCCCCAGTTCCTGGTGGTTGCGGCAAACGTACCGTTCTACCTTGGCGGGACCTCGTTGCTGATCGTGGTCGTGGTTGTGATGGACTTCATGTCCCAAGTACAATCGCACCTCGTTTCGCACCAGTACGAATCCCTGATGAAGAAAGCCAACCTGAAGGGCTACGGCAGCGGCATGTTGCGCTGAGTAGCGTCCATAAGGTTCGAGGAGTTGGTGATGAAAGTTCGTGCATCGGTGAAAAAGCTGTGCCGCAACTGCAAGATTATTCGCCGCGAAGGTGTTGTTCGGGTAATTTGCAGCGCGGAACCGCGTCACAAACAGCGCCAAGGCTGAGTGTGATTGTGCTTTAAGCCCGGCAGCTAGTGCGCTGCCGGGTTGATTATTTGTTATTACAGCGATATTATCTCGCGCCCTATTTCTTGGCTTCCGGGGCGTAGGTAGCTGTCAATTGGAGTCCCACTGAATGGCCCGTATTGCAGGCGTCAACATTCCAGATAACAAGCATACTGTTATCTCGCTGACCTACATCTATGGTGTTGGTCGCACTACTGCACAGAAAATTTGTGCAGTGACTGGGGTCAACCCAGCGGCAAAGATCAAAGATCTGAGCGACGAGCAGATTGAACAGCTGCGTGGCGAAGTGGCGAAGTTCACCACTGAAGGTGACCTGCGTCGCGAAATCAACATGAAAATCAAGCGCTTGATGGACCTCGGTTGCTATCGCGGTCTGCGTCATCGTCGTGGTCTGCCAGTACGCGGTCAGCGTACCAAGACCAACGCGCGTACCCGTAAAGGTCCGCGTAAGCCGATCCGCAAGTAATCGCCCCAGCGAATCGACAGGAATTTAATCATGGCAAAACCTGCTGCTCGTCCTCGTAAAAAAGTTAAAAAGACAGTGGTTGATGGCATCGCCCACATCCATGCTTCTTTTAACAACACCATCGTGACCATTACCGACCGTCAAGGTAACGCTCTTTCCTGGGCTACCTCCGGTGGTTCGGGTTTCCGCGGTTCCCGCAAGTCCACGCCGTTCGCTGCTCAAGTAGCTGCTGAGCGTGCTGGTCAAGCTGCGCTGGAGTACGGCCTGAAAAACCTCGACGTCAACGTCAAGGGTCCAGGTCCAGGTCGTGAATCCGCAGTCCGCGCTTTGAACGGCTGTGGCTACAAGATCGCCAGCATCACCGACGTGACGCCAATCCCGCACAACGGGTGCCGTCCGCCGAAGAAGCGCCGCGTGTAATCCAGGAGATTGTAAAGAATGGCTCGTTACATTGGTCCAAAATGCAAACTCGCTCGTCGCGAAGGCACCGATCTTTTTCTGAAGAGCGGCGTGCGCGCGATCGAATCGAAGTGCAACATTGAAGCAGCACCTGGTATCCACGGCCAACGCCGCGGTCGCCAGTCCGATTACGGCACCCAACTGCGTGAAAAGCAGAAGGTCCGTCGTATCTACGGCGTTCTCGAGCGTCAATTCAGCGGCTACTACAAAGAAGCAGCTGGCAAGAAAGGCGCAACCGGCGAAAACCTGTTGCAACTGCTCGAATGCCGTCTGGACAACGTTGTATACCGTATGGGTTTCGGTTCTACTCGTGCCGAATCCCGTCAGCTGGTATCGCACAAGTCGATCAGCGTTAACGGTCAGACCGTAAACGTTCCGTCCTACCAGGTTCGTGCTGGTGACGTGGTTGCTGTTCGCGAGAAAGCAAAGAACCAACTTCGCATTGTCCAAGCTCTCGATCTGTGTGCCCAACGTGGCCGCGTAGAATGGGTAGAAGTAGACACTGAGAAGAAGTCGGGCGTTTTCAAGAACGTTCCTGCTCGCAGTGATCTGTCCGCCGACATCAACGAAAGCCTGATTGTCGAGCTCTACTCCAAGTAAGGGCTAGAAAATAGGTGCATCCATGCAGATTTCGGTAAATGAGTTCCTGACACCCCGCCATATTGATGTGCAGGTTGTCAGTCCAACCCGCGCCAAGATCACACTCGAGCCTCTCGAGCGTGGTTTCGGCCACACCCTGGGCAACGCGCTGCGCCGCATCCTGTTGTCCTCAATGCCCGGCTGTGCAGTAGTCGAGGCCGAGATTGACGGTGTGCTCCACGAGTACAGCGCCATCGAAGGTGTACAGGAAGACGTAATTGAAATCCTGTTGAACCTGAAAGGTCTGGCTATCAAGCTGCACGGTCGTGACGAAGTTACGCTGACCTTGTCGAAGAAGGGTTCGGGGGTGGTTACCGCTGCCGATATTCAGCTGGATCATGATGTCGAGATCGTTAACCCCGATCACGTAATCGCTAACCTGGCGTCTAACGGCGCCCTGAACATGAAGCTCACCGTAGCTCGTGGTCGTGGTTATGAACCGGCAGACTCGCGTCAGAGCGATGAAGACGAAAGCCGCAGCATCGGTCGCTTGCAGCTTGACTCTTCGTTCAGCCCAGTTCGCCGTATCGCATACGTGGTGGAAAACGCCCGTGTCGAACAGCGTACCAACCTGGACAAGCTGGTTATTGATCTGGAAACCAACGGTACCCTGGATCCTGAAGAGGCTATCCGCCGTGCTGCAACCATCCTGCAACAGCAGTTGGCTGCGTTCGTCGACCTCAAGGGTGACAGTGAGCCAGTGGTTGTCGAGCAGGAAGACGAGATCGATCCGATCCTGCTTCGCCCGGTTGACGATCTGGAACTGACTGTACGTTCGGCTAACTGCCTTAAGGCGGAAAACATCTACTACATCGGCGACCTGATTCAGCGTACCGAAGTAGAGCTGTTGAAGACTCCGAACCTTGGCAAGAAATCCTTGACTGAAATCAAGGACGTTCTGGCCTCCCGCGGTCTGTCCCTCGGCATGCGCCTCGACAACTGGCCGCCTGCAAGTCTTAAGAAGGACGACAAGGCGACTGCCTGATCGTCGTAATCACCGAACGTTGTGTTTGGTAAGGAATGAACCATGCGTCATCGTAAAAGTGGTCGTCACCTGAGCCGCACCAGCTCGCACCGCAAGGCCATGTTCCAAAACATGGCGGTGTCGCTGTTCGAGCACGAGCTGATCAAAACTACACTGCCGAAAGCCAAAGAACTGCGTCGCGTTGCTGAGCCGCTGATCACTCTGGCCAAGACAGATAGCCTGGCTAACCGCCGTCTGGCTTTCGACCGTACTCGTTCGAAAGCTATCGTTGGTAAGCTCTTCAACGACCTGGGCAAGCGTTACGCTACCCGTGAGGGTGGCTACCTGCGCATCCTCAAGTGCGGTTTCCGCGCTGGCGACAACGCGCCTATGGCGTACGTCGAGTTGGTTGATCGTGCTACCAGCGGTGAAGCTGTATCCGCTGAGTAAGTCGGCAACAAACGAAAAACCGGGCCTTGTGCCCGGTTTTTTGTTGCCCGCTGAAAAGTGCCAGGACCCTTCCGCCTGGTTTGGCTATCGGCAAGTCTTCAGCATTAGATAATGACTATCGATGTCCATGATTTAATGAATTTGGATACTGTCACTAACATGATCAATACTCCTTTCCAGCCGATTAGCCGGCAGTTTGAAGACCGACCTAGGAAGATTGAGCATGAGCCAGATCAAAACGCTTACGACCGCCAGCGGCGCTCCTGTCGCCGATAACCAGAACTCTCGTTCCGCCGGCCCGCGCGGCCCGCTGCTGCTCGACGATTTTCACCTGATCGAAAAGCTTGCTCACTTCAACCGCGAGAACATTCCCGAGCGTCGCGTGCACGCCAAAGGGTCGGGGGCCTACGGCACCTTTACCGTCACCCAGGACATCACCCAGTACACCAGCGCCAAGTTGTTCGAGTCGATCGGCAAGCAGACCCCCACCTTCCTGCGGTTCTCCACCGTGGGTGGCGAGCGTGGTTCGGCCGACACTGAACGCGATCCACGGGGTTTTGCCCTGAAGTTCTACACCGAGGAAGGCAACTGGGACATCGTTGGCAACAACACGCCGGTCTTCTTCATCCGTGATCCGTTGAAGTTTCCGGATTTTATCCACACCCAGAAGCGTCTACCGCAAAGCAACCTGAAAAGTGCCCAGGCAATGTGGGATTTCTGGTCGCATTCGCCTGAGGCGCTGCACCAGGTCACCATCCTGTTTTCCGACCGCGGCATTCCGGATGGCTACCGCCACATGCACGGCTTCGGCAGCCACACCTACAGCCTGATCAACGCGCAGGGTGAGCGGCACTGGGTGAAGTGGCACTACAAGACCCTGCAAGGCATCAAGAACCTCGCGCCGGCAGAAGCGGCACGCCTGGCGGGTACCGACCCGGATTATGCCCAGCGCGACCTGTTCGAGGCCATTGAGCGCGGTGACTTCCCGAAATGGCGTGTCTGCATCCAGATCATGAGCGAGGCCCAGGCCGCGGCCCATTACGAGAATCCGTTCGACGTGACCAAGACCTGGTCGCAGAAAGAGTTTCCGTTGATCGAAGTGGGTGTGCTCGAGCTCAACCGCAACCCGCTGAATTACTTCGCTGAAGTCGAGCAGGCGGCGTTTGGCCCGAGCAACATGGTGCCAGGGGTTGGTCTCTCGCCGGATCGCATGCTGCAGGGTCGTGTCTTCGCCTACGCCGATGCGCACCGCTACCGTGTGGGCACCAATCACCAGCAATTGCCGGTGAATGCGCCACGTAGCCCGGTCAACACTTACCAGCGCGACGGTGCCATGGCATTTGGCAGCAATGGCGGGGCGGCACCGAACTACGAGCCTAACAGCTATGTGGAGGCACCGAAGCAGGCGCCGCGTTATGCGGAGCCGGCCCTGGCCCTCAGTGGCGCGGCGGATCGTTACGATCATCGCGAAGACACGGACTACTACAGCCACGCCGGTGCGTTGTTCCGTTTGATGAGCGATGAGCAGAAAGCGTTGCTGATCAACAATATCGCCGGCGCGATGGCCAGTGTATCGGCGGATGTCGTTGACCGTCAGCTCCAGCATTTCTTCAGGGCGGACGCCGCTTATGGAGAAGGTATCGCAAAGGCGTTGGGCGTACAGCTTAACTAAGTCTAAACGAGAAGCAGAACCGCCCTCATTTGGGCGGTTTTTGCGTTATTTAGCCCGGTTTTCTCGGATTTTCTTCGCTTTTATTGCGATGAACGAGTGACCTCTCGGTCAGGTTGGTTCAAACTAGAGCCTTCAAAGCTTGTGGAGATGTAGGGCGATGCAAGGTCACCCAGATGTAATCGATTACCTCAACACGTTGCTGACAGGCGAACTGGCAGCCCGTGATCAATATTTCATCCACTCGCGGATGTACGAGGACTGGGGTTTCACCGAGCTCTACGAACGTATCAACCATGAGATGGAAGAAGAAGCCCAGCACGCCGATGCACTGATGCGCCGGATCCTGATGCTCGAAGGCACGCCACGGATGCGTCCGGATGACTTGGATGTCGGGACCACCGTGCCCGATATGTTGGCCGCTGACCTGCGCCTGGAATACAAAGTCCGCGCCGCGCTGTGCAAAGGCATCGAGCTCTGCGAGCAGCACAACGACTATGTGACCCGCGAGATCCTGCGTATCCAACTCAACGACACTGAAGAAGACCATACCTACTGGCTCGAGAAGCAGTTGGGTCTGATCAAGTTGATTGGCCTGGAAAACTACCTGCAATCACAGTTCTGATCGCTCCCACAGAAGAAAAGCAAAAAGCCCCTGCCATCGATGAGATGACAGGGGCTTTTTCGTGCCCGGGGTAAAATCAGTCCCGATCACGCTCCAGCAACGGCTTGAGGTAATAACCGGTGTAGGACTGCTTCATTTCGGCCACTTGTTCAGGCGTGCCCACGGCAATGATCTGGCCGCCCTTGGAACCGCCTTCCGGCCCCAGGTCCACCAGCCAGTCAGCCGTCTTGATCACGTCCAGGTTGTGTTCGATCACCACCACGGTGTTGCCGTGATCGCGAAGGCGATGCAGCACGTCGAGCAATTGCTGGATATCGGCGAAGTGCAGGCCGGTGGTCGGCTCGTCGAGGATATACAGGGTCTTGCCGGTGTCGCGCTTGGACAGTTCGCGGGACAACTTGACCCGCTGGGCCTCACCGCCGGACAGGGTCGTGGCCGATTGCCCGAGCTTGATGTACGACAGGCCCACATCCATCAGCGTCTGGAGCTTGCGCGCCAGGGCCGGCACCGCATCGAAGAACGCCCGGGCTTCCTCGATGGTCATCTCGAGGGTTTCGTGGATGTTCTTGCCCTTGTACTTGATCTCCAGGGTTTCGCGGTTGTAGCGCTTGCTCTTGCACACATCGCACGGCACGTAGATGTCGGGCAGGAAGTGCATTTCCACCTTGATCAGGCCATCGCCCTGGCAGGCCTCGCAGCGCCCGCCCTTGACGTTGAACGAGAAGCGCCCCGGGCCGTAGCCTCGGGAGCGGGACTCCGGCACGCCGGCGAACAGCTCGCGGATCGGCGTGAACAACCCGGTGTAGGTCGCCGGGTTGGAACGCGGCGTGCGGCCGATCGGGCTCTGGTCGATGTCGACCACCTTGTCCAGGTGCTCCAGGCCCTTGATGCTGTCGTGGGCGGCCGCTTCCAGGGTGGTGGCGCCGTTCAGGGCCGTGGCGCTGAGGGGGAACAGGGTGTTGTTGATCAGCGTCGACTTGCCGGAGCCGGATACGCCGGTCACGCAGGTCAGCAGGCCGATCGGGATTTCCAGGTCGACGTTGCGCAGGTTGTTGCCACGGGCACCCTTGAGGGTCAGCGACAGCTTCTTGTTGCGCGGCGTGCGTTTGGCCGGAACCTTGATCTTCACCCGGCCCGACAGGTATTTGCCCGTCAGCGAGTCAGGATGCGCCATGACTTCGGCGGCGGTGCCCTGGGCAACGATATGCCCGCCGTGGACCCCCGCGCCCGGGCCGATGTCCACCACGTAGTCCGCCAGGCGGATGGCGTCCTCGTCGTGCTCGACCACGATCACTGTGTTGCCGATGTCCCGCAGGTGCTTCAGGGTCCCGAGCAACCGGTCGTTGTCCCGCTGGTGCAGGCCGATGGACGGTTCGTCGAGGATGTACATCACCCCCACCAGGCCGGCACCGATCTGGCTGGCGAGACGGATACGCTGGGCTTCGCCGCCGGACAAGGTGTCTGCGCTACGATCGAGGGTCAGGTAGTCCAGGCCGACGTTCACCAGGAACTGCAGGCGCTCGCGGATTTCCTTGAGGATCTTGTCGGCGATCTCGCCACGACGACCGGTGAGCTTCAGGCCGCCGAAGTAATCGGTGGCGTCGCCGATCGGCAGGTTGGTCACCGCCGGCAGCGTCTTCTCGCCGACCCACACATGCCGCGCTTCCCGACGCAGACGGGTGCCACGGCAATCGGGGCAGGGCTGGGTGCTGAGGAACTTGGCCAGTTCTTCGCGCACGCTGGCCGATTCGGTCTCGCGGTAGCGTCGCTCCAGGTTCGGCACGATGCCTTCGAACGGGTGGGAGCGCTTGACGATGTCGCCGCGGTCGTTGAGGTATTTGAAGTCGACATTCTGCGAGCCGCTGCCGTGCAGGATAAATTTCTGCTGGTCGGCGGGCAACTCGTTGAACGGCTTGTCCAGGCTGAACTTGTAGTGGGCCGCCAGCGACCCGAGCATCTGGAAATAATAGACGTTGCGCCTGTCCCAGCCGCGAATCGCCCCTTCGGCCAGGGTCAGCTCGCCGTTGACCAGGCGCTTGGTGTCGAAGAACTGCTTGACCCCCAGGCCGTCGCACGTCGGGCAGGCGCCAGCCGGGTTGTTGAAAGAGAACAGCTTGGGTTCCAGCTCGCTGATGGCATGGCCGCAGATCGGGCAGGCGAAACGTGCGGAGAAAATGATCTCTTCGCCAGGCTCGTCGTCCATCGGCGCCACCAGGGCAATGCCGTCGGCCAGCTTCAGCGCGGTCTCGAAGGACTCGGCCAACCGCTGCTGCAAGTCGGCACGGACCTTGAAGCGGTCGACCACCACATCGATCGAGTGCTTCTTCTGTTTATCCAGCTTCGGCAGTTCGTCCAGCTCGCACAGCTTGCCGTTGACCCGGGCTCGCACGAAGCCCTGGGCGCGCAATTCTTCGAACACCATCAGGTGTTCGCCCTTGCGCTCGCGAACCACCGGGGCCAGCAGCATCAGCTTGCTGCCTTCGGGCTGGGCCAGCACCAGGTCGACCATCTGGCTGACGGTCTGGGCTTCCAGGGGAATGTCGTGGTCGGGGCAGCGGGGGATACCGACACGCGCATACAGCAGGCGCAGGTAGTCGTAGATCTCGGTGATGGTGCCGACAGTCGACCGGGGGTTATGGGAGGTCGACTTCTGTTCGATGGAAATGGCCGGCGACAGGCCTTCGATGGTGTCGACGTCGGGTTTTTCCATCATCGACAGGAACTGCCGGGCGTAGGCCGACAGCGATTCGACATAGCGTCGCTGGCCTTCGGCGTACAACGTGTCGAAGGCCAGGGATGATTTGCCGGATCCGGACAGGCCGGTGATGACGATCAGCTTGTCCCGTGGCAGGGTCAGGTCGATATTCTTCAGGTTGTGGGTACGGGCCCCACGAATCAGGATCTTGTCCAAAGTGGCCTCGCTCGGCGGGCGTCGAAAACGTAGGAGTATACGGGCAAATACTGGATGGATGCACACTATTGAAGGCGCGATTGCAGCCATACATGAAGACTGCGCGGCAAACGGTCGCCATATACCCTCTCAATCGATGGGACTGGTAGAATCGCCGCCGGTTCACATGAGGTTTTTCCATGCAAGATCCCCACAGCGAACGCATGAGTCGTGGCGAGACACGCGCAGCAGGCGGTCTGGCCCTGGTGTTCGCCTTCCGTATGCTGGGCATGTTCATGGTGTTGCCGGTGCTGGCGACCTATGGCATGGACCTGGCAGGCGCCACCCCGGCCCTCATCGGCCTGGCGATTGGTGCTTATGGCCTGACCCAGGCGATCTTCCAGATCCCGTTCGGGATCATTTCCGACCGCATCGGCCGGCGTCCGGTCATCTACCTGGGGCTGATCGTCTTCGCCCTCGGCAGCGTGCTGGCGGCCAATGCCGACTCGATCTGGGGCGTGATCGCCGGACGCATCCTGCAGGGTGCCGGGGCCATTTCCGCGGCCGTCATGGCGCTGCTGTCGGACTTGACCCGCGAACAGCACCGGACCAAGGCCATGGCCATGATCGGCATGACCATCGGTCTGTCATTCGCCGTGGCCATGGTGGTCGGTCCCCTGCTGACCCGGGCCTTTGGCTTGTCGGGCCTGTTCCTGGCGACCGGTGCCATGGCGCTGGTGGGGATCCTGATCGTGGCGTTCATGGTGCCGCGCGCCACCGGGCCGTTGCAGCACCGGGAATCCGGGGTGGCGCGCCAGGCATTGATCCCGACGCTCAAGCACCCGGACCTGTTGCGCCTGGACCTGGGCATTTTCGTGCTCCACGCCATGCTGATGTCCAGCTTCGTGGCCTTGCCGCTGGCGCTGGTCGAGAAAGCCGGCCTGCCCAAGGAACAGCACTGGTGGGTCTACCTGACCGCGTTGCTGATCTCGTTCTTCGCCATGATCCCGTTCATCATCTATGGCGAAAAACGACGCAAAATGAAACGAGTTTTGCTCGGCGCCGTCGTGACGCTGATGCTCACTGAGCTATTCTTCTGGCAGTTCGGCGATAGCTTGCGGGCCCTGGTGATCGGCACGGTGGTGTTCTTCACCGCGTTCAATCTGCTGGAAGCCTCGCTACCGTCGCTGATCAGCAAGGTTTCGCCGGCGGGCGGCAAGGGCACGGCGATGGGGGTCTACTCCACCAGCCAGTTCCTGGGTTCGGCGTTGGGCGGGATCCTCGGCGGCTGGCTGTTCCAGCATGGCGGTTTGTCGGTTGTGTTCCTGGGATGCGCCGCGCTGGCTGCACTTTGGTTAGCCTTTGCTGTTACCATGCGCGAACCTCCCTATGTGACGAGCCTGCGCTTGCCCTTATCGCCCGAGGCGATTCGTGAGGCTGGCCTGACCGAGCGTCTGAAGGCCGTCGTTGGAGTAACCGATGCAGTGGTGGTCGCCGACGAGGCGGCCGTGTATATCAAACTCGACACCGAATTATTGGATCGCGCGACGCTCGAGCGCCTGGTGAACAACCCGGCCCCGACCACGTGCGAAGCCTAGGAGAACGTTATGGCCCGTGGGGTTAACAAAGTCATATTGGTCGGTACTTGCGGCCAGGATCCCGAAGTTCGCTACCTGCCGAACGGCAACGCCGTGACCAACCTGAGTCTGGCGACCAGCGAACAGTGGACCGACAAGCAAACCGGCCAGAAGGTCGAGAAGACCGAATGGCACCGCGTGTCGATGTTCGGCAAGGTGGCCGAGATCGCCGGCGAATACCTGCGCAAGGGTTCGCAGGTGTACATCGAAGGCAAGCTGCAGACTCGCGAGTGGGAAAAAGACGGCATCAAGCGCTACACCACCGAAATCGTGGTCGACATGCAAGGCACCATGCAATTGCTGGGTGGCCGTCCACAGGGCGACCAGCAACAAGGTGGCAACAACTACCAGCAGTCGGCCCCACGTCAGCAGGCACCTCGTCCACAGCAGTCGGCTCCACAGCCACAACGTGAGCGCCCGTCGGCTCCGCAACAGGCCGCGCCGCAACCGGCTCCGGATTTCGACAGCTTCGATGACGATATCCCGTTCTGATCCTTGCCTGAGAGCGTTACGCAGGTAGGTCACGAAAGCCCCAAGCGCTCGGCACTTGGGGCTTTTTATTTGTCTGGCGCAAACCGATTTGTCACTTTGGAGACACTGGCAAGCCCGACCTCGCTCACAGATCCAGATCCAATACCTCCTGCATCCTCTCGCCAATTGACTGCCTCAACCACTCGGCATGGAACGCCATGTCCCGCACCGTTACATCCGAAAACCGAAGTTCGATCGGTTTGCCATTGGCCCCGGCGAAGCACACCACAAAGTGACAAAAGTGGGCGGAAGCGGTCGTTATGTAGGGCCTGATGGAGTGGATATCTCTGTACGGCACGCATTCTTCGGTGGTCTGCCGGGCAGGGCGGCGCTGGGTGAAGGTGAGGCGTTGCTGGCGTTCGTCGAAGCAGAAGCCAAGTACCGTAGGCCCGGAGGCGAGCCAGTTGATCACGCAGACGGCCGCGAATGCGCTGATGAACATGAGCGCTAGAATCAGCGGATCTTCGATCATTCTCATGTGAATGGACGACAGGCCTTCGACCTTGAACAGCATCATGGTAAACACTGCCAGCCCGTAGACGGGCAGGGCCAGCAACATCCCCGCAACGTAAATCATGGTGCCCAGGTAACCCGGCCTGGATACGTCGCTTGAGCAATCCCAAGTAGGCGGGTGCCGTGGCGTTGATGTAGCGATCGGGAACGGGGATTCGACCAGGCGCGGCGGGCGTTTGCGTTTCATACGTCTGGCTCTTGGGAAAAATGCCCGGCCATTCTTATCGTTATTCCTCAAGTACACCTAGTAAAAACGGTTCGCCCGAGGTTGGGTTCTTCCTGGCCCCCGCCAATCCAGGTTTTTCTGTCTGACTTGCCGTGCTATCACCCCTCACGGCCGATAGTCCGCCGGTAATTCATGCCGCGTCGGCGCTTTTTCTTCGTGATAGTGCGGTTTGCCCTGGGGAGAGCTCATCAAGGTCGAGTTGGCCAGGATTGTCTCCGTCAGCAAACAGTCCTCACCTTCTCCGAACCAGCAGGCCAGCGCCGAGTTTCGATTGCCATGCAGGTCCACGACGGTCGGCCAGTTTTCGACGCCGTGGGTGTCACTGGGGGCGATGTCGGGGTAGTGCTTGGGTGGCAGGACCAGCGCATCGCCGGGCCGCAGCCACAGGTCGGCCAAATGGATTTCCCTCGACGCAGGCCGCCAGCGGGCGACGCTGATCACCAGCGGCAGGCGGCCATAACGGGAAAAGAACGCATGGGGGAAGTTGTGGTATTCGAGGTCGGTCGGGTTGTAGGTCAGCAGCTCGCGCTGGCGCGCCGGGCCCAGGTAGGGCGACTGGTGGCCGGCCCATTTGCCGTAGGTGTATTGGCCCAGGATCAGTTGGTCGTATTCGAAACGCAGGCATTCGCCGTTGCCGAGCAGGGTCATGCCAAAGGCCTGCGCCGTTTCCTTGGTTGCCCAGATCGGTGCGTAGTGCACTTCGCTGGCATGGAAGTCGAACGTCTTGATCCAGTAGGAACCGCTGTTCGTTGCAACCTCACGGTCCCGCCAACTGATGCCCGAGTAGCGAGTGCCCAGGGACAGGGCCGGGTTCTCGGGGCTGAGCTGGATCAGGTGGCCGCGCTCCTGGACACTCGGTCGGGCCAGGCCATGGTCGTTGAACAGGTAGGGGAACCGGCGGGGATCGAGGGCTGTTTCCACGCCATCGCCGATAAAGGGAACACTGTTGAAGACTTGCATCGTATGGGGACCACGCACGCAAGAAGGCTAGAGGAAGGGCGCTCAATCGCCCAATGAACCTGTGGGAGCGAGCTTGCTCGCGATAGCGGCGGCACATTCAACATTGAAGCAAGCTGAACCAGCGTCATCGCGAGCAAGCTCGCTCCCACAGGGGGGACTATCGGGTGTCAACTGTACGGACGATGCTGCTCACGCAACCAGTCCATGCCGTGAGGCAGGCGCCAAGGCCGGACGGCGGCGCGTTTTTCAATCTGGGTCAGGCACAAGGCGTCCCTCCAGTTGTAGACCATCAACAGGTGAAACACCTCATCGCCGCGCCGGTCCCAGATGACGTCGTCCTGCTGGCGACCCGGTTCGATGGGCTTGAGCCGGCAGTCGCCCTGGTCGTGCATGCCCTGCAGGCAGGTTCCCGTCTCGTAGTTGATCAGCAGCACCGGGTGGTTGATTTCCGGATAAGGTTTTTCCAGCTCGGGCATGTACCAGTACTGCCCCGGGTTGTGCCTGTCCGGCGTCTGCATGGCGATACGGGTCCGGTTCTGCGGATCGACCGCCAGGGCCGGTTTGGCGTCGGTATTGTTGCGCACGATGTACAGCGCGGTGCGAGGGTCTTCCTCGGTCGTTGCGGTTTTGACCAACTTGACCTTGCCGAACGAGTCGTGGGAAAACCGAGCCTTGACCTTCACTGTTGGGTTGAGGTCCTTGCCTGCCTGGCCAAAACCGGCAATGAGTCCATCGACACCGGGCACCTCGAAGTCATTTCCCGCCAGCACATAGGTCAGGCCGGACAACGGGTTGGGCTGCATGTGCTTGGTCAGCGTGTCCCAGCGCATCAGCGACACTTCGCTGGCGCCGTTGGACAGCAGGGCCTCGCGCATGGCATACGTCGGGTAGTAGCGTGCGTCGCGCGGCCAGCGCTCAGTGGCCATCAGCAATTTTTGCCCGCTTTTTTGTCTCAGCAGCAGGGCCAGCGCATCCCAGAACTGTTCGAATTCCGTGGCCGATGCATTCGCGGCGGGTGGGTAGTGGAAACTTTCGCTGGTTTCCTTGCTTTTGTTGTCGACGAACACCATTCGCACGGCCGGGCGGGTCGCTTCGGCCTTGGAGGTGGTTTGCCGCCCGGAGCGGCCGAGGACAACCACCGACTCTTGCCAATTGGCTTCGATTTCCGCCTTGTAGCTGGTGTACCACTGGTAGGCCTGCTCCAGTGCCGTACGGGTCTCGCCTTCCTTGACGAAGCGATAGACCGGCGCGATTGCCAACTCCACGACGGTCGGGTCGTCGGGCAGCGATTCGCGCCATTTGCCGAACTCCGCATTGCAATTGCTCGGTTCCACTGGGTTGAAAGCGATGGCGTGCGTGCCGCCCCGGGTGGTCAGGTTGGCGTTGCGATGGGCGATGTTTTTCTTGACCGTTTCCGAGACCGAGGTGGTCGCGCTGCCGCTGACAAAGGCGCCGTATTCGGCCTTGACCATGGCATCGAGGGTGTTGGTCTGGCTGAGGAAACTCTTGAGTGCGGTCATCGCATAGTTCAGCGAACCACCGACAGTCACTTCGCTGACGATATCGGCACCAAAGTCGACCAGGAAATTGAAGAACGGCGCCGGATTGCTCGGGTCGAAGGCCTTGGGCAACTCATCGACGCGCTTTTTGAACACTTCCGTCGCATTGGCGGGGGTGACGTCGAAGGTCAGTTTCCATAACCGCACCGTATGACTGTAGAGCGCGGCTTCGCGCTCTACGAGCGTCTTGATTTCACTGCCGAAGGTGGCTTTGAAACCGGCGGAAAAGGCGCCGTATTTGCCGGAGGCTTCGACACTCGTCTGGGTATGTCTTTCGAATTCGTCGCGGGAAGCAAACGTCTCGGTCGAGAAATTGTCGTTGGCCACGACCGTGGACAGGGTGACGTTTTTCCCTACGTTGTAAGACGTTTTCCGGTACGGCATCGCACGTTTGCCCGATTCGGTATCGCCGACCTTCAGGCACTCCTTGCTGTCGCCGGCCCAATCGAGCCGGTTCAGTCCGCGCCCCAGTAATTGCGAGCCGCCGATATCCCGCACGTCATCGCCTGCGTTGCCCTTCAGTCCATCGCTCATCGCCTTTCTCCCATCGCTCAGGTTGTATCAACTGGGTGCCAATTGATGGGAGTGAGTATCGGGAGGGCGGTGATACGCGGACAGTCCAGAGCGGTGTCAGTCCGGTATCAGTTTGGTATCAGGCCAAATGCCATCTTTTCGTTAACCCGGGCGAGGCGCAGGAGTACACTCGATCGGCTGCCGTTGTCCCAGGGTAGAAGGGCTATCGACATGGACTCCCGACCAAACACCTTTGCTGCCCTGCCCAGGCGTGATGCCTCCATATCCGATGGCCGTGTGCTGCTGGACGCCGTGTCGTTGAAAGGCCTGCGCAAACAGCATGGCCTGAGCCAGGAAACCCTGGCCGAGGCCTGCCTGAACCAGCATCTGTGCGTCTCGATCGCCTCCATCAAGCGGGCCGAAACCGGCAAGCCGGTGCTTTACCGCACGGCTCGGCACTTGGCGACGGCCTTCGGGGTCGATGTGAGTGAGCTGCTGAGCACTCCCGCCTCGGCGGCTTTGGCGCACATCCAACAGACGATGAGCGCGGTGCACCAGACGGCCTTTGCGCAACAGGCGCTGCAACAGGTCGATGACAGCGTCATCCGCTACGTGCTGGAGCTGTCCTTTCGGATCGATGGGCTGCCCGCGACGACGTTCATGGAAGAAATCGAGCGTCTGGTGCGTCAGTTCGGTGGCGTTCCACTGGGAATGAAGCAGGATGTGGTGATCGCCCAGTTCGGTTCGCCACAGGCCTATCGCAGCGATAGCGAGCGGGGCCTGCTCTGCGCGCTGGCGCTGAGTCGGGAGCAATTCGTCACGGCCGGGCATGCCTTGTTGCTGCGGCTAGTGCGCCTGAGTGCCGACACCACTGAGCCTGTGATCGAACCTGTCCTGCTCGCGCAAAAGCCGCTGTCGGAGCGTCATGGCCACGCCCCGGTATATGTTGCGCAAAACCTGCTGGAGCAGCTCGCTGCACGGTTTGAGTTTTCGTCCAGCGACGATGAGTTCCAGGCCTATCGCAAATGCCTGCGCCCGCGCAGCCTCGACGAAAACGCGCCGCGTCCGTTGGTGGGACGGGCCATCGAGCTCTTGCAGTTCAAGGCGGTGATCGAGGCCACCCAGGAATGCCAGGACGGGCACATCGTCTATGTGCGCGGCGTGGCGGGCATTGGCAAGACCCGCCTGGTCAGCGAATTTTTCGAAATGGCCCGGCAGCGTGGCTTTGCCTGCCATCGCGGCGATGTGCTGGATTTCGGCATGGACAACAGCCTTTGGCCCCTGGGGCGACTGCTGGCCAGCCTGCTCGACCTGGGTGGCGCGGCGTCCGTCAGCGCCCCGCTGTTGGACGCCGCTTTGTCTCGCCTGAACGTGGCCGCCGACCATCGCCTGTTCTTGCAAGTGCTGATGGGTGTGTCGTCTGCCGAGTCTCTGACCCTGTATGGCGCGATGAGCAACCAGGCCCGTACCCAGGGGCTGTTTCAGGCCTTGCTCGACGTGTTGCTGCGCATCGCAGTGCAACAGCCTTTGCTGATCTGCGTCGAGGACCTGCACTGGGGCGATGCCACGCTGTTTATGCTGCTGGGCAGGCTGCTCGATGCCACTGACGAAGCGCCCGTGGTCTGGCTGCTGACGTCCCGTCCCGAAGGCGATCCGCTGGAAAGCGAAATCCGTACGCATTCCTCCAGTCCCATGAGTGTGCTCGATATCGCGCCGATCCGGGCGCGGGAGGCCACGGTCCTGGCGGAGCAATTCACTGAGGTCGATCCGCGCTACCGGGCCGAATGTGTCGCCCGTGCCCAAGGCAACCCGCTGTACCTGACGCAACTGCTGTCGAGCCAGCAAGGGGTTTTCCCTGACAGCCTGCGGCATCTGGTCCAGACCCGCTTTGACAAATTGGCTCCCGAGCAACGTCGCGCCCTGCATTACGCCGCGGTGCTGGGCAATCGCTTCGAGCTGACGCTGTGGCGCGAAGCGCTGGGGCAGCCCGGTTATCTGCCGACCGCGGACATGCGCCAGGGGTTGTTGCGGGAGGTCGAGCCAGGCAGCTATCTGTTTGTCCACGACCTGGTCATGCACTGCCTCTACGATTCAATGCCCACGTTGCTGCGCGAGCAACTGCACGGTGAGGTGGCGAATCTCTATCGCGCGCGCGACCGGGTGCTTTATGCCCAGCATTTGCTCCGGGCCAACGATCCGGCGGCATTCGACGCGCTGTTGGTGACCATGGGCGAAAAACGGCTGGCCTGCCAGTACGACAGTGTCCTTGCACTGGCACGGCAATGCTCGGCGTTTGCCGAACGCGCGCAGGGCAATTTTCCCTTCGCGTTGTTGTGCGGCCAGGCGTGCTCGGGCCTGGGCCAGACCGTGGAGGCCCGGGCGCATTTCCAGCGAGCCTTGGCATTGGCCGAGCAGCCGCAGGATCGGATCGAGGCCGCGTTGGGGCTGGCGGCAGTCCTCAATACCCTCGATTGCCTGGATGACGAGGAGCGCCTGATCGAGGACATGCTGCCCATCGCCCGGTCCATGCAGGCCCATGTGGCGCTTGCCCGGTTGAATCACTTGCGCGGGAATATCTATTTCCCACGGGGTGATTACGCCGAGTGTCGCCGTCTTCATGAAGAAGCGTTGTCCTCTGCGCGCATCGGCCGGGACTTGGAAACCGAGGCCAAGGCCTTGAGTGGCATTGGCGACTCCTACTACGCACAAGGGCGCATGCAGACTGCCTACGAGGTCTTCGATCAATGCGTACGCCTGTGCGAGCGCAATGGTTGGACACACATGGAGGCGGCCAATCGCAGTGCTCGTGGATCGGCGCAATTGTACCTGGGCCAGCCAGAGCCCGCCTTGCGTGACGCCATGGAAGCCATCGAATGCAGCACCCGGCTGGGCAATCATCGAGCGCAGGTTTTCTCGCGACTCACTGCGGCCTGGGTGCTGGTGGCGGGCGGCCAGAATGCCTTGGCGGAACAAGAGCTGAACAGTGCCCTGACGTTGGCGCGCAGCCTTGGCGCCAGCCGTTTCGAAGCGATCCTGCTGGAAGGGTTGGCGCGGGTGGCGTTGCGCCAGGGCGAGCGCGGGCTGGCGCAGACCTTGATCATGGAGGCGGCGAGCCTGGTGGAACGCTTCGAGTTGCAGCGCTACATCGGGCCTTGGGTCTACGGCAGCCTGGCGATGATCAGCGATGACGGACCATTCAGCCAGCAGGCCTTGGCGAAGGGCGAAGCCCAGCTCACCCAAGCCTGCCTGGCCCACAACGCCTTGCGCTTTCGCGTGGCGGCCGCTGAAACCTGCCTGTTGGCGGGCAATACCGAAAAGGCTATCTGGCATGGGCAACAGATGGCGACATTGCCCGAGTCGGCGTCGTGCGCCTGGATCAACCATCATGTGCGGCTGATCGATGTGGCGGGGCAGTGGTTGCGCAACGCCGATCAAGCCAGTGGCGAGAAGCTGAAGGGGATGGCGCGCGAAGCGCAGCAGATGGGGTTCGTGGCGACGATGCCGCGGTTGTTGCTCGTGCTGGAGGCTTGATCGCCTCCAGACACGCCGTGGATGCCTGAGACAAAACCGCACTTGGGTGATGAAGTGCTTTTTTTTGCTGTGTCGTGGGCTTATTGACGGTCAGCCAGGAATTGCTCGGTACTCACCACGCTCGCATAGGCAAACCCCAGCGCTGCCATGAACGCCGCATGCACCTGGGCAGCCGGCACGACGACGCCGTTGAATTCCAGGTCGAGGGTGGCACAGGCATCGTGGATCACCGTGACGCCGTAGCCCAGGTCCGCCGCTGCCCGCACCACGCCATCGACGCACATGTGGCTCATGCTGCCGACCACCACCAGTTGTTCGATGCCGTGCTGGTCGAGAAGGGCTTGCAGTTCGGTTTCGCGAAACGCATTGACGAAGTGCTTGAGGACCACCGGTTCGTCGGCGCGGTTGAGTACCTTGGGGTGCAACTGTGCGCCTTCGGAGCCAGGGGTGAAGAACGGCGCGTCGTCGGAGGTGAATTCATGGCGGATATGCACCACGTTGTCGCCGGCCTGGCGAAAGGCTTCGATCAACCGTGCGGCGTTATCGGCGGCGGCTTGGGCACCGACCAACGGCCATTTTCCCTGGGGGAAGTAGTCGTTCTGGATATCGACTACGATGAGCGCTTGCTTGGACATGAGGGCTTCCTTGATCAGGTGGGGTAGGGCGCCAGTATTGGCCTTTACCACCGGTTCGAGGATTGGCCGCAACGACAATAAGCGAGGGAAAACTGACAATGGCGCAGCAAAGGGCAGTCGCCGAGCTTGGCGTGCTCATCTACCCCGGCGCGCAAATGGCGGCGGTGCATGGCTTGACCGATCTGTTCGCCGTGGCCCAGCGGATCGCGGCCGAGCACGCCAGTGCACAATTGCCACGGTTGCGGATCAGTCACTGGCAGACCGACGACGGCGAGGCGCCGCAGCGGGTGTTCGACAGCGAAACCGGCCCGGCGGGCCATTTGGTGGCGTTGCTGATCCCGCCGTCTCTCGCCGGCTTCGATGACGACCTGGCCTCGCCAACGCTGATGGATTGGCTGCGGGCGCAGCATGCGGGCGGCACCGTGTTGGGCGGTGTGTGTGTCGGCTCGATCCTGTTGGCCGAAAGCGGCCTGCTCGATGGGCGCAGCGCCACCACCCATTGGAGCTCGGCCAAGGATTTCGCCGCCCGTTACCCGAAGATCAAGCTCAACGCCGACAAACCGATTGTCGACGACGGCGACCTAATCACCACCGCCGGGCTGATGGCCTGGTCGGAACTGGGACTGCGCCTGGTGGACCGCCTGCTCGGGCCCAGCATCGCCACGCGCACCGCGCAATTTCTGGTGATCGAACACAGCGACAGCGCGAGTCAGTGCGGCAGTAACTTCGCGCCCATCCTCGGCCATGGCGATGCGGCGATTCTCAAGGTCCAGCATTGGTTGCAAAGCAACGGCGCGGTGGAGGTTTCCCTCGGTGCGATGGCCGAACGGGCCGGGCTGGAAGAGCGCACCTTCCTGCGCCGGTTCCGTGCCGCCACCGGGCTCAAGCCCACCGAATACTGCCAGCACCTGCGGGTCGGCAAGGCCCGGGAAATGCTGGAGTTCACCAATGGCACCATCGATCACATTGCCTGGACCGTCGGCTACCAGGACCCCAGTGCCTTTCGCGCGACGTTCAGGAAAATCACCGGGTTGGCGCCGAGCGATTATCGGGCGAGGTTCGGGGTGAGCCCGCTGGGCATTCCCAAAGGCTGACACTGGACCCTTTGTGGCGAGGGAGCTTGCTCCCGCTGGGTGTAGGAGCTGGCGAAGCCTGCGATCTTTTGATCTTTCGCTTGAGACTCAATGGGTGATGGAAAGATCGCAGCCTCGTTGCACTCGACAGCTCCTACAGGCGCACCCCAGCGGGAGCAAGCTCCCTCGCCACAGGGTGGCATTTGACTTGAGGCATCGTGCAATTTGCGGGATGCCAAGCGCATGTCGTGCAGAATGAAACAGGCCCGGTGCTATCAAGTGCTTGCGATGCGCCCGCTTGGCTGACCCCTCATCATCCGTCACTCCGTTGGCCTGATCTCTGCAACTTTCCTGATTTGCAGGCATATCTAAAGCCATCGAGCGCAGGAGGAAGGGCACCGCATGACATCAGTCAATCGCAACAAACGAGTCGTGGCCTATTCGGTCAATCCACAAGCGCCGCGCCATGAGGTCGAGACCAACCGTGCACTGGCCCAGTGGCTGGCGCAGATCCTGGGTTGGGAGTACGGCGACAGCCATGACCTCAGTGCCGGTCAGGATCTTTATCTGTTGCCCACGCAAACCCTGATCGGCGCCGAAGCCTTGATGCGCCTGGGGGTGAAGGGGCCGGAGGATGTGTGGGGTGGGTATGTCGAGCATGATTTTATCTGCACCAAGGCGATTACCCACGGTCTGTTGAATAAGGACGCGGTGGCGCCCCAAGGCTGGTCGCCGCTGTTTGCCAAGCTCACCCGAGGCGCGGTGCTCGACGGCGTGACGGTCTTTTCACTCAAGGACGCCCGCCCGGCCGCCGAACATTTGCTCTACACCGGGCCGATCCGCATCAAGCCGATCCATGCCTGTGCCGGACGTGGTCAACGGTTGATCAAGAGCCTGGCGCAGTTCGATGAAGTCGCCGCCGGGCCCGACGCCCAGGCGCTGTTTCGCGATGGCGTGGTGCTGGAACAGCACCTCAATGAGGTCAAGACCCAGAGCGTCGGCCAGAGCTTCATCAACGGCCAGGTCCTGAGCTATTGCGGCGTGCAACACCTGACCCATGACAGCGAAGGGCTGGAGGTGTACGGCGGCTCGGACCTGCTGGTGGTGCAGGGCGGCTACATCGAGTTGCTCAGGCTCGAACTGCCCGACGACGTGCGCGAGGCGGTGCGGCTGGCGCAAGTGTTCGATGACGCCGCCAACCAGGCCTACCCGGGCTTTTTTGCGTCGCGGCGCAATTACGACATTGCCCAGGGCCTGGATGCCGCCGGCCAGCCCCGTGGCGGCGTGTTGGAACAGTCGTGGCGCATGGGCGGGGCCAGCAGCGCCGAACTGGCGGCGTTGCAGGTGTTCGTCGAAACGCCTGAGACCAGCGCGGTGCGGGTGTCTTCGGTGGAAACCTACCTCGACCAACCGCTGCCAGCCGGGGCCAGGGAGGTTTATCGCGGCGAGGCCCACAACAGCGACTTTCTTCTCAAATACGTAACGGTTGAATCTTATGACGGCTAGAAGTGAAACCATCCAAATCGAAATCGACGATGAACGCATGGACGGGACGTTCCTGAGTCCCAAATCGAAAGTCCCAGGCGTGTTGTTCGTACACGGCTGGGGTGGCAGCCAGGAGCGCGACCTGGAACGGGCCAAAGGCATCGCCGGCCTCGGTTGCGTGTGCCTGACCTTCGACTTGCGGGGGCACACCGGCGGGGCGGGCATCCCGTTGTCCCGAGTGACCCGCGAGGACAACCTGCGGGATGTGTTGGCGGCATACGACCGCTTGCTCGCCCACCCCGCCTTGGATACTTCGGCGATTGCCGTGGTGGGCACCAGCTATGGCGGTTACCTGGCCTCGATCCTGACGTCGCTGCGCCCGGTGCGCTGGCTGGCCCTGCGGGTGCCGGCGTTGTACCGCGACGAGCAATGGCACACGCCCAAGCGCGACCTGGACAAGACTGACCTGCTGGATTATCGCAGCACCCTGGTGCACGCCAGCACCAATCGCGCCTTGCACGCGTGCTCGCAGTTCACCGGCGATGTGTTGCTGGTGGAGTCCGAGACCGATGCCTACGTGCCCCATGCCACGATCATGAGCTACCGGGCGGCGTGCCAGCAGACCCATTCGCTGACCCACCGCATCATCGACGGCGCCGACCATGCCTTGAGCGACCCCGTGTCACAACAGGCCTACACCTCGATCCTGGTGGACTGGATCACGGAAATGGTGGTGGGAGAGAGGTTGAGCATCATCCAGGAACGCTGATCCGGATTTTGTGTGGTCTGCGCGGGCCTCTTCGCGAGCAAGCTCGCTCCCACAGAGGGTCTGTAGCGATCGAGATAAGCGTATTCACAACAGATCCAATGTGGGAGCGAGCTTGCTCGCGATGGGGCCAGCCCAGGCAACTTATCAATCTGAGACTCAGCGCTTGACCCCAGGCTTGACCCTCAACGCCTTGGCCTTCGCCTCGATCACCAGGTACATCACCACAGTAATCAGCAACGGCAGGATGAAATAGATCGCCCGGTAAGCGATCAACCCCGCCAGCAGGCTGCCTCGCGACACCTCATGTTGCAGCAGGGCAACGAACACCGCCTCCAGCACCCCAAGCCCCGCCGGAATGTGCGTGATGACCCCGGCAATGCTGCTGATCAGCAACACCCCGAGCACCATCGGGTAATCCAGTTTGCTGGGCAGCAAAGTGAAAATCACCGCCGCCATCAACGACCAGTTCAGCGCGCCCAGCGCCAGTTGCAGCACCGCCATGCGCAGCGACGGCAGGTTGATTTCCATGCCACGGACGGTCCAGGCCCGACGCTTGGAAAACCGGCAGGCCGCCAGGTATCCGGCACTCGCCAGCAACAACAGCACGCCCACGCCTTGCAACGCATCGCTGCTGAGTTTCCAGCCCGGCGGCATGGTCACCAGGCCGCTGCTGAACACCACCCCGGCCAGGGTCATGTAGCCGAACCAGTTGGTGGCCAGGCTCAGCCCGAGGATCTTGGCAATGTTCCCGCTGCTGACGCCCAGCCGCGAATACAGTCGATAGCGCATGGCGATACCGCCTACCCAGGCGCTGAGATTGAGATTGAAGGCATAACTGATCACCCCCACCGGCAAAATCTGCCGCCAACCGAGTTTCTGGCGGATGTAGGTGCGTCCGATCAGATCGAAGCAGGCATAGGTGATGAAGCTGGTGATGGTCAGCGCAGCGGCGATGATCAAGGTGCGCACTTTGAAATCAGCCAGGGTGGCGAACACCTCGGACCAATCGATGCGCCGGGCCAGGGCGGTGAAGAGCACGATCAACAGCAGGAAAAACGCCAGGGTTAGCGGTCTTTTCCAACGGCTCCAGCGGGATTTGGGCTTGGCCTGTTCCGGCGCATGGGCATCTCTCGGCGCGGTGTGCGCTTCAGAGTGGTTCATGGGGTTCGCTCCGGACCGCCGTCGGCGGTGAAAAAGGTTTCAGACGCGGTTTATGGGCCGGCAGCCAGCCGGCCCAGGCCGGGAAGTGGCGCAAGAAGTGGAACACCATGAAGCCGATGGTCATGCGCCACAGCAGGCCCCGCGGCGCATGGTTTTCGGGCATGACCGTGCAATGGTTGCGGATCAGGTAGTCGAGGCGCTCGAACAGCTCGCGGTTGAACGTCCGGTCGCGGATCAGCACGTTGGCTTCCAGGTTCAGCGACAGGCTCAGCGGGTCGAGGTTGCTTGACCCCACCGTGCTCCAGTCCTCATCCACCAAGGCGACTTTGCCGTGCAGCGGCCGCTCGCAGTATTCGTAGATCACCACGCCGGCCTTGAGCAGGTAGTCATAGAGCATCCGGGCCGCGAGCTTGGCGATCATCATGTCCGGTTGCCCTTGCAGGATCAGCCGCACCTCCACGCCGCGCCGCGCCGCGTTGCGGATCTCGCGCAGCAACCGGTAACCGGGGAAGAAGTAGGCATTGGCGATCACCACCCGCCGCTGGGCGCTGCGCAGCACTTGCAGGTAGACCTCTTCGATGTCGGTCTGATGTTCGTGGTTATCCCGGTAGACCAGGCGCACCTGGCCGTCATGGTCGCTGAAGGCCAGTTCGTTGCGACGGCTGCGGCGGCGTTGCCACCAATACTTGGCCCGGGACGGACGGCCGCTTTGCAGCAGGGCGAAGTGATGGATGTCCACCACCGCCGGCCCCTTGATCTCCACGGAATAGTCCTGCTTGGCCTCGGGGCCGAAGTCACCCAAGTGGTCGGCGGAAAAGTTGATCCCGCCGATGAAGGCAATCACCCCGTCCACCACCACGATCTTGCGGTGCAGGCGGCGGAACCAGTTGGTGCGGATCCCCAGGTGCCGGGGCGCCGGGTCGAACATCTGCAAGCGCACCCCGGCGTCGCTCAACGAGGCCAGGAAAGCGGTGGTCAACTCACCGCAGCCGAAGCCATCGAGGCTGACGGTGATGCGCACGCCACGCTGGGCGGTTTCCACCAGCAGGTCCCGCAGTTCGTAGCCGACCTTGTCCTCGAACAGAATGAAGGTCTCAAGCAGGATTTCTGTTTCGGCCCGGCGAATGGCCTCGAAGACCCTGGGGAAATATTCCTCGCCGTTTTCCAGCAGTGTGACGCGATTGTTGCCGTGCCAGCCGTATTCGATATCGGCCAGCGCCGGGTTGCGTTCGGTGGGCGTCGTGTCGACCTGTTCCACCGTCGCCTTGTCCATCGTCGCGCTCATAATTCGATCTCCACCGACAGCGGTGCATGGTCGGAAAGGTGCGACCAGGGGCGTACGTTCAACACCTTGGGATGATGGGCCTTGAGGTTGCGCACGTAGATGCGGTCCAGGCGCAGGATCGGCAGGCGCGCCGGAAAGCTGCGGGCCGGCTTGCCCCACTGTTCGGCGAACACTTCCCGCAGGCCGCAGGGTTCGAGCAGTTCACTGGCTTTGCCGCGCCAATCGTTGAAGTCGCCGGCAACGATCACCGGTGCCTCGGGCGGCAGTTCGCTCAAGCGTTGGCAAAGCAGCTTGAGTTGCTCGACACGATGCCCTTCGCGCAGCCCCAGGTGGACGCAGATGGCATGCACATCCTGCCCATCGCCCGGCAGGCGCAGCACGCTGTGGAGCATGCCGCGGTTTTCATGGCCGCTGATGGACACGTCCAGATTGTCGTGGCGGATGATCTGGAATTTCGACAACAACGCATTGCCATGGTCGCCCGCCGGGTACACCGCGTTGCGCCCATAGGCGAATTGAGGCCAGAGGGTATCGGCGAGGAATTCGTATTGCGGCATGCTCGGCCAGTTGCTGTAGCGCTGGGGATGGTGTTCGTGGGTGCCGTGGACTTCCTGCAGGAACACCACGTCGGCGGACACACTGCGCACCGCTTCGCGCAGTTCCGGCAGGATGAAGCGCCGGTTCAGGGCGGTGAAGCCCTTGTGGGTGTTGACGGTCAGCACGGTGAAACGGCTGACCCGGTCGAGATCCTGAGCCCCTTGTCGGGTCGGCTCGCAGGTCGCTTCGCTGGTTTGCGGACGGTTCATGGCAACACCCCTTCGGCCGGTCGCTGGCCGGGCGCGGTGGCGAGGTCCTTGTCCAGATGGAAACGTTCCAGCAAATGGCGTGCGTCGTAGGGCGCGCGGACTTTGATGTCGTTGTCGAAATAGCAGAACACTTCCCGGCTCTTGCGTGCCCGGGGTTTCTTGTCCGGGTCGATCAGGTGCGCGTCGCTCGGCTGCTTGCCGTGGCTCCAGGCCTCGATCCGGTCGCCCCAGCGCTTCAACGCCTCGTCGGTGTAGCCGCTGGCGTACAACTCCTCGGCGCCGTGCAGGCGCAGGTAGACGAAATCGCTGGTGACGTCTTCGCGATAGGGCCATTTGCCGGCCGTGTCGGCGATCACCAGGGCCACGTCGTAGCGCTTGAGCAACGTGATGAAGTGGGGGTCGATAAAACTCTCATGACGGATTTCCACGGCGTGGCGCAGCGGCCGCTTTTTATCGGTCTCGGTGCTGGCATGGCCGTCCAGGCGCGGCTCATGCTCCCGGGCCAGGGCGGCGGCGCCTTCGGTGTCGTGGGGCAATTGCTTGAGGAAGTCTTCGAACAGCTCGGGGTCGAACTTGAAGCTGGGTGGAAACTGCCAGAGGATCGCCCCCAGTTTTTCCTTGAGTTCCAGCACGCCGGAGGCGAAGAAGTTGGCCAAAGGCTTGCGGATGTCCCGCAGGCGCTTGATGTGGGTGATGAAGCGCGGGGCCTTGACGCTGAACACGAAGCCGGGCGGCGTCTCGGCATACCACTGGGCATACCGTTCGGGGCGTTGCAGGGCGTAGAACGATCCATTGATTTCGATACTGTTGACCGCTCGCGAGGCAAATTGCAGTTCCCGTTTCTGGGTCAACCCCTTCGGGTAGAAATCCCCCCGCCAAGGCGTGTAGCGCCAGCCGGAAATGCCAATGTGGATCGCCGTCATGTATCCCTCCCGTGCCAATGACCTCGTACCGCCTGTGTCTTTTGATGACTGTCGCGCGGCCTGGAAAGTTTCGATGGGATGCCCGGTGGCAGTGAATACTGTCGGGGCGAGGGGCTCCCTGCTGGGCTACGCCTGTAGGAGCTGCCGAGTGCAACGAGGCTGCGATCTTGTCCCAGGCAATTGAATCGCGAGTGAAAGCTCAAGATCAAAAGATCGCAGCCTTCGGCAGCTCCTACAGAGATTTATTGGCTCTCGATGCTCACATCCTGCCAAAACCGAACTTGCCGGCCCAATATTGATCAGTTCCTTACCGATCCCGTGTGAAGGAGCCTCGCGTTTTGTCTCGATTGAGCACTGTATTGCTGCTGTTCTTGTTGGCGCTGACCGGCACCAGCGCCTACGGGACCGCCGCTGTCCCTGGCACCACCAAGCCCGATGAACCGCCCGCCGAAGCTGCGCCGCTGGTACAGGGCGGTTTATTGGGGGCCATCAGTTCGAGCATCGACGACGTCCAGGACAAACTCGACCTCAACCAAAGCCTGGTGGATGCCTGGCGCCTGCGGGCAGACCGGGCGGCGGACGAGGTGGACCGGCTGGTGGACCAGACGTCCCGTTCGTCCTGGCGCGTGGCAGGGGATTTCCTGTTGTTGTCCAGTGTCTGGATCGGCGCGTTTGCGGTTATCTGGTCCGCGGCGCGGTTGTTGTTGCGACATCTGGGCCACCGGCGCTGGCTGCGCACCCGCCGGCGCTTGCGCGACCTGCTCGGTTATCTGCTGCCGTACACCGCTGCGGCATTGATCTGCCTGCCGTTGACCCTCTATGTCAGTCACTTTCTGCAAGTCTCGGTCGGTCGCGCCCTGGCGTTGTGCTTCGCCTACGCCACCAGCAGCGGTATTTTTTCTACCTCGGTGTTGCTGTGCGTGATCGTGATGTTCAACGCCGGCCACAAACGCCGAGCGGTGGCGATGATCCGGCGTTTCAGCCCCCGACCGTTGTTCCTGATCGGCTTTCTCGCCGCCCTCAGCGATGCCCTGACCAGTCCGCAGATCGCCCGGCAACTGGGCGGCAACATCACCAGCAGCGTCGCGGTGTTCACCGGGTTGTCGGCGTCGATCATCTTTGGCTGGCTGGTGATCCGCATGCGCCGCCCGGTGGCGCACCTGATCCGCAACCGCCCCCTGGCCCAGCGCTTGAAACAACCGGCCTTGCAGGAGTCGTTGCGGATTTTCTCCGGGCTCTGGTATTGGCCGATCCTGTTGATGGTGCTGGTGTCGGCGGTGAGCCTGATCGGTGTCGGCGAGGACAACCAGAAAGCCCTGCGTTGCGCGTTGTTCACCACGATCCTGCTGATTGCGATGGTGTTCCTCAGCACGGTGTTCCAGCACATCTTCAAGTCGCCCAAGGCCGAGGCCATCCAACGCAACAGCGCCTACAAGGGCCGGCTGTTGAGCTTGCTGCATGCGTTGTTGCGGATCGTCATGGCGGTGGCATTCATTGAAATCCTCGGGCGGATCTGGGGCATTTCCCTGTTCGAGTTCGCCTCGCGCAATGCCGTGGGCCGGGCGATCAGTGATTCCTTGAGCCGTATCGGCCTGATTTTCCTGATGACCTGGCTCACGTGGGTGGTGCTCGACACGGCAATCCAGGAAGCCTTGAAGCCGCCACTGAACAAACGCGGCGCCCGCCAGCCCAGCACCCGGGTCAAGACCATCCTGCCGCTGTTGCGCAACGCGGCGAAAATCATCCTGGTGGTGATTTGCGCGATCACCACCATGGCCAACCTGGGTATCAACGTCGCGCCGTTGCTGGCCGGTGCCGGGGTGGTGGGCTTGGCGATCGGTTTCGGTTCGCAGCAACTGGTGCAGGACGTGATCACCGGGCTGTTCATCATCATTGAAGACACGCTATCCATCGGCGACTGGGTGGTGCTCGACTCCGGCCACGCCGGCACCGTCGAAGGCCTGACCATCCGCACCCTGCGCCTGCGCGACGGCAAGGGTTTCGTGCACTCGGTGCCGTTCGGCCAGATCAAGGCGGTGACCAATCAGTCCCGGCAATTCGCCTTTGCGTTTTTCTCCGTGCAATTCACTTACGACACCGATGTCGACCAGGCCATCGAGCTGATCCGCGAGGCCGGGCGTTCGATCGCCGAAGACCCGTTTCTCAAGTTCAACCTGCAAGGGCCGCTGGATGTGTTCGGCGTGGACAAGATGGACCTCAACGGCGTGGTGCTCACGGCGCAGTTCCGCACCGTGTCGGGTGGGCAATATGCGGTGAGCCGGGCGTTCAACCAGCAGTTGAAGAAGCTTGTGGATAACCACCCGGCGGTGCACTTTGCGCAGACTTATCCACAGCAGGTGATGTTGCCCAAGCGGTTGGTTGAGGAGAACAAAGAGGGGGAGGAGGTGCCTGATCAACCTCGGTAGTGGGTGAGGTGTTTGGTGGGGCTGCCGGCCCCATCGCGAGCAAGCTCGCTCCCACAGGGGTTGTACATTCACCACAAACCTACTGTGGGAGCGAGCTTGCTCGCGATAGGGCCCGCCCAGACACCCTCAACCTTTCTGAACAAGCTTGTTCCGGACCTCAGCCATCCCTTGAGCATCCAACTCGATCCAAAGATGCTGCTTGCCGGCAATCTGCGCCGCCACCGGCAACCCGTCCCGATACACCAGCCGATTGCTCGCCAGCGCCGGCACTTTCGCCCCCGGCAGCAAGGTGCCGGCCAGGTTCAGCGGGTCGACCCCGCACACCACCACCAAGCTGCCGTCGGTGGGGCGGCGGCGGGTTTCGCGCAGCAACGCAATCGCTTCGGGCAGGGCGAACTGTTCCCCCGCCAGGCCGCTGACGAACCGCCCACCACGAATCTCGCCCCGCGCCTCCAAACGATGGAAAGTGCGCAATAGCTCGCGCCAACTCGGCAGCCACTCGGCCTCCCGCTCCAGCAAGCGCCAGAACACCACGCCATAGCGCCGGAGCAAGGTCATGGCGATGTGTTCCAGAGTCTCCGGCGCAGTGGGCGTCGGGCGGTTGCCTTCCACGGGGGCGGGTTGGTTGCGGCGCAACAAGGCCCAGCGCCCGGCGTCGTCCATGCCGCCGACAAACGCGCCGCGCCCGCGCCGGCTGCTGCGGGCCTGGCGTTTGCTGGCCGGGGTGATCAGCGCGCGCAAGCCGGCAAAGCTGTCGGCATTCACCAACCCGGCGCCCACCAGTTCCTGCAAGGCGATTTCCAGTTCGCTGCGCAGCAGGTGGGCTTCATGGGCCAGCTCATCGAAAAACAGCGCGCCATGCTCGCTCAGGGCCTGATGGACTTTCTGCGTCTTGGGCGACAACTCCTCAAGGGCCGTTTGCCCGGCCAGGCTGCTCCACAACGCTACCTGGCTGCGCGGCAGCAACACCACCGGCGTACTGCGCAGGGCACTGGCGGACGGCTTCTGGCGTGCGCTCAGGCGCGTCCATACCCACTTGCCACTGCGGCACAACTCATCGAGCCAACTGGGCGAATAGTCCTTGATCCGCCCGGGCAACAGGTCGCTGTCCCAGGCTGAGGCGGCGGCCGGGTAGCCTTCGAACTGGCCTAGGATCGACGGCAGCACGGCATTGCCCCGGCCCTGGGTGGACGACGACAGGTGCTGCCAGTCGAACAGGAAGCGCATGAAGTCCTGCAACATCACCGGCTCGATTTCCCGGCGCAGGCGCTTGACCGTGTAGCGATGGATCCGCGCCAGCAAATGCCGCTCGCACCATTCCTCCTGGCCGGTGCCCGGCGTGAAGCGCCCACGCAGCACGTAGCCTTGCTGCTCGAGCTGCGCCAGGGCCTGGGTGACCTGCGGGGTCGACAACCCCAGCGGGTAGGCGATGGCCTTCAACGGCAGCGGACCGAAGGCACTGAGCCGGGCGCGGAGCACTTCCACCAGGGCTTCGTCGACGCTCCAGGCTTCATCGAAATCGGCCAGCGGGGTCAGCGCCGGTTCCCAGCGAGCCTGTGGATAAAGGGCTTGCAAGCAGCTCAGGCGTTCCAGCGGCACCCACAGTCCCCGCTCGGCGCTGATCTGTATGTGGCTGGCGCGACCACTCGCGGCCAGTGCCCGCAGCCAATCCCGCCACGATGGGTGGGCGTCGGCTTCGCTGTCGGCGATGCAGGCCAGGCTCATCAAGGCTTCGTGCATCTCATCGAGATTGGCCGGCGTCGGCCAGGCTTCATCCCGCACCGACTGGATGGCTTCGGCGTCCAGCGCGCCAAGGTCGTCGGTGGATTGTGGATCGCTCCAGCGCCGGTTGATCACCGCCTGGGTCCGCCGTTCTTCCAGCGGCGCGTCGTCGAGAAAGGTGTAGGGACGGGCGCTGAGGATTTCTGCCGCCAGCGGCGAGGGCGCCGGCAGGTCGCGGCTGATCAGGCGAATCTGGCCCGCTTCCATGCGCCGCAACAGCGCCAGCCAACCGTCGCTGTCCATGGCTTCGTGCAGGCAATCGTCGAGGGTCTGTTCCACCAGCGGGTGATCGGGGATCTCCCGCTCGCCGGCCAGGTTTTCCAGGCAGGCGATCTGGTCCGGAAACACGCTGGCGATCAGGTCTTCGCTTTTCATCCGCTGGATCTGCGGGGCGACTTTGCGCCCGCCGGTGTAGCGCGGCAGGGCCAGGGCCACGCCAGCGTTCCAGCGCCAGCGCACGCCGAACAGCGGTGCATCCAGCACCGCCTGGACCAGGATCTGTTCGGCGCTGTGGCTGTTCAGGTAGCGCCAGACTTCGTCCAGTTCGAAGCTGTGGCTGGTGGAGAGCGAGAGCACGATGGCGTCTTCACTGGCGGCGGCCTGCAATTCGAAGTTGAAGGTGCGGCAGAAGCGCTTGCGCAAGGCCAGGCCCCAGGCGCGGTTGATGCGGCTGCCGAAGGGCGTGTGGATGATCAGTTGGGTGCCGCCGGATTCGTCGAAAAACCGCTCCATCAGCAGCGTATCCTGGGACGGCAGGGCGCCGAAGGCCAGGCGCGCCGGGGCCAGGTAATCGATCAATTGTTCGGCGCTGGCGAGGTTCAGGCGCAAGGTGCCGGTCAGCCAGTCGAGGGCCGGTTGCAGGTTGCCCGGCGTGGCGCCGAGCAGGTGATCAAGCTGGGCTTGCAGGCGGGCCACGGCCAAAGACAATTCGTCGCTGCGCCCCGGGGCTTCGCCGAGCCAGAACGGAATGGTCGGCGGTTGGCCCTGGGCGTCCTCGACCCGCACACGACCGGCCTCGACGCGGATGATGCGATAGGACGTATTGCCCAGTTGGAACACATCGCCGGCAATGCTCTCCACCGCGAAGTCTTCGTTGACGCTGCCGATGTTCAAGCCCTGGGGTTCGAGCAGCACGCTGTAGTCGGCGTTGTCCGGAATAGTGCCGCCGCTGGTCACCGCCGTCAGTTTGCTGCCCCGGCGCCCGCGCAGGGTCCGGGTCACGGCGTCGCGGTGCAGGTAGGCGCTGCGCACGCCCTGGCGGCCATTGAGGCCTTCGGCGAGCATCTGCAACAGCGCCTGGTAATGCCCTTCGTCCAGCTCGGCGTAGGGCGCGGCGCGGCGGAAGGTTTCCAACAGCGCCTGTTCCGGCCATTCCTGGCAACTGACTTCGGCGACGATCTGCTGGGCCAGCACATCCAGCGGCGCCTTGGGGATGTGCAGGATGTCGAGTTCGCCACGGCGCACGCAATCAAGCAGGGCGGCGCATTCGATCAAGTCGTCGCGGGTGGTGGCGAACAGGCGGCCCTTGGGCGTGCCGCCGACCTGGTGGCCCGAGCGCCCGACTCTTTGCAGGAACGCCGAGATCGAGCGGGGCGAGGCAATCTGGCAGACCAGATCGACATCGCCGATATCGATGCCCAGTTCCAGGGAGGCGGTGGCGATCAGTACCTGCAGTTCGCCGCGCTTGAGGCGTTGTTCGGCGTCGAGGCGAAACTCCTTCGCCAGGCTGCCGTGGTGGGCGGCCACGGCGTCCTTGCCCAGGCGTTCGCTCAGATGGCGACTGAGGCGTTCGGCCAAGCGCCGCGTGTTGACGAACACCAGGGTGGTGCGATGCTCTCGGGCCAGCTCGGCGAGGCGGTTGTAGACCAGCTCCCACACGTCATTGGCCATCACCGCCGACAGCGGCACCGGTGGCACCTCGATGTCCAGGTCCCGGGGACGGGCGTGGCCGATGTCGACGATTTCACAGGCGCGGCCTTCACCGACGAGAAAGCGTGACACCGCTTCGATGGGCTTTTGCGTGGCCGACAGGCCGATGCGCATCAGGGGTTCGGCGCACAGGGCTTGCAGGCGCTCCAGGCTCAAGGCCAGGTGGCTGCCGCGCTTGCTGGCGGCGATGGCGTGGATTTCATCGACGATCACCGTGCGGGTGCTGGCGAGCATCTGCCGGCCGGAGTCGGAACCGAGCAGCACGTAGAGCGATTCGGGCGTGGTCACCAGGATGTGCGGCGCGGTCTTGCGCATCGCCGAGCGGTCTTTTTGCGGCGTGTCGCCGGTGCGTACGGCGGTGGTGATCGGCAAGGGTGGCAAGCCCATTCGCTGCAACTGCTCGGTGATGCCGGCCAGGGGATTCTGCAGGTTGATCTGGATATCGTTGCTCAGGGCCTTGAGCGGCGAGACATACACCACCAGGGTCTGGTCCGGCAGGCCTCCTTGTTCCAGGCCGCGGTGCACCAGGTCATCGAGCACCGCGAGAAACGCGGTCAAGGTCTTGCCCGAGCCGGTGGGCGCCGCGACCAGCACCGAGCGCCGCTGGCCGATCAACGGCCACGCCCGGGCCTGGGCGGCCGTGACCGCCGGGAAGGTCTGGCTGAACCAGGCGCGAACGGCGGGGTGAAAGCCTGCCATGGCGTGGTCGGCTGCAAGGGGCAGATTCATAGGGCAGTTTATGCGGGCGGAGCGGGGGAGATGCAAGTACCGGCTGAGATCTGCATCGCCTGTCAGGGCCTCATCGCGAGCAAGCTCGCTCCCACAGGAGATATCAGTGCCTATGCGATCCCTGTGGGAGCCGAGCTTGCTCGCGATAGCGGCCTCAAGGCGCACACAAATGCTGGATCCACACTTTACGGGTGACGGTTGCGCACTAAACCCGCAAAATGCAACGATTCCGGCAACGCCTGCGGGCGTTGTCGACCCAATTTTTGTGCCAATAGAGTGGGCCTGCTGACTTTATGCGAATGCGCCTTATGTTACTGGGCGGCGGAAATGCCCTTGGGCAGGCGCTGATTCGCCTCGGTGCAGAAGAAGACATCGGTTTTCTTGCCCCCCGCCCGCCCGAAGACGGCTGGGATGCCGCGAGCCTGACGCAGCTGCTCGACGACACCCGGCCGGACGCCTTGATCAACCTGGCGTACTACTTCGACTGGTTCCAGGCCGAGGCCGTCAGCGAGCAGCGCCTGGCCGGCCAGGAGCGCGCTGTCGAGCGTCTGGCCGGGCTGTGCCAGCATCACAACATCATCTTGCTGCAACCGTCGAGCTATCGGGTGTTCGACGGTTCCCGTGCCACGGCCTACAGCGAGAAGGACGAGCCCGTGCCCCTGGGCGTGCGCGGCCAGGCGCTGTGGCGGATCGAGCAAAGCGTGCGCGCCACCTGCCCGCAGCATGTGTTGCTGCGTTTTGGCTGGCTGCTAGACGACAGCGCCGATGGCACCCTCGGCCGTTTCCTGGCCCGGGCCGAGCAACCCGAAGAGCTGTTGCTGGCTGACGACCGCCGGGGCAATCCGACGCCCGTGGACGATGCCGCGCGGGTGATCATTTCGGTGCTCAAGCAACTCGATTGCGCGGCGCCGCTGTGGGGCACCTATCATTACGCCGGGCATGAGGCGACCACGCCACTGGCGCTGGGCCAGGCGATCCTCACCGAAGCCCGCGCCCTGCATCCGCTGGCCATCGAGTCGCCCACGCCCCAGGCCCATGCCGCACGGCCGGACGCCGCGGAAGAACCGCAGCACGCGGTGCTGGCCTGCAAGAAAATTCTGCACACTTTCGGGATCAAGCCCCGCGCCTGGCGCGCAGCACTCCCGGGCTTACTGGATAGGTTTTATCGCCATGGCTGAAGGCCCTGTTTTAATCACCGGCGGCGCGGGTTTCATTGGTTCGCACCTGACCGACGCCTTGCTCGCCAAGGGGCATGCGGTGCGTATCCTCGATGATCTGTCCACCGGCAAGCGCAGCAACCTGCCGCTGGACAACCCGGCGGTCGAACTGATCGAAGGCGACGTCGCCGATGCCGCCCTGGTGGCCCGGGCCATGGCCGGTTGCAGCGCCGTGGCGCACCTGGCTGCGGTGGCCTCGGTGCAAGCCTCGGTGGATGACCCGGTGCGTACGCACCAGAGCAATTTCATCGGCACCCTGAATGTCTGCGAAGCCATGCGCCAGAGCGGGGTGAAGCGGGTGCTGTTCGCTTCCAGCGCAGCGGTCTACGGCAACAACGGCGAAGGCGAGTCCATCGACGAGGAAACCCCCAAGGCCCCGCTCACGCCCTATGCCTCGGACAAGCTCGCCAGCGAGTTCTACTTCGATTTCTATCGTCGCCAGCACAACCTGGAGCCGGTGGTGTTCCGCTTCTTCAACATCTACGGCCCGCGCCAGGATCCGTCCTCGCCGTATTCCGGGGTCATCAGCATCTTCAGCGAACGGGCACAGAAGGGCCTGCCGATCACCGTATTCGGCGACGGCGAGCAGACCCGGGACTTTGTCTATGTCGAAGACTTGGTGGATTTGCTGGTGCAGGCCATCGAGAAGCCCGAGGTGGAAGTGGGCGCGGTGAACGTCGGCTGGAACCAGGCCACGACCCTGAAGCAGATGCTCCAGGCCCTGGCCGCCGTGGTGGGCGACCTGCCACCGATCAGCTATGGCCCGGCGCGTTCCGGCGACATTCGCCATTCCCGGGCCGACAACCACCGGTTGGTGCAGCGCTTCAGCTTCCCACAGCAAACGCCGCTGAGTGTGGGGTTGGCGCGGTTGCTGGGGCGCTAAAACTGTGGGAGCGAGCTTGCTCGCGATAGCGCTGGGTCAGTCAACATCATTGCTGGCTGATCCACCGTCATCGCGAGCAAGCTCGCTCCCACAGGGATGTTCGTACCTTTAAGTTCGGCTTAGAACTTGTAGCCCAACCCCACCATGTAGATGAACGGATCCACATCGACATTCACCTTGGCCCGGGTACCACCGGCCACGGCGTTGTTGTCCACATAGGCGGTAGTGTCGATGTCGATGTAGCGGATCTGGCCGTTGATCATGATGTTGTCGGTCAGCATGTAGTCGGCACCGACCTGCCAGGCCATGCCCCAGCTGTTTTTCGCCCGGAAGTTGCTGAAGCCATTGGCGCTGGCTTCGCTGCCGACGTGTTCGTCGTAGATCCAGGTGTAGTTGATACCGGCACCGACATAGGGCTGGAACGCCGACTTGGCGTCGAGCGGGTAGTAGACCAGGCTCAGTGTGGGCGGCAGGTGCTTGAGGGTGCCGAGCTTGCCATTGGCCGCGCCGAGGGCGGTGCCTTTGATTTTCACGTCGTGCTCGAACGGCGAGGCCGCCAGCAGTTCGATACCCCAATTGTTGGTCAGCATGTAGGCGAAGTTCAGGCCCAGTTGCGTATCGCTGCTCATGGTCGCCTTGCCGCCCAGGTCGGCGCCGGCCAGCGGACCACGTTCGACCTTGACGCTGGAGCTGTCGGCCTCTGGATTGACGGTGATAGCGCCGGCGCGAACGATGATGTCACCGGCCGTATGGGCCTGGGCGAGCGGGGCTGCGAGCGCGAGGGCGACGAGGGAAGCGCTGAGCAAGGACTTGTGCATGGGGGCTCCAGAGGACATTTCAAAATTGATGTCCCATGGTACGGAGCCGCCTGGGCCGGTCTTTTGACTCAGCTCAATGAGTCTTGGTCGATTAATTGACCCAGCTCAATGAAATGATGATGAGCAAGCTTTGACGGCCCCATCGCGAGCAAGCTCGCTCCCACACAGGTCGCATAGGCACTGAGATCTCCTGTGGGAGCGAGCTTGCTCGCGATAGCTATCTGACGGACTGCCCATCACCACCCGATTCACTCCGGCAACTCATACACATAAATCTTCTGCGCCTCCATCTGATATCCCGCATCGGCCAGTTCGCTGGTGGACGGCTTGACCTGCATCGGCCCTTCGACCCAGTACGGCTGGTACAGCTCGTCGAGCTTCACGCCGACCTCGCTTTTCACATGCACGATCTGGTTCGACGGCGGTGGCGGCACGTGGATGCAGGCGCCGAAATACGGCACCAGCAGGAAGTCCGTGGTGCGACCTTCCTCGCTGACTTCCAGCGGCACGATGTAGCCTGGCAAGCGAATCTGCTGGCCATCGAGGGCCTTGACCACCGGCGCGTTGGGCAAATCCTGCTTGGCGGCTGGAGCGGACTCGGCGGCCAGGGCGTCGCTCATCTTCGACAGGTCGTGCAGGGGCGTCATGTTCGGCACTTCCGGCGGTGCATCCGGCGGGATCATTTCCGACCAGGCCAGGTCCCTCGGCTCGGCCGCCCACAGCGGCAGGGCGACCATCATCAACAGTGCAAGCAGGGCGCGGGGCATCTTCAAGGTCCTCATAGACGGATCGACAGGCCGTCGGCCAACGATTGGCGATAGGCGCGCCAGGCCGGCACGCTGCCCATCAGCAGGGCGGCGACCAGGATGCCCGCCAGCAGCGTCCATTCATATTCGCTCGGCCAGCCCAGGGGCAAGTACAAACCGTAGGCCGACTGCACGTAGCCCTGGGCGGCGGCGATGCCGATGTACAGCAACGCCAGCCCGGCGATGACCCCGGCCAGCGCCAGGGCAAAGGCTTCGAACACCAGCAGCGTCGCGATGTGCCACGGCCTCGCGCCCACCGAACGCAGGATCGCCATTTCCCGGCGGCGCTCGTTGAGGCTGGTGAGGATCGCCGTGAGCATGCCGATCAACCCGGTCAGGACCACGAACAGCGAAATCACGAACAAGGCCTTTTCCGCCGTGCCCATCAGGCTCCACAACTCCTGCAGTGCTACGCCGGGGAGGATGGCCAGCAGCGGTTCGCCACGGAACTCATTGATCTCGCGCTGCAAGGCGAAGGTCGAAATCTTGCTGTTGAGGCCGAGCATGAACGCGGTGATCGCTTGGGGCGTGAGGTCCATGTTGCGGGCCTGGTCGGCGCTGATGCGCCCATTGCCCTGGGCCGGCACGCCGTTCTTCCAGTCGATGTGGATCGCCTCCATGCCGCCGAGGCTGATGTGCAGCGTACGATCCACCGGGGTGCCGGTGCGCTTGAGAATCCCGACCACGGTGAAGGGCTTGTCGTCATGCTTGACCAGGCTGATCGCCGCCACGCCATGGGCCAGCACCAGTTTGTCACCAAGCTTATAGTGCAGCGCCTCGGCCACTTCGGCACCGAGCACCACTTCGAACGGATCGCTGGCGAAGGCCCGGCCATCGGCCAGTTCCAGGTGTTGCTGGCGGCCGTACTGGTAATGCTCGAAGTAGGCTTCGGTGGTGCCCATCACCCGGTAGCCGCGATGGGAATCGCCCAGGGACATGGGGATCGCCCACTTCACTTTCGGGTTCTTGGCGAACTGTTCGAAGCTATCCCAGCGGATGTTGTTGGTGGCGTTGCCGATGCGAAACACCGAATACAGCAGCAGGTTCACCGATCCGGAGCGGGCACCGACGATCAGGTCGGTGCCGCTGATGGTGCTGGCGAAACTGGCTCGCGCCTCGGTGCGCACTCGCTCCACCGCCAGTAACAGACAGACCGAGAGGGCGATGGCAAACGCGGTGAGGATCGCGGTGAAGCGGCGGTTCGCCAGGCTGGCCATGGCTAGACGGAACAAATACATCTCAGACCTCGAGTGGCGTGGCGGCGCGATTGAGATCGGCCAGCGAGAGGTGGCGGTCGAACAGCGACGCCAGGCTCTGGTCATGGCTGACGAACAACAGGCTCGACCCGGCCTCGCGGCATTCGGCGAACAACAGCCGAAGGAAGTTTTCCCGGGCGTCGTAGTCCAGGGCTGAAGTCGGTTCGTCGGCGATCACCAGTTCCGGTTGACCGATCAAGGCCCGGGCGGCGGCGACCCGTTGTTGCTGGCCGATGGACAACGAGTCGGCGCGACGCTCCAACAGGTTCGGATCGGTCAAGCCCAGGTGGGCCAGCAGCGTGGCGGCCGCTTGATCGACACTGCCATGGCGCTGGCTGGCCCGTTGCGCGCGCAGTTTCGAGAAGTGGCAGGGCAGTTCGACGTTCTCCCGTACCGAGAGAAACGGCAGCAGGTTGAACTGCTGGAAAATATAACCGGTATGGTCCACGCGAAAGCGGTCGCGGCGGCCGGCGGCCAGTTCGCTGAGTTCCTGGCCGAGCAGGCGGATGCTGCCGCGATCCGGCGTTTGCACCCCGCCCAACAGCCCCAGCAGCGTGGTCTTGCCGCTGCCACTCGGACCCTTGAGGAACAAGGTTTCACCCGCTTCCAGGCGAAACGCCGGAATATCCAGCAAGGGCGGATGCCCGGGCCAACTGAAGCCCAGGTCGGACAGTTCGATGAGTGCTTGGGTCATATGAAACCGGTCAGATCAAGGTGAACCCCTGTGGGAGCGAGCTTGCTCGCGATAGCGCTGGGTCAGGCTACATCTGTATTGGATGTGCCGGCCTCATCGCGAGCAAGCTCGCTCCCACATCGGGTTTTGCGGTGAATCAAAATTTCAGGGTTGGCGCCTTGGCCGTCACTTCCACGCCTTGTTGGCCACTCGGGCTGATCAGTTGTACCTGAATTTTCTGGGTGGCCGGGAAGGTTTTGAACAGTGTCGCCAGGTCCAGGTCCTTCAATGCACCAGCGGCGGCGCAGGTGAACTGATAGTGGGCATGGATCTCACTGTGCTCGTGGTGTTCGTCGCCATCGGCGTCTTCGTCATGGTCTTCGTGGTCCGGTTCATCGCCGAACAACGGGCTTTCCAGTTCCTGTTGGGCCACGCTGCACTTGGCGGCGACCGGCAGGTTGAACAACGCCAGCGGCTTGTCCAACAGCGCCCGTACCGCGGCGACCTTGGCCTTGTCGGCATCGCTGGTGGCGGCATGTTCGAAGCCCACCAGGTTCATCGCCGGGCTTTCCAGCTCCAGCTCCAGGGTCTGGCCATCCAGGGCAGCGTTCAGTCGAGCAACGCCGTGTTCATGGGCGCCGAGGCTGCCATGTTCGTGATCATGGTCGTGGTCATGCTCCACCGCCGCATGAGCGACAGCCAATGGCAGCAGGGCGAACGGCAAAGCGAGAAGCAGACGACGCATGACGAGTCTCCGAAAAGGTTATGTAATCTTATAACGAAAGTGCGGAGAGTTTGACCGTCTGCTTGGCGTCGCGCAAGGGCCATGGGAGCATGCGTACATGAAATATTCAGGAGCACGGTGATGTTGCGGATACGCGGAACCGTCGGCGAATGGCCGGTGGACTTGACGATCGAAATGGATGAGGGCGACTGGGCGCAGCTCGGCGCGCAGTTGCAAGTGGCCAAATCCGAAGGCGCGGCTGCACCGGCGGCCAAACCGACGAACCAGGACGATGCCCAATGGCAGATCGCCAAGGAACTGCTGCGCAAGGCCGGCCAACTGAGCGGTCCGGACCTGCTGGAGCAGCTCGAAGGCCTGACCGGCAGCGCCTCGGCAGGCAAGCGCCTGTTGGTGCGCCTGCGCCATAGCCCGGATGTAAAAGTCATCAGTGGCGGCGACACACCACTCTATAGCTGGCACGAAACCGCGTAGGAGCTGACGAGCGAAGCGAGGCTGCGAGCTTTCCCCAGACGCTTGAGTCTCAAGCGAAAGATCAAAAGATCGCAGCCTTCGGCAGCTCCTACAGGGGAGTCAATACAACGCCGCGAACAGTTTGCGGCGATAGGTCGTCACCAGCGGATGATCGTTGCCCAGCAGTTCGAATACCTGCAACAAGGTCTTGTGGGGCAAGCCTTCGCTGTAGCCGCGGTTACGCACGAACAGCTTGAGCAGCGCATCGAGGGCCGCTTCGTACTGTTGGCGCGCCAGTTGCTGGATCGCCAGTTGGTACACCGCTTCATCGTCTTGCGGGTCTTTCGCCAGGCGCGCCTTGAGGTCGGCGGCGTCCGGCAGGTGCTTGGCCAGGCCGAGGAACTGGATCTGCGCCTTGGCACCGGCGAGGGCGGCCTTGTGCTCATCGCTTTTCACCGCGTCGAGCACGGTCTGCGCTTCGTCCATCTCGCCGCGCTCGGTCAGGCAGCGGGCATACAGGATCAGCGCCTTGGCGTTGGTGTTGTCTTCACCCAGCAACACGGTGAGCACGGCTTCGGCGTCGGCGAAACGACCGTCGTCGAACAGCGCCTGGGCCTGTTCGAACGGGTCGGCGGCGGCCGGCGGTGGCATCTGCACATGGGGTTCGAGCATCGTGCGTACCGCCGATTCCGGCTGGGCACCGGCAAAGCCGTCGACGGGCTGACCGTCCTTGAACAACACCACCGTCGGCAGGCTGCGAATGCCGAAGCGGGCCACAATGTCCTGCTCGATGTCGCAGTTGACCTTGGCCAGCAGCAATTCGCCTTGATAGCTCTCGGCAATGGTTTGCAGCATTGGCATCAGAGCCTTGCACGGCGCACACCACTCGGCCCAGAAATCCACCAGTACCGGTTTGTGGAAAGAATTCGCGATCACCGATTGGTCGAAATCGGCGGTGGTGGCGTCGAAGATGTAGGGCGTTTCCTGAGTCATGGGCAATCTCGTAGAGCGCTTGAATGGGGCAACTATACGGCGTGGTGGGGGGTGGCTGAAAGCGGGGTGGCGGTGAGAGGTGTGTAGATTGGCAGGGCCCCATCGCGAGCAAGCTCGCTCCCACAAGGGATCTCGAGTGTTCATGCGTCCCCTGTGGGAGCGAGCCTGCTCGCGATGCTTTTTAGGGTCAGCGCCGCGCGTGGTACAGGCTCACATGGCGAAACTCTTCCGGCTCGGCCAGGTCCGGCAGGGTCATGGCCTGGAGCATTTCGATGCGCCGGTACAGCGGATGCTGGAAATCCCGCACCCGGGAATCGGCCACCAACGCCTCGCGACCACGACTGAGGAACTGGTCGAGCAGCGGCAGGTTGGCCCGGTCGTAGAGTACGTCGGCGACCAGGATCAGGTCGAAACGATCGGCCTCGGCGAAAAAGTCCGTCGAATAACCCAGCTCCACGCCATTGAGCGCGGCATTGGCCTGGCAGGCGGCAATCGCCAGTGGGTCGAGGTCGCAGGCCACCACTTCCAGGGCTCCGGCCTTGACCGCCGCGATGCCCGCCACGCCGGAACCGGCACCAAAATCCAGCACCCGCTTGCCTTCCACCCACTGCGGCTGCTCGGCGAGGTAGCGGGCCATCGCCAGGCCGCTGGCCCAGCAGAAACTCCAATAGGGCGGCTCGTGGAGAATGCGCCGGGTTTCTTCCGGGCTGAAGGCGCGGTCCATGTTGTCGCCGTCGATCAGCCACAACGTCAAGTCAGCGCCGGGGAGCGGACAAGCCACCAGACGCGCGTCGCCAAGCAATTCACTCAACGCCCGTTGCAGGTCTTGCGGTGCACTCATGGCGCTTTGACGAATTGCAGGGTGCCCAATGCCTGGGTGGTCGGTTGGCTGATGCGTTGTTCCGGCAAGTGCAGGATCAACTGGCCGGACTGGCTGGCGCGGCCACGCAGTTCCACGCGGGCGCCCACCGGGAAGGCTTCCGGGTTGAAGCGCAAACGGAAGGGCAGGGCCTGGTTGGTGCCGATCAGGCTGGAACTGGCGAGCAATTGTTGTGGACGGTCCTTGTCGTCGATCACCAGCAGCGCCAGTTCCACTTCGGCTCCGGCCGGCACGCCTTGCAGGGTGCCGCTGATTTCACGCTGGTACGCCGGTAATGGCCCCAGCTCGGCCGCCTGGCGGGCTTTTTCCTGGGCCTGTTTCGGCGCGGGGGCCGGAGCGGGAGCGGCGGGCTTGGGGGCATCGCTGCTGCACGCCATCAGCAGGCTGAAAAAACTGAGCAAAACGAGCGATCGTAGCGGCATGTGTGGCTCCAGCAAGGTGAATTCCATGGATCTGACGGTAAGCCCGTCTGTATACCGTAAACCCTATGGCTTGTCTTGCCAGTGGGATGCGCTACCATGGCCCTCCCTTTTTTTGTTGCCTGCCACCATGCACTGTCCCTTCTGCGGTGCCAACGACACCAAGGTCATCGACTCGCGACTGGTCGCCGAGGGCGAACAAGTCCGCCGCCGCCGCGAATGCCTGGCTTGCGGCGAGCGTTTCACGACGTTCGAGACTGCTGAACTGGTGTTGCCGCGCCTGATCAAAACCGACGGCAGCCGCCAGCCGTTCGACGAAGAAAAACTGCGCGCCGGCATGCAGCGCGCCTTGGAAAAGCGCCCGGTGAGCGTCGAGCGCCTGGAAGCGGCGCTGGTGCACATCAAGCACAAGCTGCGGGCCACCGGCGAGCGCGAGGTCAAGTCCCTGGTGGTCGGAGAGTTGGTGATGGCCGAGCTGCAGAAGCTCGACGAAGTCGCCTACATCCGTTTCGCCTCGGTATACCGGCGCTTCCAGGACCTGAACGAGTTCCGTGAAGAAATCGACCGCCTGGCCCGCGAACCGGTGAAAGAATGACCGGCCCGGCGCAGCAGGCTGTCCTCGACGCCCACTACATGGCCCGTGCCCTGGAGTTGGCGCGACGTGGTCACTACACCACCGACCCCAACCCCCGGGTCGGTTGCGTGATCGTGCGTGACGGGCAGATTGTCGGCGAAGGCTGGCACATCCGCGCTGGCGAGCCCCATGCCGAAGTCCATGCCCTGCGGGCCGCCGGTGACAACGCCCGGGGCGCCACGGCCTACGTGACCCTCGAGCCTTGCAGTCATCACGGGCGTACCCCGCCTTGTGCCGATGCGCTGGTCAACGCCGGCGTGGCGCGGGTGGTGGCAGCGATGCAGGACCCTAACCCGGCAGTCGCCGGGCGCGGCCTGCAACGCCTGGCCCAGGCCGGCATCGCCACTGAAAGCGGCGTGCTGGAAGGTGAGGCGCGCAAGCTCAATGAAGGTTTTCTCAAGCGCATGGAACAGGGCCTGCCGTTCGTGCGGGTCAAGCTCGCCATGAGCCTGGATGGCCGCACCGCCATGGAAAGCGGCGAAAGCCAGTGGATCACCGGCCCGGCCGCACGTTCGGCGGTCCAACGCTTGCGCGCCCAGGCCAGTGTGGTGCTGACCGGTGCCGATACGGTGCTGGCGGACAACGCCCGGCTGACCGTACGCGCCGATGAACTTGGGCTGGATGCCGAGCAGACTGCGTTGGTCATGAGCCGTCCGCCGTTGCGGGTACTGGTGGACGGGCGCCTGCGGGTGCCCCTGGATGCGGCGTTTTTCAAGGCCGGCCCGGCGCTGGTCGCTACCTGCATGGCGGTGGAAGAACAGTACGCCAACGGTCCTGAATGCATGATCGTGGCGGGCGATGACGGCCAGGTCGATCTGCGTCGGCTGCTGGTGGCGCTGGCTGCCCGGGATGTCAATGAAGTGCTGGTGGAGGCCGGTCCGCGCCTGGCGGGGGCTTTCGCCCGACTGGGGCTGGTGGACGAGTTCCAGATCTTCATCGCCGGCAAATTCCTCGGTTCTTCGGCGCGGCCACTGCTGGACTGGCCGCTGGCGCAGATGAAGGACGCTCCCCAGCTGAAAATCACCGAAATCCGCGCCGTGGGCGATGACTGGCGAGTCATCGCCATTCCCGTTCCACCGGCCAGCGTATAATTCCTGGCTTTCGCTCACGCGGCGGCCCGTTCTCGAGGAGGACTCCATGTTTACCGGCATCATCGAATCCATCGGCAGCATCCGTGCACTCACCCCCAAGGGCGGCGATGTGCGGGTCCATGTCGAAACCGGCAAGCTCGACCTGAGCGACGTCAAGCTGGGCGACAGCATCGCGGTAAACGGCGTCTGCCTGACCGCCGTTGAACTGCCAGGCAACGGCTTCCTGGCGGACGTCAGCCGCGAAACCCTCGACTGCACGGCCATGAACGACCTCAAGAGCGGCAGCCCGGTCAACCTGGAAAAAGCCCTGACCCCCACCACTCGCCTGGGCGGGCACCTGGTCAGCGGCCACGTGGACGGCGTCGGCGAAGTGGTCTCGCGCACGGATAACGCCCGGGCCGTGGAGTTTCGCATCCGCGCCCCGAAGGAACTGGCCAAGTACATTGCCCATAAAGGCTCGATCACCGTCGACGGCACCAGCCTGACGGTCAACGCGGTGGATGGCGCCGAATTCCTGCTGACGATCATTCCCCACACGCTGAGCGAAACCATCATGGCTTCGTACCGGCCAGGTCGCCGGGTCAACCTGGAAGTCGACTTGTTGGCCCGTTACCTGGAGCGCCTGCTGTTGGGTGACAAGGCCGCAGAGCCTGCTGCGGGTAACATCACCGAAAGTTTTCTGGCCGCCAACGGCTACCTCAAATCCTGACCCAAGGGGGTGCCGCGTGGCGCTCAATAGCATCGAAGAACTGGTTGAAGACATCCGCCAAGGCAAGATGGTCATCCTCATGGATGACGAAGACCGCGAGAACGAAGGCGACCTGATCATGGCCGCCGAGTGCTGCAAGGCCGAACACATCAACTTCATGGCCAAGCACGCCCGTGGCCTGATCTGCATGCCGATGACCCGCGAGCGCTGCGAACTGCTCAAGCTGCCGCTGATGGCGCCACGCAACGGCTCGGGCTTCGGCACCAAGTTCACCGTGTCCATCGAGGCCGCCGAAGGCGTGACCACCGGGATCTCCGCCGCTGATCGCGCGCGCACCGTACAGGCTGCCGCCGCCCGGGACGCCAAGGCCGAAGACATCGTCAGCCCCGGCCACATCTTCCCGCTGATGGCCCAGGCCGGTGGCACCCTGGCCCGCGCCGGCCACACCGAAGCGGCGTGCGACCTGGCGCGCATGGCCGGCTTCGAACCCAGCGGCGTGATCTGCGAAGTGATGAACGACGACGGCACCATGTCCCGTCGCGCGGAGCTGGAAACCTTCGCCGCCGAACACAACATCAAGATCGGCACCATCGCCGACCTGATCCACTACCGGATGATCCACGAACGTACCGTTCAGCGGATTGCCGAGCAGCCGCTGGACAGCGAACTGGGCCAGTTCAACCTGGTGACCTACCGCGACTCGGTGGAAGGCGACGTGCACATGGCGCTGACCCTGGGCACCGTATGCGCCGAAGAGCCGACCCTGGTGCGCGTGCACAACATGGACCCGCTGCGCGATTTGCTGATGGTCAAGCAACCCGGTCGCTGGAGCCTGCGGGCCGCCATGGCCGCAGTGGCCGAGGCCGGCAGCGGCGTGGTGTTGCTGCTCGGCCACCCGCTCGATGGCGACGTGCTACTGGCGCACATTCGCGAAACCGCGGATCAAACCGCAGTGAAAAAACCGACCACCTACAGCATCGTCGGTGCCGGTTCGCAGATCCTTCGTGACCTGGGCGTGCGTAAAATGCGCCTGATGAGCGCACCGATGAAATTTAATGCGATATCCGGTTTCGATCTGGAAGTTGTAGAATACGTGCCCTCCGAATAATGGCCTGCGGATTCCGGCATTATTGTTCAGGCTTGTTAGATTATTGTGGCGAGGGGATTTATCCCCGCTGGACTGCACAGCAGTCCCAAAAAAGGGGCCGCTTCGCAGCCCAGCGGGGATAAATCCCCTCGCCACAAAGGTACGCAAGTGAGCGGCAATGCGGGATCCGCGAGTGCTGTAATTCGTGGCTAATATCACTGAAGGAGCGCGTATAGAACGCGCTCTGGCTCTTTAAGAGATCTGACGAATGACCCTGAAGACCATCGAAGGTACCTTCATCGCCCCTAAAGGCCGCTACGCTCTGGTAGTGGGCCGTTTCAACAGTTTCGTGGTCGAGAGCCTGGTTGGCGGTGCGGTCGATGCCCTGGTTCGCCATGGCGTGAGCGAAAGCGACATCACCATCATCCGTGCCCCTGGCGCCTTCGAAATTCCGCTGGTTGCGCAGAAAGTCGCTCAAAAGGGCGAATATGCGGCGATCATCGCCTTGGGCGCGGTCATTCGTGGCGGTACTCCGCACTTCGAATACGTGGCTGGCGAATGCACCAAGGGCCTGGCCCAGGTGTCCATGGAGTTCGGCGTGCCGGTCGCTTTTGGCGTGCTGACCGTTGATTCCATCGAACAAGCCATCGAACGTTCCGGCACCAAGGCCGGTAACAAAGGTGCCGAAGCTGCCCTGTCCGCCCTGGAAATGGTCAGCCTGCTGGCGCAGTTGGAGGCCAAGTGATTAGCGACGAAAGCGATCGTTTCAACCCGCGCGATCCAAAGCCTGCGGACGCCGGCAAGCCCTCGAAAAGCGTCAAGCGTCGCGAAGCCCGTCAGCTCGCGACCCAGGCGCTGTATCAATGGCACATGGCCAAGCAGTCGCTGAACGAGATCGAAGCGCAGTTTCGGGTCGATAACGATTTCAGTGATGTCGACGGTGCTTATTTCCGCGAGATCCTGCACGGGGTCCCGCAGTTCAAGACCGAAATCGACACCGCCCTCACGCCTTGCCTGGACTTGACCATCGAAGAGCTGGATCCGGTTGAGCTGGCGGTTCTGCGCCTGTCCACCTGGGAACTGCTCAAGCGCGTCGACGTACCGTACCGCGTGGTGATCAACGAAGGGATCGAACTGGCGAAAGTCTTCGGTTCCACCGATGGCCACAAGTTCGTCAACGGTGTGCTCGACAAGCTCGCCCCGCGCCTGCGTGAAGCTGAAGTGAAGGCGTTCAAGCGCTGATTGGCGCTTGTTATCCCAATGGGTGAGTTTGAGCTGATCCGTAACTACTTCGCCGCCGCGCCTTGTGCGCAGGGCGGCGAGGGCGTTGCGCTGGGGATCGGCGACGACTGCGCCTTGCTGGCAGCTCCTTCCGGGGAACAGCTGGCGGTCTCCACCGACACGCTTGTGGTCGGTGTGCATTTTCCAGACCCTTGCGACCCATTCCTGCTCGGCCAGCGCTCGCTGGCCGTGGCGGTCAGCGACCTGGCTGCCATGGGCGCCAAGCCCTTGGCCTTTACCCTGGCCCTGACCTTGCCGACGGTGACCGCCGATTGGCTGCAAGCCTATGCCCGCGGTTTGAACCAGATGGCCCAGGCCTGTGGCGTGGCGCTGGTGGGAGGGGACACCACGCGTGGGCCGTTGAGCCTGACCATGACCGTGTTCGGCCACGTGCCGTCCGACCAGGCCCTGACCCGCAGCGGCGCGCAGCCCGGCGACCTGCTGTGTGTTGGCGGTGAACTGGGCAATGCCGCCGGCGCCTTGCCGTTGGTGCTCGGCCAGCGTCGCGCCGAGCCTGGGATTGCCGAGCCACTGTTGGCACATTATTGGTCGCCCCGGCCGCAGATCGACTTGGGCCTGGCGTTGCGGGGAAAGGCCAGCGCGGCGATGGATATTTCCGATGGCCTGCTGGCCGATTGTGGGCATATCGCCCTGGCGTCCGGGGTAGCCTTGCAGGTTGAACGGGACCGACTGCCGCTGTCCAGCGCTCTGGTCGCGTTTCTTGGTGGGGCCGATGCCGCGCAGGCCGCCCTGAGTGGCGGTGACGATTACGTGCTGCTGTTCGCCCTGCCGCCGAGCCGGTTGTCGGCGTTGCAGGCCGAAGGCTGGCCGATCCATGTGATCGGCAGCGTGCTGGCCGGGCAAGGCGTCACGCTGGTCGACAGCGACGGGCACGACATCACCCCGCACGTACGGGGCTATCAACATTTTCGGGAGACACCGTGACAGATCATCCCAACCAGGTCCCGGCAGAGTTCGTTCCGCCTTCGGTCTGGCGCAATCCCTGGCATTTCCTGGCATTTGGCTTTGGTTCGGGCACTTTACCTAAAGCGCCGGGCACCTGGGGCTCGCTGGTTGCGCTACCCTTCATTCCGTTGTGGCAGATGTTGCCGGACTGGGGCTACTGGTTGATGCTCGGCATCACCATGCTGTTTGGCTTCTGGCTGTGTGGCAAAGTGGCGGACGACCTGCGGGTGCACGATCATGAAGGCATCGTCTGGGACGAAATGGTCGGCATGTGGATCACCTTGTGGTTGGTGCCGGAAGGCTGGTATTGGTTGCTGACGGGATTTCTGGTGTTCCGTTTCTTCGATATCCTCAAGCCGTGGCCGATCCGCTGGATCGACCGACATGTGCACGGAGGTGTCGGGATCATGCTCGACGATGTATTGGCCGGGGTTTTCGCCTGGCTGGCAATGCAAGGATTGGTGTGGTGTTTCACCTGAAGGAGCCAGGCATGGGCGTAAGCCGCGCACTATTGCTGTTGCTGTGTCTAGGAGCCTGTGCGGGTGTGAGGGTGGCCGAGTCGGCGCCGCTGCCTGACAAGGTCCGCGCGGCCAGCGAGGAGTGGGCCGATTACACCCAGGCCGATGGCCAGGGCATGGGCTGGGACATCTTGCGCGCGGTGTTCGAGCCTGAAGGCGTCAAGCTGGAAATCCGCAGCGTGCCCTACACCCGTTCGATCGGGCTGGTGCAGCGCGGCGAGGTCGACGTGCAGGTCGGCGCCTATCGGGATGAATCCGAAGGCGTGCTTTACCCGAAGTGGCACTACGACGTCGATCACATCTATGCCTTGGGGTTGGCCTCCAAGCCGACGCCCACCCTGGCGACGATTGGCAACTATCGGCTGGTATGGATGCGCGGGTACGAATACAACAACTACCTGCCCAATGTCCGGCGTTTCAATGAGATCCACCGGGCGGTGGGTATCTTGCCGATGCTGATCCATGAGCGAGCGGATTTTTACATCGATGCGTCGATGGAAATCGAAGAAGTGCTCGCCAAGGCCGATAACCCGAAGCAATTCAAACTCTCGCCCCTGATCAACTTGCCCCTCTACCTGGGCTTTGCCAACACCGCCAACGGACGGGCACTGAGCGAACTGTTCGACCGGCGGATGGAAGTGCTGGTGAAAACCGGCCAGCTCAAGCCGATTTTCGAACATTGGAAGCAACCCTATCCTTTCGACGAGAATGGCAAGCCACCGAAGCCGTAATCAAACTTTTCGATGGTTATGGCCGACAATTCAGCCTAAGCGTCGGTCGGGACGTGCTGTTACAATGCCCGCCTCTGCGAAACTCCAGTACTAGATCAGGAGCACACCGGTGCCTGTCGTTTTTGTTGCCGCTTCCAAGCTGCCAACGCCCTTTGCGCAATTCACCATGCATGGTTTTCTCGATGAAGCCACCGGCCGCGAGCATGTCGTGCTCAGCCTGGGTGATTTCGCCGACGGTTCGGCGGTGCTGGGCCGCCTGCATTCCGAATGCCTGACTGGCGATGCCTTGTTCAGCCAGCGCTGCGATTGCGGTTCGCAACTCGAGGCCGCGCTGCAGGCCATCGCCCGCGAAGGTCGTGGCGTGTTGCTGTACCTGCGCCAGGAAGGCCGTGGCATCGGCTTGTTGAACAAGATCCGCGCCTATGAACTGCAAGATGGCGGTGCCGATACCGTGGAAGCCAACGAGCGCCTTGGCTTTGCCGCCGACCTGCGCGACTACAGCATCTGCCTGCCGATGCTGGAGCATCTGGGCGTGAAGTCGCTGCGCTTGATGACCAACAACCCACGCAAGGTCAAGGCGTTGACCGACATGGGCATCGTGGTGGCCGAGCGTGTGCCGCTGCACACCGGCCACAACCCCCACAACAAACTCTATTTGGCGACCAAGGCCAGCAAGCTCGACCACATGATGGGCAACGAGCACCAAGGCGAGGTTGACCGGGCGTGACGCGCGGTCAGGTTCGGCGGCGGCTGTCGGTCAGTTGGTGGAAATACCTGGCCCTGGCCTTGCTGCCACTGTTCGTGATCAATGCGGTGTTCGGCCAGGGCGAAGCGATTCTGCCGGTGCTGGCGATGCCGTTGTTCATTGCCGGCCTGGCGTCGATGTTTGTCAGCCTGCGATTCTTCGGGCCGTATAAACAGGCCCTGGTCACCACCCAGAAAGCCCTCGACACACCCGAAGAGCCCCAGGCCTGGATCGACCTGGCGGCCCGTCGCCGTGCCGCCTTCCTGGTGGCCGGGCTGCCGGCCTGGATCGGTGCCCTGGCGGTGTTCGTGGGCCTGGAAGCCGTGCCGTTGATGCTGCTGGCCTTGTCGACCGCCGTGTTGTTCTACCTGTACCGCATCCCGCGTCAACTCGGCTGATGAGCCGCTGGCTGGCGGTCTTGCTGCTGGCCGTCAGTGCCTCGACGATGGCCGCCTCGCGGGTCGTCAGCCTGGCGCCGTCGCTGTCGGAAATCGTCGTTGAACTGGGCTCCGCCGACCTGTTGGTGGGTGTGCTGGATGGCGGGGATCGCCCGCCGGCGCTCAGGGACGTGCCCTCGGTAGGCCGTTACGGGCAACTGGACATGGAGCGCCTACTCAGCCTCAAGCCCGATCTGCTCCTGCTCTGGCCTGGCAGTGTCGGCCCGGCCCAGCGCGAGCAGCTCAAGGGCCTGGGCATCCCCATCCATGTCGCCGAGCCCCGCAGCCTCGACCAACTCATCACGCAAATCGAAGCCATCGCCCAGCAGCTCGGCCGCCCGGAGCGGGGCGTGCAACGGGCGGCGCAGCTGCGCGTGCGTCTCGAGGCGCTACGCCAGCGCTATCGACGAGACCCGCCGTTGCCGGTGTTCTACCAGGTCTGGGACCGGCCGCTGTACACCGTTGGTGGTGGGCAGATCATCAGTGATGCGCTGAGCGTGTGCGGTGCCCACAACGTTTTTGCCGACCTGAGCGTGCCGGCGCCGCAGGTGAGTGTGGAAGCGGTGCTGCAACGTAATCCGCACGTCATCCTGGCCACGGAACAGAGGCAGCTCGATGCCTGGAAAACCTGGCCGGTGGCGCAGGGGCGGTTGTTGTTGGTCAATGACAAAGGCCTGGAGCGGCCCAGTGGGCAGATGATCGAGGCGACGGCGCGGCTATGTGAGCTGATTGCGCCAGACCGATAGACCGCGGCGCCTGCAATCGCGAGCAAGCTCACTTCCACAGGGATTCACCACAGGTTAACTGTGGGAGCGAAGCTTGCTCGCGATGACGCCAGCCCAGACACCACAGTTCCTGGATCAGAATTCCGGTGTCCAAGTCACCCCAAACAACCAAGCCCGACCTTCCTCCCGATACCCATACTGCCCTCCATCATGGCTATACAGCGCCCGGCTGTAGCCCTTGTCCAGCAGGTTATCCACCTTCATCTCCAGCTTCACCTCCCGGGTCAGCGTCCAACTGCCACGCAACCCGAGCAGGGCATAGCCGCCCAGGGCGTTGCGGTTGTCTTCATCGTCGTAGCTGCCGCTCACCGCTTGCCAGGTGGCGCCCAGGCCGAGGCGGTCGAATTGCCGGTCCAGGTCCAGGCTCAAGGTTCGTCGGGCGCGGCGGGCCAGGGTGTGACCGCTGTCACGGTCGCGCGGGTCGATAATGGCCAGGGCCAGATTGCCCTGCCAGCCGAAGACATCCTGCAGATAGGCCATTTCAAAGCCGTTGATCCGCGCCGAGGCGACGTTCTGCGGGCGTGAGTCGCGGCCAAAAATGATCGCGTCTTCCAGGTCGGTGCGGTACAGCGAGGTTTCCAGGCGGGCGCTGTCGCCCAGTTGGCTGCGCCATTGCAGCTCGTAGCTCTTGGCCGTCTCGGGCTTGAGGTCGGGGTTGCTGAAGTCCGGGTAGTACAGGTCGTTGAAAGTCGGTGCGCGGAAGCTCTCGCTGTAGGTCAGCAACAGGTCGTTGGCCGGATTGACTGGCACGGTGAGGGTGCCGCTCCAGCTGTTCTGGCCGCCAAACTGTTGGTTCTGGTCGCGACGCAGGCCCAGTTCCGTCGAGAACGTTTCGGTCTGGAAGCGGTGCTGGATGAACGCTGCGCGGTTCCAGCGGCTGTCTTCGTCGAACGGCGTGCTGCTGTTGACCCGGTCCTGATACCCGTCGCCGCCGACGATCAGGCTGTTGCGCTCGTCCAGCGTCACATCGTTCTGCCAGGTCACCGAATCGCGGTAGGTGTTGAAGACTTCGCGGACAGCGCTGAGCTTGTCGAAGGTCTTTTCACGGTTCTCGCTGTGGCCCAGTTCCAGGCGGGACTTCCAGGTGTCGTTGATGCGCCCGTCCACATAGGTGCTGAAGCTGCTCACCGCGAACTCGCTGTAGGGCTGCTGGGGCAGGGACTCGAACGTGCTCGGGTCGAAGCGGCCGAACGGGTTGTCGTATTCGCTTTTGCCGCGGTTATCCAGCAGGTTCAGGCCAACTTCCAGGTCATCGCTGGCCGCGTGGCTCAGGCTCAGGCTGAAGGACTGGTTGCGGTTGGCATCGTCGTCGCGGTCGCTGGCGTAGGACTCGTGGGTCCGGTTGCTGCCGGCGCTGTCGTCGAGGCTGGCGCCGAGGTTGAAACGGGTCTGCTCGTCGCCGCCGGACAGGCCCAGGCTGCGCTCCCGGGCCTGGTGGCTGCCGACCCCCATATGCAGGCGCGGTTGCAGGCCCTGGGTGTTGCCGCGACGGGTGAAAATCTGGATCACCCCGCCCACCGCGTCGGCGCCGTAGATCACCGAGCGCGAACCGCGCAGCACTTCCACGCGCTCGATCTGGTTGATGTTCAGGCGTTGCAGGTTGCTGTCACCGGAGGTGGCGTTGCCGATACGCTGGCCGTCCACCAGCACCAGGCTCTGGGCCGATTTGCTCCCGCGAATGTAAATCCCCGGCAGGCTGCCGCGCCCACCCAGCGGCGCCACTTGCACACCCGGCACGCGGCTGAGCAAGTCCGTGACACTGGCCGGTTGCAGGCGCTCGATGTCGTCGCGGGTGAACACGGTGTTGGCGGCACTGCTGTCGTTGCGGGCCTCGACTTGGCGGTTGGCGCTGATCACGATGTCGGGCAGCTTCAAGGCCTGGTCGCGTTCGAAGGGCTCGGCTAGCAGGTCTGGGGTTGGCAGTAGGGAAAGTGTGAGGGCGAGGCGCAGTTTCATGGGTGTTCCGGACATTTCTGATCTGCACAAACCCCTGTGGGAGCGAGCTTGCTCGCGATGGCGGAGGATCAGTCAAGTCATTCATTGCTGACACACCGCTATCGCGAGCAAGCTCGCTCCCACAGGGAGTTTGTGTTGGCTGAACTTACAGGCCCAACAGCTGCAACCGCTGACGCACCGCCGCTTCGATCCCCGCCTCGTCCAGCCCGCATTCGGCGAGCATCTGCGCCGGCTTGGCGTGTTCGACGTAGCTGTCCGGCAGGCCCAGGTGCAGCACCGACTTGAGGATGTTCTCCCGGGCCAGGAACTCGCTGACCGCCGCGCCGGCACCGCCCATGATGGCGTTTTCCTCGATGGTCACCAGCAGCTCGTGGCTGCCGGCCATCTCGCGCACCAGGGCTTCGTCCAGGGGTTTGACGAAACGCATGTCCACCACGGTGGCGTCCAAGGTATCGGCGACTTTCAAGGCCTCGGCCAGTTGCACGCCGAACACCAGCAGGGCGGTTTGCTTGCCCTGGCGGCGGACCACGCCCTTGCCGATCTCGATGGGTTCGAGGTCGGTCGAGAGGGTCGCGTTCGGGCCGGTGCCACGAGGGTAGCGCACCGCCGCCGGGCCGTTGAACAGATGGCCGGTGGTGAGCATCTTGCGCAGCTCGTTTTCATCGCTCGGGGTCATCACCAGCATGCCGGGGATGCAACGCAGGAACGACAGGTCGAAGCTGCCGGCGTGGGTCGGGCCGTCTTCGCCCACCAGGCCGGCGCGGTCGATGGCGAACAGCACGTCGAGGTTCTGCACCGCCACGTCATGGATCAACTGGTCGTAGGCCCGTTGCAGGAAGGTCGAATAGATCGCCACCACCGGCTTGGCGCCTTCGCAGGCCATGCCGGCGGCGAGGGTCACGGCGTGCTGCTCGGCAATCGCCACGTCGAAATAGCGCTGCGGGTAGCGTTCGCTGAACGCCACCAGGTCCGAGCCTTCCTTCATCGCCGGGGTAATGCCCACCAGACGTGGATCGGCGGCGGCCATGTCGCACAGCCATTGGCCGAAAACGCTGGAGTACTTCGGTCCGCTGGCCTTTTTCGGCGCGGCGGCCGGGGCGTCCAGGGGTTCGAGCTTGGTGATGGCGTGGTAGCCGATCGGGTCGACTTCCGCCGGGGCGAAGCCTTTGCCTTTCTTGGTGACCACGTGCAGGAACTGCGGGCCCTTGAGGTCGCGCATGTTGCGCAGGGTGGCGATCAGGGTAGGCAGGTCGTGGCCGTCGATGGGGCCGATGTAGTTCCAGCCCAGTTCCTCGAACAGCGTGCCGGGCACCAGCATGCCCTTGGCGTACTCTTCGGTGCGGCGGGCGATTTCCCAGGCACCGGGCAGGCGCGACAACACCTTCTTGCTGCCTTCGCGCATGCTGGCGTAGGTGCGGCTGGAGAGGATCTTCGCCAGGTAGTTGGACAGCCCGCCGACATTGCGCGAGATCGACATGTCGTTGTCGTTGAGGATCACCAGCATGTTGGCGTTGACTTCCGGCGCATGGTTCAGCGCCTCGAAGGCCATGCCCGCGGTCAGTGCGCCGTCGCCGATCACGGCGATGGCCTTGCGCTCGCTGTTTTGCAGGCGGGCGGCAATCGCCATGCCCAGGGCGGCGCTGATGGACGTGCTGGAATGGCCGACGCCAAAGGTGTCGTACTCACTCTCGGAGCGACGTGGGAAGGCGGCGATGCCATCCTTCTGGCGCAGCGTGCCCATGCGCTCGCGACGATCGGTGAGGATCTTGTGCGGATAGGCCTGGTGCCCGACGTCCCACACCAGCCGGTCGTCCGGGGTGTCGAACACGTAGTGCAGCGCGATCGTCAGCTCGATGACGCCCAGGCCGGCACCGAAGTGCCCACCGGTCTGGCCGACTGTATAGAGCAGTTCCAGGCGCAACTCATCGGCCAGGGTTTCCAGCTCGGCTTCACCCAGGCGACGCAGGCCGTCCGGCGTGTTGGCGCGGTCCAGCAGGGGCGTGGTCGGGCGCTTGCGGGGAATCTCTTGAAACGTCGTGGGCATCAGGCGAATCGTTATAGGTATAGAAAGAGGCGGCAGTTTACCTTATGCATCGCAAGCTGCCCACGCGTAGGCCGGAACTTGGCCGATACGCACTTATGAATGGGTTGACCCTGTATCAGCTGCGTCGTTCGACGATATAGCGCGCCAGGTCGCGCAACGGCTCGGCCGCCGCGTCAAACGGTCGCAGCGCGGCCAAGGCCTGGTCGCGCAACTCCAGGGCGTAGGCCTTGGCCGCATCGAGGCCGAGCAAGGCCGGGTAGGTCGGCTTGTCCCGGGCGATATCGGCGCCCTGGCGTTTGCCGAGGGTCTGGGTATCGCTTTCAACGTCGAGGATGTCGTCCTGCACCTGGAACGCCAGGCCGATGGCCCGGGCGTAGACCTGCAAGGCCTGCAACTGCTCGGGGGTGGACCGGCCGCTGGCCAGCGCGCCGAGGCGCACGCTCGCCTCGATCAGCGCGCCGGTCTTGTGCCGGTGCATGTATTCCAGGGCGTCCTGGTCCAGCTTCAGGCCCACCGAACCGAGGTCGATGGCTTGGCCGCCGACCATTCCAGCGGGGCCCGCCGCCAACGCCAGGGCGCTGACCATGTCCAGGCGAATCTGCGCCGGGCAGTCGCTCAGGGCCGGGTCCAGCAGGGCGCTGAAGGCCAGGCTTTGCAAGCCGTCGCCGGCCAGGATCGCGCAGGCTTCGTCGAATTGCTTGTGGGTGGTCGGTTGGCCGCGGCGCAGGTCATCATCGTCCATGGCTGGCAAGTCGTCGTGCACCAGCGAATACGCGTGGATCAGCTCCACCGCGCAGGCCGCGCCGTTGGCCTGTTCGGCCTGGCCGCCCAAGGCTTCGCACGCGGCATAGGCCAACAGCGGCCGCACACGCTTGCCGCCGTTCATCACGCTGTAGCGCATCGCTTCGTACAGGCGCGCCAGTTCCGGGCTCGGGGCGCTGAACAAGGTATCCAGTGCAGCATTGACCCGGGCCTGGCTGCTGGCCTGATAGGCACCGATCATTCAGGTTGTTCCGCGTCGAAAGGCTCTTCGGTCAGCTCACCGTCGCGCTCGAGCAGCAATTGCACTTTCTGCTCGGCCTGGGCCAGCGCCGCCTGGCAGTCGCGAGTCAAGCCGATGCCCTGCTCGAAGGCGGTCAGCGAGTCTTCCAGCGACAATTCGCCGTTCTCCAGCCGTTCCACCAGCGTTTGCAGGTCGGCCAGAGATTGTTCGAAATCCAGTGCAGCTTTTTTGCGGGCCATGGCGGCTATTCCGGTTGACTGTTAAACCGGCGCGACACTAGCAGACATGGGGTTTTGGGGCAAATCAGGGCAGGGGGATCGAAGCGGGACAACGGGCTTGCACCGACCTGCTTTGGTGGCGAGGGAGCTTGCTCCCGCTCGACTGCGCAGCAGTCGCAATCCGGTTCAAGCCCGGCAGGTAGGGGCCGCTTCGCAGCCCAGCGGGAGCAAGCTCCCTCGCCACGGGTTTGCCTCCGAAATAAACGTCAGTTTCCGTATTCGGCTCATTTGGTGAGCCGAATAACGGCTCTATTCGGCTCACGCACCTCTCAGTACGTGATTTCCCACACAGAATCGCGCGTTCCCCGATTGTGGAAAATCCGCCGAATAGCTACTCTTCGCGCCATCTACGGCCCCTTGTAGCGGGGCCTCCAGACGAAACCCGAATAATGACAAACAGCGCCCGGGGAAGGGCGCCGGGTTGCGTCGTGCATGGCAGGAGGCATACGTGCGTTTTCTTTCTTTATTGATCGTGTTGCTCGGTGCGCCGTTGGCGTGGGCCGAGCCTTCGGCCGAGCTGTCGGAGCCGGTCGGGGGCTGGCGCTACAGTGGCCTGCTCGATCGCACGGAAAACCCCCAGGTCGCCTATCCCACACCGCCCATCGACCGGGGCGTGCAGCGCAACCGCACGATGATCGAGGGCCGGATCAAGGACATGGGCACGGCGCGCCAGCCCCATAGCCTGGCGGTCAACGGCAATCCACTGAATCTCTATACCGACGACGAGGGGCGTTTCGCCCGGCCGTATGCGTTCGGCGCCGGTTCCAACAGCGTCGAGGTGCGCAGTTCCGAAGGCCGCTCCCTCAAGCGCGTGCAATTCTATGAAGCCAACAACCTGCGCACCCCGGCACAGATCCGCGTGGTGCTGGGCTGGGACGATCCCCAGGCCGAACTCGATCTGCATATCGTCACACCCGACGGCCAACATGCGTTCTTCGGCCAGCCGGCGCTGAGCAACGGCGGCGGTCTCGACCCGGATGGCGTCGACGGCCCCGGCCCTGAAATGTTCACCATGACCGCGCCGATGCACGGCACCTACCTGGTCTACGTGAACTATTGGGGCAACTACGGCAGCGAAGGCTACAACTTTGATGAGGCCAGCAACCAGAACGAGGTGATCACCTCGCAGATCAACCTGGTGCTCAACGAAAACACCGTCAATGAAAAACGCGAGACCTTTGTCGTGCCCCTGCGCGCCATTGGCGATCTGTTGCTGGTCAAGACTTTCAACTACTAAGTATCCGCTCCACGGATGAACAGGCCCTTGTGAATATGAGCGACAACACTGCTTCCCCGACCACGCCGACCCCTGTCGCCAAACCTGTGCGCCGCTGGCCGGCGATACTGATCGGGCTGTGCCTGGTAGCGGGTGTGGCCGCCGGGTTGGGCTGGTTCATGACCAAGCCCAAGGCGCCGCCCATGGAGTTGGCGTTGGAAAAACTCGGCCTGAGCCGCCCCGACGGCTTGCTCGAGGCGCATTCCCTGAGCCAGTTGCCCAAGGACCTGTTGGCGGTGCCGTTCCTCAAGGCCACGCTCACCGAGGACTTCGTCTTCTATTACGAGGCCCACGCCGACCGCCTCGGGCTGATCGGAAGCCTGCGCCGGATCATCTACGAGCACGACCTCAAGCTGCAGGACAGCCTGATCGAAGAGCTTTTCGACCAACCGGCCGATGTCGCGTTGTGGCGCGGTGCGGACGGTCGCCTCAAGGATTTCCTGCTGGTGATGGATCGCGGCGGCCTGGCGAAGGTGCTGGAGCCGTTGGCGAAAGTCGCACTGGATGACGCGCAACTGAGCAAGCTCAGCGACCTGAAGGTCGGCGGTGACGACGTTGCGCTCTACCAGCTCAGCTATAACGCCAGCAAATCCCTGCTCTTCGCCTCCCATGGCGACAAGCTGGTCGTGCTGTCCAACCCGACCAAGCTGTACGATCCGGCCAGCGGCACCGCGGTTGAACCGGGCAGCGTTTCGACGACCGCCCTGGCCGCCTTGCTCAACGGCGACAAACTGTTCCCCGAAGCCTTCGGCCTGCCGCCCAAGGCGCCGGAGGTCAAGCAACGCATCTCGGTCAACGCCAGCGTGCTCGCCATGGGCTACCAGCGTTTCATCCCGAACTTCGCCGGTTTGCGTTTCGACATGGACGACAAGGGCTGGCACAGCTTCCTGGCCATGGACGAGCTGGAAAACCAGCCGGACTTCGACTTCAAGCCGATCTGGCAAGCCATGCCCATGGGCGCCAGCGCCTGCGTGGCCTTGCCCCTGGCGGCCGAGCAACAGAAACCGTTGCTGGTCAAACTCGGCGCCGACGAAAAAGCCGCCCAGGCCATGGTCGACCATGTGGCCGGCGCCGCAGGCCTGTGCTGGTACGCCGATTCACGCCTGTACACGCCGCTGTTGGTGGCGAGCCTGAATGAAGACGATGGCAAGCTCGATGCCGACCTGGGCAACCTGTTCGGTTCGATGGTCGGCGCCTACGAAAACAATGTCGCCGAACATGCCTTCCCGGTCGTCGAGAAACAACAAGGCTCGACGCACCAATGGCTGCGTCAGGTCAGCTCCAATTTCGGCCCTTACCTGGCCAAGGAAGCGGAGCAGCCCGAGGCGATTACCGGCAAGGCGTTCCTGCGGGTCAGCCTGGCACGCCACGGTTCGACCTTGCTGTTCTCCCTCGATGACAAACTCGTGGACAAGGCCCTGGGCACCCTCGACAAACGCTTCCCGCCCATGGCCGACGTCGTGCCCAAGGACCTGCTGATGCCGGTCTACTTCGGCCCGGATTCCATGGCGCAACTGATGCAGCGTGAAACCCTCGACAGCTTGCCCCAGGACATGGAGCCGGTGTTCTACAACGCCGCGCAAACCTACCTGATCCCGAAACTGCGCACCCTAGGCGGCTATGGCAAATACGCGCTGACCTTGCCTGCGGGCAGCGAACCGGATGGTCACTGGCAGTGGCTGCCGCTGGAATGGAAAGCGCTGTGACAGCACTGATCCGCAACCCCGCGTTGACGTTGCTGCTGGCGTTGCTGCTCGGCGGGCCGGCGCTTGCCGTCGAGGCGCCGGCGCTGGATGTGCAGCAATCCCAGGTCTTTCGCGCCTGGTTCGTGCGCATCGCCCAGGAGCAGCTGAGCCGAGGCCCGAGCCCGCGCTGGTATCAGCAGGACTGCGCCGGGCTGGTGCGTTTCGCCGCCAACGAAGCGCTCAAGGTCCACGATGAAAAATGGCTGCGCAGCAATGGCCTGTCCAATCGCTACCTGCCGCCGGAACTGCCGCTCAGCGATGCGCAACGGCGCCTCGCCCAGCAATGGCAGCAGGGCGGCGGCAAGGTCGGGCCCTACGTCAACGCCATCAAGCTGATCCAGTTCAACAGTCGCCTGGTGGGCCGCGATGTCGCCCAGGCCCGGCCCGGCGACCTGATGTTCTTCGACCAGGGCGACGACCAGCACCTGATGATCTGGATGGGCCGCTACATCGCCTATCACACCGGCACCACAACCCCTACCGACAACGGCATGCGCTCCGCAAGCCTGCAACAACTCATGAACTGGAAGGACACCCGATGGATACCCGACGCAGCCAACCCCAACTTCATCGGCGTCTATCGACTCAACTTTCTCTCCCAATGACCGGTGCCCGCATGCTGCGCTTGTGTTCAAAATTGCCCCTGCTGTTCGCCCTGTTGCTGGCACCTGTCGTGAATGCCGAAGACACGGTGGAGCCCAGCGGCTACACGCCGGTGGCCGGTGAAAGTTTCTTCCTGCTGGCCGACAGCAGCTTCGCCAGCGACGAACAGGCCATGGTTCGCCTCGAAGCGCCGGGCCGCGACTACCGTCGGTTCCGCATGGAGCCCTACGGCGGCGCCGACATCCGCGTCTATCGCATCGACAAGCCGCTGGACTTCCTCAAGCGCCAGAAGAACCTGCACCGCGTGGTCAGCGACGGCCAGTTCAAGGGTGAAGGCCTGTCGAACACCCTCGCGTACCTGTGGGACAACTGGTACCGCAAGTCCCGTCGGGTGATGCAGCGGGCGTTCTCCTACGAGTCCCGCCAGCAAGTCACCGAAGAAGTGCCGGAATTGAAGATTGGCGACGCCCTGGTCGCGCCGACGCCGTATGAAGCGCCGGCACAATTCGCCTTGATCCCGGGCTTGCCGGTGGTCAGCCAGTTCCGTTATCCACTGTGGCAGGCCAAGCCGATCCAGCCGCCAGCCGGGGTCAACCTGGCCGGTTCGTCCAGTGAGTTCGTCAGCGTCGCGCCGGGCAACGTCTATGTGCCGCTGGGCCAGTTGAAGCCAGGCCTGTACCTGGTGGAAGCGCTGATCGGCAAATACCGCGCGACCACCATGGTCTTCGTCTCCAACACCGTGGCCGTGAGCAAGATTGCTGGCGACGAATTGCTGGTCTGGGCCGCACGCAAGCATGAAGGGCGTTCGGTGCCCAAGGTCAATGTGCTGTGGACCGACGGCCTGGGCGTGATGAGCAGCGGTGCCACCGATGAAGACGGCCTGCTGCGCCTCAAGCACGTCAGCCCGGAACGTTCGTTCGTCATCGGTGAAGACGAGGAGGGCGGGGTATTCGTCTCGGAAAACTTCTACTACGACAGCGAAATCTACGACACCAAGCTCTATGCCTTCACCGACCGGCCGCTGTACCGGCCGGGGGATTGGGTGTCGCTGAAAATCGTTGGCCGTGAGTTCAAGAACGCCCGTGATTCGGTACAGCCGACCGCCGCCGACGTGAATGTCAGCGTGCTGGACGCCACCGGCACCGCGTTGCAAACCCTGGCCCTGAAGCTGGACGCCAAGGCCGGCACCCAAGGCCGTTTCCAACTGCCGGAAAACGCCGTGGCCGGCGGTTATGAACTGCGCTTCAGCTACAAGGACCAGCTCTACAGCAGCGCCTTTCGCGTGGCCGAATACATCAAGCCGCACTTCGAGATCGCCCTGAACCTGGCCAAGCAGGATTACCGGACCGGCGAGCCGGTCAAGGGCAATCTGGTGCTGCTGTACCCGGACGGCAAACCCGTGGTGAATGCCAAGGTGAGCCTGAGCCTGCGGGCCCAGCAACTGTCGATGGTGGATAACGAGCTGCAATACCTGGGGCAATTCCCGGTGGAGCTGACCAGCAGCGAAGTGACCACCGATGGCAAGGGTAACGCGACCCTCGACCTGCCGGCCGCCGACAAGCCGAGCCGCTACACCCTCACGGTGTTCGCCAGCGATGGGGCGGCGTATCGGGTCAAGACCACCAAGGAAATCCTCATCGACCGTGGCGCGGCGAACTTCCGCCTGAGTGCTCCCCAGCGGTTCAGCGCCGTCGGCCAGAAAGTGGCGTTCAGCTACGCCAACGAAGGCGGCAACGAGCAAGCCAAGGCCGTGACACCCGGCAGCTACGCCTGGGTGCGCCTGGAAGACCAGAGCACCGGCGAAGGCAAGCTGGCGGCCAAGGACAAGGGCTTCAGCCTGACCTTCGAACGCCCGGGCACCTACAACCTGACGCTCAAGGACGACCATGGCCGGGTCATCGGCGCCGCCGCCCATGCGGTGACCGGTGAAGGCGTCAAGGCCGTGCCGGGCACGGTCGAGATCGTCTTCGACAAACCTGAATACAAGACCGGTGACGAAGCGCTGGCGCTGATCACCTTCCCGGAGCCGGTCAGCGATGCGTTGCTGTCGCTGGAGCGGGACAAGGTCGAGGCCACGGCGCTGCTGTCCAAGGGCGGCGACTGGCTGAAGATGGAAAAACTCAGCGACACCCAATACCGCGCGCGCATTGCCGTGAAGGATCACTTTGCGCCCAACCTGACCTTCTCGGTGCTGTACACCAAGGGCGGCCAGTACAGCTTCCAGAACGCCGGCATCAAGGTGGTCACGCCGCAGATCGACGTTGCCGTCGTCACCGACAAGGCGACTTACCGCCCCGGCGACACGGTGACCGTGGACCTGAGCACCCAGTTCGCCGGCAAGGCGATTCCGGCGCACCTGACGGTCAGCGTGGTGGACGAAATGGTCTACGCCCTGCAACCGGAAGTCGCGCCCACCATCGACCAGTTCTTCTATCACCCGCGCCGTAACAACGTGCGCACCAGTGCCAGCCTGTCGTTCATCAGCTACGACGTGGCACTGCCAGGCAGCCCCGGTGCGCCGGGCAAGGCCAACCGCAGCGAACGTGGGGTCAAGGTGCTGGAGCGGCCGCGGCGTGAAGACGTCGACACCGCCGCGTGGCAACCGGAGCTGGTCACCGACGCCAACGGCAAGGCGCGCTTCACCTTCAAGATGCCGGACTCCCTGACCCGCTGGCGCATCACGGCCAAGGCGATCGCGGACGACGGCCAGGTGGGGCAGAAGAAGCAGTTCATCGCCTCGGAAAAACCGCTGTACCTGAAGTGGAGCGGCCCGACCCGTTTCCGCACGGGCGACAAGCCGCAACTGGGCCTGTTCGCGTTCAGCCAAGCGGAAAAACCGCTGAAGGCCGAACTGCTGATCCGTTACGCCGGCGCTGAACAGCGTGTGGCGGCGGAGCTGAAAAACGGCATCAACTACGTGGCGCTGCCGGCCATGGAGCTGAGCAGTGGTGACCTGAGCGTGCAGTTGCAGTTGAACGGCGAAACCCAGGACGCCCTGGCCATGCACTTGAACGCCATTGGCAACGGCTGGCAAGTCACCCAGAGCCAGCGCGTTGACGTGTTGGGCGCCGACACCCCGCTGACCCTGCCGGCCGACGCCAGCGATATTCGCCTGCGCCTGGATGACAGCCCGCAAGCGTTGTTCCGTTCGGCCCTGGACGACCTGCTGAGCTACCCGTACGGAGGCGTCGAGCAGACCGCCAGCCGTCTGTTGCCGTTGAGCATCGCCTATCCGACCCTGGCGTCGAACCCGCAGATCCGCGACCGCTTGCGGTTGATCATGCAAAACAGTCGCTTGCGCCTGGTGCAGATGGCCGGACCGTCGGCGAGCTTCACCTGGTGGGGCCAGGACGGCGAGCCGGATGCCTTCCTCACCGCCTATGCCTATTACGCCGACTGGCACGCCAGCCAGGCCCTGGCCCTGAGCCTGCCGCCGGAACACTGGCAGCGGGTGCTGGAGGTCTATGCCAAGCAGGCCGGTGATACGCCGCTGCTGCAACGGGCATTGATCCTGTCGTTCGCCAAGCAGATGCAACTGCCGGTGAATACCTTGCTCAGCGGCCTGATGGACGATCTGGCGAAGGCCAGTGAAGACAGTACCGAGAGCGTACTGGACAGCGGTGAAGACAGCCTGGTCATGTACGCGCCGGACTCGGCCCTTGGCCTGGCCAGCGCCCGTGTCCTGACCGCGTCCCTGGCGAAACAGGCCAAGGTGCCGTTGCCGGCGGCCTTCAGCCGTCAAGCCGATGCGGCGCAACAGCAGCTGGAACTGAGCTCCCAGCCGTTCGTCGAGGCCTTGGTGTTGTCGTTGCAGACCTTCGACCAGGCCCGCGCCAGTGCGTTGCTGCAACGGGTGCTGCCGCAGCAGTCCACCCTGGAACGGGCCCTGACCCTGACCTGGTTGCAGCGCAGCATCGAACAGGCAGCGCCGGACCCGGCCCTGGCACCGAGCGAAGGCTGGGCAGCCAAGCAGGGTGCGAGCGGTGAAACCTACTGGCAGTGGCAGGGCACGCAGCCTCCAACGATGCTGACCCTGACCAGCACCCAGGCGCGTCCGGTGCAAGCGGCACTGAGCTTCCAGAGCCAGCAACCGCCGGTAGCGCCAATGGCGGTGTCCATCACCCGGCGTCTGTCGCGCCTGGTACCGGGGGATGAGGCCTTCACCTTCAAGCTCGAAGCCATGGGCAACAAACCGTTGTCCAGCGACAGCCTCTACCTGGATGAAGTGATCATCAACAGCAAGGCCTCGACGCCACTGCGCTACGGCATGCTCGAAGTGCCGCTGCCGCCGGGTGCCGATGTGGAGCGCACCACGTGGGGCATCCAGTTGATGGGCAAGGCCGACAGCGAACCGACGTCCCTGGAAAAGGCCCGCTTCGAGCCTGGCCAGATGGCGTACGCGGTACCGGTGGACGCCCTCAGTGGCGAGCTGCGCCTGCGGCACTTGGTGCGTTTCTCCCAGAAGGGCCAGTTCACCTTGCCACCGGTGCGCTTCACCCAGGTCTACGCGCCGCAGAATCAGGCTCGTGAACAGAAACCGGCGCTTGGTCAGGTCACGGTCAACTGACATGCGCAGGCGGTGGGTTGGGTGGTTGTTGTGCTTGATCCCTGCGCTGGCAACGGCGCAGGACGAGCCGTTGCGCCTGGCCTTCGACGGTCAATTGCTGCGAGTGAGCCAAGCCCAGGTGCTGGATCGCCAGCCGCTGCCCGCTTCCTTGCAGGCACCACTGGGCAGTCTGTGGAAACTGTTTGTCTACGCCTGGTTGGTGGACACCGACGCTCGCGAGCCGGTCTATGAGTGCCGCGGCGAGTCGAAGGAAGAGGTTTATTGCTGCAATGCCGGGCAGAGCATCGGTCGCGATCAGGCGCTGGTGAAGTCCTGTGGTTTGTATTTCGAGCCGCAGCGGCTCGGGCTGTCGGCTTCGAACTGGCGCGATTACTGGCAGGCTCGCCAGGCGCCGGCCTGGTTGTCGGACCTGCCGGCCTTGCAGCCCCAGACGCAGGTGCCGGTCGCGGAACTGCTCAAGGCCCTGGCCATGCTGCCGGCCCAGGACCAGGCCCGTCGGGTGCTGCTGGATGTGGTGCTCGGCGCGGCGGACGGGCGGCTGGTCGGCGAGTTGGGCAGTCGCCTGCGGGTCAAGACCTGGAGTTGGCTGGGGGAGCAGGGGCCATCCTCCCGACAAGGCGGTTTCGCCGGTTGGCTGGCCGACGGCACCCCGGTGTGGGCCGGGGGCCGTGGCACCAGCCAGCAAGTCCTGAAGGTCTACGGCGAAGGTTTGGCGGCGGCATTGCCGTCCCGCTGGCCGGCGGAAACCGGGCGTTGCGTGGAAGTCGGCCTGTTCGCCCGCTATCCCTGGCAGCGGGTGATGGCCGGTGACCGGCCTGCCGCGCCGGGTCAATTGCGCGGGGATTACCGCGTCGAATTCACCAACGGCAACCAATTGGACATCCACAGCGATGGCGAGCTGTTCCTGATGCCCGGCAAGCTGGTGGCGCGCCTGGACCGGGAGGAATACGTCGCCCGGGTGCTGCAGCGCGAAGCCAAGGCCGAGCCCGCCGAAGCCGCCAAGGCACTGGCCGTGGCGATCCGCACCTATCTGCTGCAGAACGCCCAACGCAACGGTGATTGCTTGAGCATCGACGACAGCAGCCATCGCCAGCGCGTCGCGCCACGCCCGGCGGCGCCTGAAGCCCGCGCCATTGCCGCCTGGACCAGCGACCTGGTCCTGGCCGGCACCGACGTTACCTACCACTCCGACCAGCCCGGCCCGGACAAACTGTCCTGGGCGCAAGCCGTGGAACAAGCCAACGCCGGCCAACGCTACGACGCCATCCTGCTGCACGCCTACCCGCGTGCCAGCCTCAGTCGCTGGGACAATCCGGTGGCGTCCTGCGAGGCGCTGCCCGCCGCCCAGGACTGGCTGCTCAAGCAGCGCCGGGGCTGGCGTGAGCGGCTGGAAGGTGAAGTGGGCTACAACGAAATCAGCGCTTTCGCCGTCTGCCGCGTTGCCTTTGGCCGGCCTTATGTCGACCGCGAGCGCCAGCGTATCTATGTGCGCGGCGTGCTGTCGCTGCAAGACCGTCTCGACCTGACCCATGAATATCTGCACCTGGCCTTCGAAGCTCACCCCAACGGCCAGGACGAAACCTATATCGAAGGGCTCGCCCGTCACCTCTTGCTGGAATAGACCATGACACTCCGTTATCCACAGGTCTTGCTGTTGCTCTGCGCCCTGACCGCGTTGCCACCGGCCATGGCCGCTGACGCTATCAAGCTAGACACCCCCATTGGCGGCTGGCGCAGCGGGGCGCCGGGCGGTGAAGGCGAAAGCTTCAGCCAGACCGTCAACTACCCGGCCTCGTCGGTCAACACCCCCCCAGGCCAGGCCAATACCGCCCGCATTACCGGGCAGATCAAAAGCGCGCCCAAGGACAGCAATGCGCCGGGCCAGTTGATCGTCAACGGCGTCAGCCTGCCGCTGAAGCTGGATGAGGAGGGGCGCTTCGACCGGCCGTTCTCGTTCCCCAACGGCAGCAACAGCGTGGAAGTGCGCAGCGCCGATGGCCAGCAGCGCCACCGCACGCAGTTTCTCAACACCAGCGGCGGTGCCACGCCGGCCAAGCTGCGGGTGTTGCTGACCTGGGACAGTGACGGCACCGACCTGGACCTGCACCTGGTCACCCCCGACGGTGCCCACATCTGGTACGGCGACCGCGTCGCTGCCAACGGCGCCGCCCTCGACGTCGACGTCACCACCGGCTATGGCCCGGAAATCTTCGCCATGCCCGCGCCGATCAAAGGCCAGTACCTGGTGTATGTGAACTACTACGGCGGGGGGTATCGCAGTGAGGAGGACGGCGAAGAGGGTGAGGGCGGTGGGGCGCAAGCGCAACAAGCCCTGACCACCGCACAAGTCACCGTGATCACGGAGGAAGGCACGCCGAACGAGAAGATGGAAACCTTCGTCGTGCCGATGCGGGCGGTGGGCGAGCTGACGCTGGTCAAGAGCTTCAGCTATCCGTAAGCCGCCATCAGCTCCCACAGAGGATCGATGGTGGACGCCTGATCTGTGAACGCTCAAAAAACTGTGGGAGCCGAGCTTGCTCGCGATGGCGTCGGTAAATCCAGCCTCTCTGCAAACTGATATACCGCTATCGCGAGCAAGCTCGCTCCCACAGGGTTCATCCGTCGTTTGTGACAAATAAAAATCTCACGCGTGAGCTATTGTGGGCTTTTGAAACTACCTGTAGTGTTTCTCACGCGTGAGTTTTTCACAGTGGGGTCAGTACCATGCCAACCAGCGCTCAATCAGATCCGCCTGACGGGTCTGTGACCGATTCAGCGAGCCGCACGGAAGAGCGCGCCAAACCCTCCGCGAAAAAACCGTCGAGCTTCTACATGAAGCAGATGCGTGCGGGCCTGAGTGCCGCCGGGTATGTGAAACACGAGACTTGGGTGCTTCCCGAAAACCGAAGCCTGCTCAAGCAGATGGAGAAACAGCTACGCCAACCGATTCTGGCTGGCTCATTCATGTCGGAGGATTACATGAGCGCAGGTAATAACTGGAACATCGATCGCCTCTACAGCGCCCTTCAGGCCCTGGACGAAGTGGTCGCGAACGACATCACTCTCTCCCTCGTCCAAGGCTCCGAGTCCAGCATCAAGCTGGAAATGAATGACTTCGGTGGCTTGCCGATCTACATCGCAGTCGTGGGCGACCAGATCATCGTCGATACCGTCCTGGTGGATGTCGAGTCGATCAGCGACGTGGCGGCCTTCAACGACGCCGTGTTGCGCAGCCGGGAAATGTTCCCGCTGTCGTCCATCGGCATCGAGACCATGCCCAACGGACAGGTCGTCTACAACATGTTCGGCGCGCTGAGCTCCGACTCCAGCCTGACCAACGTCGTCACCGAGGTCAAAACCCTCGTCGACAACGTCCAGCGCGCCAGCGAAGCGTTCGAACGCTTCTTCATCTAACTCGCCGAACAGGAATTATCCAATGACTCAGTCCATCTGGAGCAAGTTGTTCACCGCACTGCGTGGCGGTGCCAACGAAGTCGGCGAATCGATCGTCGACCAACAGGCCCTGCGCATCCTCGACCAGGAAATCCGCGATGCCGACAGCGCGCTGGCCAATGCCAAGCGTGAGCTGGTCACCATCATGGCCAAGCACAAGCTGGCGACCGATCGCGTCGGCGAATACAACGCCAAGATCAAGGACCTGGAAGCCAAGGCCCTGGCCGCGATCCAGGCCAACCGCGAAGACCTGGCGCTGGAAGTGGCCGAAGCCATTTCGACCCTGACCAACGAGCTGGACGCCGAGCAAAAGCACGCCACCGAGTTCGGTGGCTACGCGGACAACATGCGCAAGGACATCACCAAGGCCGAAAGCCGCATCAAGAGCCTGCGTCAGCAAGTGGACATGGCCAAGGCCCGCGAAAGCGTGCAGAAGGCCCAGGTCAGTGCTTCGATCGCCAGCGGCGGCGCCAATGGCAAGCTGGAAACCGCCGTCGGTACGCTCAACCGCCTGCAGGCCAAGCAACAGCAACGTGCCGCTGAACTGCAAGCCCAGGACGAACTGGCCGAAGCTTCGACCGGCTCCGACCTGGAACGCAAGCTGCGCGATGCTGGCATCACGCCGAACGAAGGCAGCGCCAATGCGATTCTGGAACGCCTGAAGAAAAAATCGGCTGAATAATCCGTTCGGGCTGATCAATTCAGGCAGGCTGAGCACAAAACCTGTGGCGAGGGAGCTTGCTCCCGCTGGACTGCGCAGCAGTCCCATTCCTTGGGGCCGCTTCGCGCCCCAGCGGGAGCAAGCGCCCTCGCCACAATAGTGTCCGGCGCTCCTGGATTTAATTGTGACGCAGGTACTTTTATCCAAGCGCCGCAACAGGTTTAATGCTGTCCGGTCACTCCGCTCGGGCATTCACACGCAGAGCGATGATCCCGCCAGGAACGAAGCCCCACGGAGTCAGGGACGAAATGTCGATTTTCCTTTTGTTGCGCTCGTACGCATCGTCCTTCTTCCATCGGTTCGGCTGGGCGGGCCTGGCCATTGCGTTGGGCGTGCACCTGTCCACGGCCTGGATCGGCCTGGTGCTGCTGGGCGAGCAACACCTCATCGCCGCCGCTACGTTTATCTACTTCTATCTCACCACCACGCTTACCGTCGGCTATGGCGACCTGTTGCCACAGACATCCGCCGGGCGAATTTTCGTGGCTATCTGGATCATGCTCGGGGGCATCGCGCTGCTGACGGCAGCCATCGGCAAAACCACCAGCAGTGTCATCGATGTTTGGAGAAAAGGCATGAAGGGCAAAGGCGATTTCACCGGCAAGGTCGGCCACACGGTTCTCATCGGCTGGGAGGGCGCGTCCAGCGAACGGGTCATCGAACTGCTGCTGCAGGACGAAACCTCCAATGACAACCTGATCGTCATCTGCGATTGCGATCTCGAAGAAAACCCCATGCCCGGCAAGACATCCTTCATCAAGGGCGACAGCCTGTCCTCCGTCGCTCTGCTGCAGCGTGCTGGCGTGCCGGGCGCCGAACGCGTGCTGGTGCGCACCCATTCCGACGACCTGACCCTGGCCACCGTACTGGCGGTCAATCAACTGGGGCCTGCCGGGCATGTGGTCGCCCATTTCAATGACAGCGAAATCGCCGCCCTCGCCAGCGCCTATGCCCCGAGCCTGGAATGCACCTCCAGCATGGCCATCGAAATGCTGGTGCGGGCCTCCCAGGACCCGGGCTCGTCAGTGGTCATCAACGAATTGCTCTGTGTGGGCGAAGGCGCCACCCAGTACCTGATGAAACTGCCCGAGGCGTTTGAAGCGACGTTCGGCGAGCTCTACACCCGGATGAAAGAGCAGCATAACGCTACGCTGATCGGCTACCGCGCCCAGGGCGCCCGACACCCAGCGATCAACCCGCCCGGCACCACGCGCGTCGTGGGCGGAGAACTCTTCTACATCGCCTCCACGCGTCTCAAGGAAATTTCCCATGGGGTGGTTTAAACAGTTGATGGGGCTCGAGGCCCCGAATGCGAACACGACAGCCAGCCATGGCGCGCCCGTCACCGGGCCGTTGGGCCTGGCCTCCGGCAAGCAGGTCATGTTCGATGCCACGCTCAAGTTGTTGCTCGACGGCAACAGCACCGTGGTCATCCCCGGTTCCCAGCAGATCTGGAGCCTGGGCATCGTCGACCTCGGGCAATCGAACTGGCTGTCGCGCTGCTACATGAACGACGAAGACTACTGGCTGCAAGTGCACACCAGCGGCGACATCGCCGGGCAGGTCGAGTCGGTGATCCTGTTCAACTACCTCAGCTACGTCACGATCAACAGCGAAGCGGAGTTGCGTCGCCTGGCCGGCCCTGAAAGCCTGATCGGCCTGCCGACCTACACCCACGACGGCGTCGAGTACAGCCGTGAATGGGGCACCGAGGCGGGGCAGACAGAGTTGGTGACGTTGAGCGAGCGCGTGAGCAATCCGGATGAGTCCTACAGTGTCGAGCACCGTTCGATGCTGTACGCCCGCGACACCGGCCTGACCGATCGCCGGGAGTTCCTGCTGTTCTCCGTCGAAGAGGACGCCGAAGGCACCGTCAGCCTGAGCACTTCGCTGGGTATTTCGCTGTACACCACTGACTTGAACACTCTTTGAATAAGGAAGAAGTCCATGCTTGAAGCGCTCTCCATTTCCCTGAACAAGGCCGCCGTGTTCGGCTTCGCCCTGTACATTCTCGGCGCCGCCGTGCTGTTCGCGCTGTTTCAGTTCATCTACATCCATGTCACGCCGCACAAAGAGTTCGAACTGATCCGCTCGGGCAACGTGGCGGCGGCGATCGCCCTGAGCGGTGCCCTCATTGGTTTCGCCATCCCGGCCAGCAACGTGATTGCCTACTCGATCAGCATGCTGGATTTCGTCGTCTGGACGGTGATCGCCGCGGTCGTTCAGTTGTTGGCGTTCCTGGTGACCAGCCTGGTGCTCAAGGGCGCCTCCGAGCGCATCAAGAAGGGTGAAATCGCCGCCGGTATCTACATCGCCGCCGTGGCCATCAGCGTCGGCCTGTTGAACGCCGCGTGCATGACGCCTTCCACGAACTGATTGCGCCACGGAGAACCCGATGAAACGAAGCAAGTACGTCCAGCTTTCGCTGGCCGCGTCGGTCGCCCTGGCGATCTCCGGCTGCGGGCCAACGGAAAAAACCTACAAGCTGCAGAAGAAGTACAATTTCCAGTCCGTCCAGCAATGTGTCGATGAAAAGCTGCCGGTGGACATTTGCGCCGACGCCTACATGACCGCCATGAGCGAGCACCGTCGCATCGCGCCGACGTACGCCAGCCAGGCCGATTGCGATGCCGACTTCGTGCCCGATTGGTGCCAGCAGGACTCGACCGGCCAGTTCATTCCCAAGTTGGGTGGTTTCGAACTGAGCGCCGATGGCGAAGTCACGCAATCCCAGGTCGACGCCGCCCGGGCCCAATTGCCGGCTTCGGAAGCGAACAGCGGTGGTTCGGGCTTCAGCAACCTGCTGACCGGGCTGCTGATCGGCAACATGCTCAGCGGCAACCGCAACAGCTATTACTCCGAGCCGGTTTACCGTTACCGCGATGATCGCGGCGACTACGGCTCCTCGACGCTCAGCCAGCGGGTTTCCAGTGGTTCGACCTTTACCAAGTCCAACCAGGCGCGCTACGGCAGCTACACCGACACCATCAAGAGCAGCAAGGCGATGTCGGTCGCTTCGTCCACGTCTCGCGGCGGCTTCGGCAGCAAGTCCAGTGCCCGCAGCGGTTGGGGCGGTTCGAGCAGCTCCGGCGGTTGAGGAACCAGCGCCATGAAGAAGATCCATTGCGCAGAGCGTCCTGACTGGAAGCAGACCGCCGAGCGGCTCGGCTTTCTGTTCCACACCATCGACGACGAACCCTATTGGGACGAAAGCGCGTACTACCAGTTCACCCTCAAGCAGATCGAGGACGACCTGGAAGACCCGACCACCGAGATCCATGACATGTGCATGGACCTCGTGGCACGCGTGGTCCAGAGCGAAGAGTTGCTGGAGCGCCTGAGCATTCCCGCGCCGTTCTTCGACCTGGTGCGCACTTCATGGCTTGAAGGCCACCCGCACCTGTATGGGCGCATGGATTTCTCCTACAACGGCAGCGGCCCGGCCAAGCTGTTGGAGCTCAACTACGACACACCGACCAGCCTCTACGAAGCGGCGGCGTTCCAGTGGGGCTGGTTGGAGCAATGCATCGAGCGCGGCACGCTGCCGGCCCATGCCGACCAGTTCAACAGCATCGACACCAAGCTGCACCAGGCCTTCGCTCAGTTGCAGCTCACCCAGCCGTTCTATTTCGCCTCGATGAAAGGCTCGGTGGAAGACAAGGGCACCACGGATTACTTGCGCCTGATCGCGGAAAAAGTCGGCATTGAATCGCGGCACATCGATATCGAAGACATCGGCCTCAACAGTGACGGGCGTTTTGTCGACCTGGAAGAGCGCTGGATCCCGCACCTGTTCAAGCTGCATGCCTGGGAGTTCATCTTCCACGAGCCTTTTGGTGCGGCGATTGCCCAGTGTGATACGCAGTTTTTCGAGCCGGCCTGGAAGTCGATCATCTCGAACAAAGGCATCCTGCCGCTGCTGTGGGAATTCAACAAAGGCCACCCGAACCTGCTCGCGGCTCACCTGGATACCGACACCAGCAAAGCCGTGCCCAAGGGCTGGGTGCGCAAGCCGTTCTTTTCCCGGGAAGGCGCCAACATCGAGTTGCAGACCGCTGATGGCTTGATTGTAAAAGAAGACGGCCCCTACACCGACGCGCCGTTCATCCTCCAGGAATTCGCGCCGCTGCCGAAGTTTGACGACAGCTACACCCTGATCGGCTCCTGGGTCATTGGCGACCAGGCGGCCGGCATTGGCGTGCGGGAAGACAACAGCCTGATCACCAAGGATTCCAGCCGGTTCCTGCCGCACCTGATCCTCGACTGATAGCCCTGCACACCAACCCCCTGTGGGAGCGAGCTTGCTCGCGATGGCGGTGGATCAGCCGACATGGATGTTGACTGACCTGACGCTATCGCGAGCAAGCTCGCTCCCACAGGTTCAGGTGTTTGCCGCGGGCTTTTTCAGGTCCACCAGTACCGCACCAGGTGGAAGAAGATCGGCGCGGCGAAGCAGACCGAGTCCAGGCGGTCGAGCATGCCGCCGTGGCCTTCGATCATGTGACCCCAGTCCTTGACGCCGCGGTCGCGTTTGATCGCCGACATGACGATGCCGCCGGCAAAGCCCAGCAGGTTGATCAGCAAGGCGATGAGGAATGACTGCCACGGGTTGAACGGCGTGATCCACCACAGCGCGCCACCGATCAGCGAGGCCAGGAAAATGCCGCCGGCAAACCCCTCCACGGTTTTCGAGGGCGACAGGTTCGGCGCGATCTTGTGTTTGCCGAACAGCTTGCCGCACACGTACTGCAACACGTCCGAGAGCTGCACCACGATCACCAGGTAGGCGATCAGCAACAGGTTGCGCCCTTCGAAACCAGCGATGTCCAGCGTCAGCAGGGCCGGGACGAAGGAGATGCAGAACACCGCGATCATCAAGCCCCACTGGACCTTCGACGCGCGTTCGAGGAAGTGTGTGCTATCGCCGCCCAGGGACGCCAGGATCGGCAGCAGCAGGAACACATACACCGGGATGAAGATCGAAAACAGCCCGTACCAGTCGTAGTAGATCAACAGGTATTGCAGCGGCAGCGCCAGGTAGAACGCCGCCACCAGGGCCGGGTAGTCACTGCGCCGGGTCGGTGTCAGGGTCAGGAATTCCCGCAGGGCGTAGAACGACACCGCGTAGAACAACAGGATCACTGCGGCGTTGCCGAGCCAGAACGCGATACCGATCACCAGCACCATGATCCACCAGGCATTGATCCGGGCGTTGAGGTTATCGATCACCGAGTTCGGCGCGCCGCGGGTTTTCAGCCTGAGAATGAAACCGATCAACGAAGCCAGCACCAGGATGGCGCCGATCCCGCCAAACAACATCAGGGTATATCGATCCATGTCAGACGTGCTCCGGGGCCAGTGCCAGCAGCGCGGCGCGGCTGCGTTCAAGGAATTGCTCTTTGCTTTCGCCTTCTTCGATGCACAGCGGCGCGCCGAAACTGGTGGTGCACAACAGCGGCAGCGGCAGCACACGGCCCTTGGGCATGACGCGGTTGAGGTTGGCGATCCACACCGGGATCACCTCCACCTCGGGGTGATTTTTCATCAAGTGATAGATCCCGCTCTTGAAGGGCAACAGGCCTTCCTCCGGATTACGCGTGCCTTCCGGGAAGATGATCAGCGAATCGCCGTTTTCCAGCGCATCGAGCATCGGCTGCAATGGGCTGTAGGAGGGATCCTTGCGCTCGCGGTCCACCAGCACGCCGTTGAATACCCGGTTGATGATGTAGCGACGCACCGGGCTGGTTTGCCAATAGTCGGCCCCGGCCACCGGGCGGGTGAGCTTGCGCAGCGCCGGCGGCAGCGAGGCCCAGAGCAACACGAAGTCACCGTGGCTGCTGTGGTTGGCGAAGTAGATCCGTTGCACCGACGTCGGCGCGCAGCCGAGCCACAGGCTGCGCGCGCCCGTGACCATGCGGGCGGCGGAGGTGATGAGGTTGGCGACCACGGGTTCGAACATGAAGATTCCTTGTCCTGAGAAGTTCGGGTAGTGACGCAATCTTTAACAGCTGACCATTAACTGTGGCGAGGGAGCTTGTTCCCTCGCCACAAAAACTATCTAGATACTTGAAGCCAACCAGGGACTGGCCAGGATGAAGCCCAGCACCAGGACGACTTGTACGGCCAATAAGCGTGACTGTCGACGCAGCAACAACAATGCGCCATGCCGGCGTTCGGTCCAGAGGCGACCGGCACGTGCGGCCGGTTGCAGGCCCAGGGAGATGAGGGCTTGATCCAAGGTATAGGTGCGCTCGGCCAGGGACTGGGTGCTGTCAGCCATGCGCTGGAACAGATCGGCGTCAAACGCCACGCGCAGCGCCCAGTATTTTTCCAGCACGCCGAGCACCAGTAGCGCCACACTCAACAGCAGCAACCACGGATCGATGACGCCCACCAGCCACTGCCCCAACCCCAGCAGCGCCCCAAGCAGCGTCAGCCCGGTGGACAGCTGGTCCAGCGAATGACCCCGGCGCAACAGGCTCGCCACGGTGTGGAGCTCCATGTCACTGATCATGGACGTGCCCCCGTGCTATGGATAATTGCTCCAGCGCCCGACGGTGCGCCGCCTGTAACACAATACGCGGTCGGGCGCGCTGGATTTGCACGATCGCCGCATCGACGTTCGCCGCCCGGCCGCTGTGCAGCAGCCAGGCCACCACCGCCGTGGCGCTGCGCGAATAACCCAAGGCGCAGCAGACCAGCACCGGCCCGTGCTGGCGCAGGCTTTCGATGGCTTCTGCCGCGTTCAGGCATTGTTCGGCGGTCGGCGCTGTCAGGTCGAGCACCGGCAATGAGCGATAGGCGACGCCCGTGCTGTCCATGGACAGTTCCGCGCAGAGGTCGAGCACGCCGGTAAACGCACTGTCCTTCAATTCCATCGGCGTGGGGATTCGCCCGAGCCAGACGTTATCCGCCACTTGGTTCGGTTGCGGATGCTTGCGCGTCCAGCCGCGAGAATTGATCCACGCCGCCGCCAGATAAGGCGCCAGCAACCAGCGCGCTGCCGGACTCAAGCGACCATCGGCACGCTTCTGGAAACCGTCGGCACCGAATACCAGGTAATTCAGCGCCACCATGAGCACCGCGACCGCCGGCCAGATCAGCCAGAGCCACGCGCCGCCCAAGGCAAACGCCGGAATAAACAACACCGCCGCGCCCAGGCCATAACGCAAGGCCAGGCGTCGGCAAGCAGGATCCGCCGCCAGCCGCGCACTCAGCAGCGGGCTGGGTCGATCCAGCGGCCACAACCACACGCACAGCCAACCGGCCAACGCGCCCGTAGGCAGGTCAATGAAGTGATGTTGATACGTGGTCAGCACCGACACGCCGATCAACGCGAACCAACCGTGCATCACCCAACGCCAGACCCCCTGCAAATGCCGCTGATAGCAGACCCAAAGGATGACCAGCAACGCAATATGCAGCGACGGCGCCTGGTTGAACGGCTTGTCGAAACCCGCCAGCACCTCGAACAACCAACCGAACACGCCATCCATCGCTGGCCGGGGGAAGGTGAAGCGCAACGGCCAGAGCAGGAAACAACTGACCGCAATCACCTGGGCCGTGAGCAGGCGCAAGGCATGGCGCTTGAGTTCGTCGCGGCTGCTGGGCAGCAACAGGGACAGGCCGTACAACAGATCGATCGACCAGTAAGGCACGATGGTCCAGGCCATGAACGGCATGTGGCTTTCCCAGGCGAACACCAGCGTGCCGACGTCGTCACGCTGGGAGGTGACCCAGGTGGCGAAGCCGTAGGTGGTGAAGAACAGCGGCGCCAACAACAGCAGCCACAGCACCGCCGGTTTCAGCAGTGCGGGTTCGCGGGCCGGAGCGATGACGGCGCTCATTACTGCACTCGCTGCGCCAGCGAAACGCTGAAAATGCCCCATTCATCGACACGCAGGGTGATCTTGCGGAAGCCCGCCGCCTCAACCAATTGGTCCATTTCCGCCTGGGTGCGTCGACGCATCACCCAGGCCTGACCGGCACGGTGGCTGGTGAGGGCGCGGGCGATCAGTTCCAGTTGCGGGTGCCACGGCTGGCCGGTGTAGACCAGGAAACCGCCAGGCTCCACGGCTTCGGCCAGGCCCGCGAGGGAGCCGCCGACCAGTTGGTTGTCGGCGAACAGCTCGTACAGGCCCGACACCACGGCGAGGGTCGGCTTGGGCTCCAGCGCCGCCAGGTCCTGGCGGTCGAAGGCATCGCCTTTGACGAATCGAGCGATATCGCCCAGGCCTTTTTCAACGATCAGCGCACTGCCATCGCGCACGTTGATGTCGCTGTAGTCGCGCAGCAGGATCGACTCGGGCAACGGGCTGACGCCTTGCAGGGCTTCGAGAATGTAGCGGCCATGGCCGGCGGCGATGTCGACGATGCGCACCTCGCGGTCCTGGGCGCGCAACTCGGCCATCGCCAGGCGCAGCAGTTCCTCGACGTTCAGCTTGCGCTGGCGGATGCCGCGCCAGCCGATGGAGTTCAGGTAGTTCTGGTCGATCATCTTGCCCAGCGCCGAGGTACCGGTGGGGCGGTTGCGGTAGACGTAATCCAGGGTACTGCCGGAGTCGAACCCGGTGTCGAAGCCCAGCTTGACCCCGGCCGACAACTTGCTGCCAAAGCGCATGCTGGCACGGGTCATGCGCCAGTAGAGGTCGCGTAGCGAGTTGTGGGGCAGCGGCGTGGCCAGGGTTTCGGCTTCGGCGCAGGTCGCGCCCAGGCGATCGGCGTCCAGCAGGCAAGGGCGGTCCAGCGGTCGGGCGAAGTTTTGCAGGATGAAGCGGCGTGCACTGGCAACGGCGGGCGCACGGTTCTTCTCGCCGAGGGTGTCGTGGAAGAAGCCCGGCAGGATGTGCTTTTCCTTGTGCAGGCTGCCCAGGCGCTCGAAGAATTGCTCCTGGGGTTTGCGGTGTACCACGAAGTCCGAGCCGGAGATCAACAACTGTGTCGGCACCTGGATCGCCTGGGCATCGGCCACCACGCGGTCGGCGGCTTCGTACAGGCCCAGCAGCACGTTCACCGAAATGGCCTTGGTGATCAACGGATCGCTGTCGTAGGACGCCACCCGCTCCGGGTCATGGCTGAGGAATTTCGCCTTGACGTAGCTGTTGACGAAGAAGTTGCCACGGAACTTGCGCATCAGCGCCAGGCCCGGACGGGCGAACGGCACGTAGAGCTTGACCTTGAACGCCGGCGACGCCAGCACCAGCGAGCGAATGCGCGGCGCGTAGTCGTGGACCCAGGTGGACACGATCACCGCGCCGACGCTTTGTGCGACCACGGCGATGTTCGCTTCGTCGATCTGATGCGCCGTGCCGATGTGATCGCAGAACGTCTGCACGTCCCGCGCACTGGTGGCGAAGCTCGGGCTGTCGCCCCGTTCGCCCGGCGACTGGCCATGGCCACGGGCGTCCCAGGCAAAGAAGTCGAACCCGGGCAGGTCCAGCTCATCCACCAGGTGCGCGATGCGCCCGGAGTGTTCATGACCACGATGAAACAACAACACGGCCTGGCGGGGTTCACCCGCTGCCGCGTCGACAGCCGGCCAGTGTTGGTAGAACAGGTCCACGCCATCGTGGGTGGTGAATGTCCGGTGTTGGGCTTCGCGCATTGCAAGTTCCTTTATGCTGAGGGAGCGTTTTCCTTCACCTGGTCCAGGCCATGACGCACCCGATTGACCAAGGTATAAACCAGCAGGGCGGCAACCACCGCCATCACACCATTTATCCACAGCGCCCCGAGCCAACCCAGGGCAATACCGGTGGCCAACACGCCAAACACAAAGGCGCGGTCACTCTTGCCCATCGGCCCGTCATACCGCCGCGAAGCCCCCACCATTGCCCCCAGCACGCCGGCGTATTCGCTGAACAGCGCCAACAGCGTGACCAACAATACGAGCAGGAGACTGGTATCGGCAAACAGGGCAAAAGGCAGGATCAGGGCAACGTCGGCGATGATATCGCATAGCTCGTTGAGGTAGGCGCCCAGATGGGATTGTTGGCCAAATTCCCGCGCCAGCATGCCATCCACCGCATTCAATGCCATGCGCAGGAACATCCAGACCGGAACCAGGACGAAAATCCACGGATGGCTGGCGAACCAGGCAATGACCGCCCCCACCAACACCGAGACGATACCCGCGAGCAGGGTGACCTGGTTGGCGGTGACACCGTTGTTGTAGAGGCGTTGAACCATGGGGCGCAGCAGGTTTTGAAAGGCAGGCTTGAGTTGGTAGATGGAGGGCATCGGGGGAAGATCTCGGCCGGTTGCGGGGCGGGGCTTATACAGATGCGAGATTACGATAGGTTGAGGGGTTGCTGGCGGGTATTTCTCGAGAATGCGCGCGGGTAGGCATCTGTTTGCGCATTTATCTGCGTTAGACACTCCGGGAAATTGAAAAAACACAGACCCGTGGCGAGGGAGCTTGCTCCCGCTGGGCTGCGGTAGGAGCTGCCGAAGGCTGCGATCTTTGATCTGATCTTTCGCTTGATACTCAATTGGTTTTGGAAAGATCGCAGCCTCGTTTCACTCGGCAGCTCCTACGGCGCAGCCGAGCGGGAGCAAGCTCCCTCGCCACAATGATTCATACAGTCTTAAGTTAACCAGCGCCTGTGAGAACAGCAGTCCACGCATTCCCGCCCCCACCACAAGTCCCCTGTGGGAGCGAGCTTGCTCGCGATGGCGGTACATCAGACAAAAAGATCTTCAGTCGGCTGGCTATCTGCATGTTCATATCGTGGCATCTATGGTCATCGGCGGGGTTCGCACGCCAAGCGTTCAAATTTAGCGAATCGCCCTACATCCTTTGTCCCCTCCCACTGACTTAATTCCCCTGTCATCCCCGGCAGAGTCTCGCGTTCGTCCCCGCATCGCGAGATTCCTGCATGTTTGCCCCCGACAAGCTCCTGGCCCTGAACAACACCATCGGTTCTTTGGTGGTGGCGGCCATGGACCCCGAGCAGCCGGATGTCGAGGCGGTTTTCCAGGACTTTCGAAACTGCCTGAACGACTACGACGCCTGGGCTGAAAGCTTCTGGGCCGGTTGGGCGCTGGATCTTGAGCAAGTGTTCAAGGTCGGCAACGAGGTGTCCCTGGCGGCGCCGAAGAATCTTGATCAACCCATCAGTGCCACGGTGGCCGCGTGTCCGGCGAGTGGTCCGCTGACGTTGGTGCACATGTTCCAGGCGGCGCGTTTCGTGCCGATTGGCGACACACCGGTGATGCTGGAGCCGGTCATCGATGGCACGCCGGGGAAGGAAATTTTCGGCGAGCCGATCCATCACGTGATCGGCCCCAGCGGCATCCTGGAAGTGCCTGAGTGTTGGCGCGGCCAGCGTTATCGCATCACCTTTTTCCCCCATGTCACGGCCGATCACGTCAAGGCGTTGTACGCGTCTTACCAAGGCGTGATCGACGAACTTGAGGGCTGGCTGAAAGCCGAGTGGGAGCAGTTTCAGTCGCTGTGGGCGGAGTTTTCCGACGCCGGGTTTCTTCAACGCTACGACGTGTTGCAGCAGGCTGATTGGCGCGGTCTCAAAAGCGCCCTGCATCAACTCTGGGACGACGTTAAGCAGGTTTTCGGGCTGCTGGCCGATCTGCAGGCCAACAGCGAAAAACTCTTGGAGTACCTGACTCAAGCCGAGCTTGAACAGCTACTGAAGGCGTCCTCCGAGGCAATTGCCAAAGGGTTGATGGTGTTGAGCGACGAGCCGTTGCTCTTCGTTCACATGGCCGCGTTCACCAGTTGGCTGCGGATGTTGCCGCCTCAGTACGCGGCCGAAGTCGTCGGAGAACTGCGCGCCTCGGTACTGATCAATTTCCTGCTGATGCGTTTGACCGGGGCACTGGGCCTGGGTCTGCGCATGAGCGGTAACGTATTGGGCCGGGTCCGCTCGGAGCGGGCCCGGGAATGGTTGCTGGCGTCGAGCCTGAGGCTGGGCCAACTCACCCCCGACCGGCTCAATCAGCATGCCGATGTGCTCAAACCGTTGGTGGTCAGCCAACGCGCACCTTTAAAACCGACGCCTGTCGGACCCTTGCACATCACCCCGGAACACTCGGCGCCATTGTCTGTGAGCAATCCGGCCGCCGTGGCGCGGGAAAAATCCCAGCCGTCTACCCGCCTGAGCGAACACGAACCCCACGACGACGCCCCGGCCCAATCGAAAAACCCCAACGGCGACAGCGCCGACACCGCGGCCCAGACCCAGACCAGCGGCTGCCCGGTGTCGATGGTCACCGGCGAAGAACTGCTGACCCTGGACGACGGCACCCTCGACGGGCGCTTGCCGTTCGTCTTCACCCGGCTGTACCGCACCAGCGCCGTCGCCCTGGACGTCGGCCTCGGGCGCGGCTGGAGTCATGGCCTGGCCCATCGCCTGGAGCTCAAGGGCGAGCAG
>NZ_FNOA01000023.1:0-101232 GCF_900106885.1 Pseudomonas sp. NFACC14
AGCCACTTTGATGTTGACTGAAGCACCGCTATCGCGAGCAAGCTCGCTCCCACATTTCGATCTGTGGCGAACACATTTTTTGTGACCACTGAAAATGGGCTTCAGTAACCTCGGCTGAAATCCACTTCCCCGCGTAGCGCTTCGCCCGCCTGGTAGGCCCGCAGGTTTTCCAGGAACAATTGCACCATCATCGGTGGCGAGGTCGGTGCCGAGCTGTGGCCGGTCAGCAGCAGCCCCCAGGCAGTCCAGAACGGATGGCGCTGTGGCAATGGCTCCTGGCGGCAGACGTCGATCACCGCACCGGCCAGGTGTCCGTCCTTCAAGGCTTGCACCAGGTCCGCATCCACCACCGCCACGCCGCGACCGACGTTGATGAACAACCCGCTCGGCTTGAATTGCTTGAACAGCGCCGCGTCGTAGATGTCATGGGTGTCCGGCGTATTGGGCAGCAAATTGATCACGTAATCCATTTCGCCCACCAGACGAGGCAAGTCCTTCAACGCCCCGACTTCGATAAACGGTGCCAACGTCCTGGCTTCGCTGGCGATGCCATACAGCTGCACGCCGAACGGTACCAGGAACTGCGCCACACGCTGGCCGATGTCCCCCGTCCCGACGATCAACACCTTGCGCCCGGCCAGGCCTTGCCCCTGGCGGTTGTCCCACTTGCGCTCGACCTGGCTGACCAACCGGGCCAGCACCTCGCGCTCATGGCCGAGCATGTAGGTGAGCACGTACTCGGCCATCACCTGGCCAAAAATGCCCACCGCACGGGTCAGGCGGTAATCGCGGCTCAAGCCATCGGCCAGCAACGGCGTGATGCCCGCCCAGGTCGATTGCAGCCAACGGGGCTGGTGGCCTTGACGCAACAGGGTGGCCAGCAGATCAGGCTGGCCAAGCCAGACCGGACAATCGGCGGCCAGTCGCGACAGTTCGGCGGAATCGCCGCTGGTCAGGACTTCAATATCGGGTGCAGCCTGACGCAGAAGCTGGGCATACACCGAGTGATCGTGTTCGGCAATCAGAACGCGCATGAATCAAACCTTTCAAAAACAGTGCAGACGAGCGCCGGCAGAATGTCGCTCCATCCCTGCGATCGTCGTCAATAAACCATTCCAGTATTACAAAAGGCACCCAGGACAGGTGCCCCCACTGCCGTCAGACCGGGTCGTTGCGGCGCAGCAACTCTTCGGGCAAATGCTCGATGTACTCGTCTTCGGCCGGCGGCATCTGCAAGTGATAGCCCTGGGTGTCGAGGTTTTCCAGCACCTTGCCGATGTCTTCCCGGGACAGTTCCCGCTCGGGGCTCAGCACCAGGTCGAAGGCATGGATCGCCTTGCCAAAGGCGGCCATCAAGGGCTCGGGTACTCGCTTCAAGGCATCGCTCTTGAGCACATACAGGTACATCTCGTTTTTCTTCGAGCTGCGGTAGATGGAGCAGATACGTTTCAAGGCTGTTCTCCGGCAGTGGCCAGGCTGTCGAGCAGCGCCTGGCCCATCAATTCGCGACGCCAGCCACGCAGCGAATCGGGCAATTGATAAGGGCCCTCGGGAAAGCCGCTCTTGATCAGCGCTTCGAGGGTTTTCTTGCGCAGCATCAGCTCTGGAGCAATCTCCAGGCGCTCGGCTTCAGCCTGTCCCAACGCCCGCAGGCGCTTGACCAGGGCGGAAGCCTCGATGGGCAACGGCTCGGCCACGGCCGGCGGCCATTGCTCGGGCGGAATGCTGGCGGCGCGCTGGATCAAGTCCAGCAGAAACTGGCCGTCCTGGCGCACGGTACGCGGGTGCATGTCTTCGATCTTCGCCAGCGCGCCGAGGTTATCCGGCTGGGTGCGGGCCAGGGGCCACAGCGAATGCTCGCGGATGATGCGGTTACGCGGCAGGTCACGTGCCCGCGCCTCGCGTTCGCGCCAGGCGCACAACTCGCGCAGCACGGCCAACTGAGCCCGGGACAGTTTCCAGGCCAGCTTGGCCTCGCGGTAGACCTCGTACGGGTCGACTTCGCGACGCAGGTTGGCCACCAGTTCGGCGCCATCCTCCAGGACCCAGCGGTATTTTTCGTCGGAAAGCTTCGGGCGCAGTTGTACGAAAACCTCTGCCAGATGCACGGCATCCTCTGCCGCGTAGCTGATCTGCGTCTCGGACAGGGGCCGCTGCAACCAGTCTGAACGGGTCTCGCCCTTGGGCAACTCGATGCCCAGCACGTCCTGCACCAGCCGCGAATAGCCCATGGAGAACCCCAGGTTCAGGTAGGCGGCGGCCAGTTGAGTATCGAACAGCGGCGCGGGCAGGCTGCCAGTGAGGCGCAGCAGCACTTCAAGGTCTTCGCTACAGGCGTGCAGCACCTTGAGCACCGCCGGGTTTTCCAGCAGGGCGGCCAGGGGCTGCCAATTGTCGATGGTCAAGGGGTCGATCAGGTAGGCACGCTTGCCGTCGCCGATCTGCAGCAAACCGGCAATGGGATAAAAGGTGTCGACCCGCATGAATTCGGTGTCGAGGGCGACGAATGGCAATTGCTGCCACTCGGCGCAAAACTGACCGAGGCTATCGTTGTCGCGAATCCAGTGAATATCGATGGCCACACGGCTCTCCCTTGAAGAATGGCGCGCAGTATATATCGCCGCTGGCGATTGCGAGCATCCATAGAGCGGCCGCCTGAGAGAAATCGCCTGCGAAAAAGCAAGAATAGTCCTACATCAAGAATTAACCGGTCTTACGCAACACATAAACTCGCGTCAGCGCAAAACCGGGCAGGAAATCCTGGTACCAAAGCACGCTGAAACCGGCCTGGCGGAACTCGGCTTCGACATCAGCCTTGTCGGCCATGCTCCGTCGTGGGGCCTGGCCGATCTTGAGGCGTCCTTCGATTTGCACCGAAACGATCACCGTGTCGCGACTGACCCGATGAAACTCACGCAACAGCGCCAGGCGATGCTCGCTGGCACTGACGTGGCGAAACAGCTGCAGGCAGAGAATACAATCCACCGCGTTGGCCGACAGCCCGAGGGTGAAGGCCGAACTCGGGAAGGTCCTGACCCGCTGGAGCAACGCGCCGCCATGGTGGGTGAGCGCATGTTCGAGCATGTCCGGCGACGGGTCCGCCGCCAGGATCACCCGGTTGGCATGCTCGGCCAGTACCGGCCAGAACCGCCCTGCCCCACAGGCCACATCCAACACCAGCCCCGGCTCGCCCGCCACCTTCAGGGCATTGCGCACCATGTGCTCGTCACGCCAGAACGCCAGGCGCAGGCGCCGAGGCGCCGGCTGGCAGCACACTTGCGCGTGCTCCCGGTCGTGTTGCCTGGCGAACTCAAGCTCGACGGTGGAAGGGGGCTGCCCGGACATACAAACGGCTCTTGGGGAATGAATGGGGACAGGTTAAACAACCCGGCGTGAAAAAAAGGTGGAGGCGATCATTCCCGGGCGAGCACGCCGTCGATGACCGCGCCGCGGCAGTTGGCGAACAGGTCCAGGTCCCGGTTGTAGACCTGGCTGTTGACTTCCAGCAGCCCGAGCATCGAGTGAAACAGGTTGTCCTGGCTCAAGGGCTTTTCCCGACTCAGTTGCAGGCAATGGGTGTCGACCGAAAAAGACTTCTGGTAGCTGTCGGAGAACCAGGCCAGCATCGCCACGTGCTTCTGTTGCTCCGGGGCGAGCATGTAGGGCGTGCCATGGAGAAACAGGTTGTATTCGCCCAGGGACTCGCCGTGGTCCGACAGGTACAGCATGGCCGTGTCGACCTTGTCCTGATTGGCCCGCAGCAGGTCGATCAGGGTCGACAGCACGTGGTCGGTGTACACCAGCGTGTTGTCGTAGCCATTGACGATGCTCTCGCGGCTGCAATTGTTCAGCGCGTTGCTTTCGCACACCGGGGTGAAATGCTCGTACTCCTTGGGATAGCGCTTGAAGTACTCCGGCCCGTGACTGCCCATCTGGTGCAGCACCAGTACCGTGTCCTTGTCGAGCGTGTCGATGAAGTGCTGCAGGCCCTGGAGCAGGATCTCGTCGCGGCATTCACTGTTGGCGCACAGGGCCGGGTCCTTGAGATTGCTGACATCCTGCAGCGTGACCCGATCGCAGGTGCCCTTGCAGCCGGACTGGTTGTCTCGCCAGATCACCTCCAGCCCGGCGCGCTTGAGCACGTCCAGCAAGCCCTCTTCATTCTTGGCCTTGCTGGCGTCGTAGTTTTTGCGTCCCATGTTGGAAAACATGCAGGGCACCGACACAGCGGTTTCGGTGCCGCAGGAATGCACGTCGGTGAAGGCGATCAGGCCAGCCTCTTTGTCCAGTGTCGGCGTGGTGTCGCGGTTATAACCGAGGATGCCGAAGTTCTCGGCCCGGGCACTCTCGCCCACCACCAGGACAGTCAGGGATTTGCGACCGTGGGTTTGCCAGGCCGGGTTGCGGCTCGCGTCTTCGCCCACGGTGATGAAGGGCTGCTTGGCCGACGCGACCTGCTCACGCAAGTAACCGAATGAAGCACCGATGTAGTTGCTCGGCACGACCATCAACCGCAATTCGTGGTGGTTACGAAACAACGAAGACAGGCCTTGGTAGTTGGCCAGGGCGACCAGGCCGATCACGGCGGCCGAGGCCACGCCGACCAGCAACTTACTTAATAACTCCTTGGGCCAACTACGGTAGTTGATCGGGGTCTTGAACAACAACCAGCCTGGCAAGACACCCAATAAGCCGATATAGACAAACAACTTCAGCGACAACAGGTCACGGACTTCCGTGGCATTGGTTTCAGCGAAGTTGCGCAACATGCCGGCGTCGATCAGTACGCCGTATTGGGCCATGAAATATGCCACGCCAGCGCTGATCAGGAATAGCAGCATCAACACGGGCTTGAGCAGCGGACGGAAGGCCACGAGCGTCAACACCAGGTTGAACGCGCAGAAAATCATCACGCCAAACGCCGCGCACATCAGCAGGCCCCGGGCATCAGCCGTGGTGATCGCCAGCAAGTGTTGCCAGAGCACGATGTTGAAGCCCACTAACAAAAAGGCACTGGCGGCCAGCGTCACCCACTCGGGGCGCACGGCTTTAATGGTCAGCATGATGGTTGACGGCTTCCTGAAGTTGCTCTTGGAAAAAGAAGTGCCGCAGCAAACATGAAAAAATCGTTTCCTACGGCAACACAAACTTTAGGTAGCCCACCATCAATTTTTCGTGAAAAAGTTGCTATTAAATAATTATTTAAGGAGCCCGCCAGGCATCTGTTTCAAGCCTGATGCAGATACCAGCGCCAATCCTGCTCGCCGACTTCCCCCATGAACTGACGGTATTCGGCGCGCTTGACCGCAAGATAAACACCCAGGAACGCCTCGCCAAACGCCTGCCGCGCCCAGGCCGAAGCCTCGAGCGCACGCAGGGTGGTGAGCCAGTCGGTGGGCAGCGGTTCGATCACCTGGGCATAGCCGTTGCCTTCCACAGGTTTCCCGGGATCGCACTGTTCACGTATGCCGTGATGAATGCCGCCCAAAATCGCCGCCGCGGCCAGGTAAGGGTTGGCATCGGCGCCGCAGATACGATGCTCGATGTGCCGCGAGAATGCCGGGCCACCCGGCACTCTCAGGCTCACGGTGCGGTTGTCCACGCCCCAGGTCGCCGCCAGCGGCGCGTAGCTGTTGCTTTGGAATCGCCGGTAGGAGTTGGCGTTCGGGCAAAACATCAACAGCGAATCGAGCAGGGTGTCGAGCATCCCGCCCACCGCATGGCGCAGCAGCGGCGTGCCATCGCCGGCTTCACTGGCAAACAGGTTGTGCCCCTCGCGGTCCGCCAGACTGACATGCATGTGCATGCCGGAGCCTGCCAAGTGATCGAACGGCTTGGCCATGAAACACGCCTGCATGCCGTGCTTGTGGGCCACGCCCTTGACCAGTCGTTTGTAACGCACCGCTTCATCCATGGCTTGCAAGGCATCGCTGCGATGTTCGAGGGTGATCTCCACTTGCCCTGGTGCGTATTCGGAAATGGCGGTCCGGGCCGGGATGCCTTGCAGTTTGCATGCGGCGTACAGGTCGGCCAGGAACGGCTCGATCTGCTCCAGTTCGCGTAAACCATAGACCTGTGTGGCACGCGGTCTTCCACCGTCGGCGTCCCGCGCTGGCTGCGGCCGGCCTTGATCGTCGCGGTGCGCATCCAGCAGATAAAACTCCAGTTCCGCCGCCATCACCGGGTAATAACCGTCGGCCTGCAGGGCCTCGATCACCTGGCTGAGCAAATAACGCGGATCGGCGATGGTCGCCGGTCCACCTTCCTGGGGATGCATGCTGACCTGCACCGCGGCCGAGGGAATCAAGCGCCACGGCATGCGCTGCAAGCTGCCGCTGATGGGATAGGCGCGGCAATCGATGTCTCCGACGTCCCATACCAGCCCGGAGTTTTCCACATCGTCGCCATTGATGGTCAGCCCGAGAATCGTACTGGGCAGTGGCCGGCCGCTTTCGTAGACCGCCAGCAACTCGTCCCGATGCAACAACTTGCCCCGAGGCACGCCGTTGTTATCGAGAATGAACAACTCGAACAGCTCGATATCGGGGTTCTGCGCGAGGAACGCCAAGGCGTCTTGCACGGGGGCAAAAGAAATTTTCGCAAGGCTCATGAGAAGGCTCGTATTTCCATGTCGGACGGGCGGCAAAGCGCCGTCAATGGGTGCTCGCCGTTGTGCGAGCACGATCAGTGATCAACAGGAAACACGAGTATCTGGAGGGCGCGCATGACGGCAATGCCAGAGTGCCCAAAAGGCCAACTCGGAAGGCAACGCACCAAGGGCTGGGGCCATGGCAGGCGCGAACCGGCCGACCGGATCGACCGCGGCGTATGAAGGGTATTGGAATGCCAGGGGCGAACCGTCCATGAGCGCATCACAGGAAGCACATCGGGCAAGCGTCCCACGGCGCCCTGGACGGTTAAACCTGGATTTGCTGGAGCTTGGATCGGCGCAAACTAAACATAGGCAAACGAATCGGCCATTGATCGACACGTCGTGTTCCCTACATTATCTGTCCCGTTCCCGACCATGAAAGCGCCTGCCCGGCATTCTCCTGGCACCATCGTTCCGTTAGGATCATCAGCCTGGTTTGCGCAAGATCCGCGCAAGGAGCACAGCGAGAGACAGAACGGATGCTGAACAGTAACGCCCTCAGAAAGCTCGACATGCAGGACCTCATGGTGTTTAGCGCCGTGTACGAGCAAAGCAGTGTCACCGGCGTGTCCGAGGCATTGTGTGTCAGCCAGTCAACCGTCAGTTATTGCCTCAAGAAACTGCGAACCTGCTTCGAAGACGAACTGTTTATCAACACCCGCACCGGCATGCGCCCCACCTGCAAGGCCGAGGGCATGTACGATCATGTGCGCGGCATTTTGCAAAGCATCAACCTGTGCCATGCCGGCAGGCCAACCTTTGATCCGACCCGACAAGCCGTTACCTTCAATATCTGCGCACCGGAATATTTCGAACACCTGATCCTGCCGCAACTGCTGCAAGGCTTCGATTACGCCAATCTGCCGGTGGTGGTGAACGTGCACAAGCTCGAGGCCGACATTCCCGCCGAAGAGTTACGCGACGGCAGCCTGGACCTGGTGATCTGCTTCGGCCCGAACTTCCACAGCAACCATACCGATTTCAAATCCCGGCAGCTGTTGCAGGAGGACCTGGTCTGCGTCGTGGATAAACGGGCGACGCCGCTTGAGACGCAACTGAGCCTTCAATCGTTCGTACAGCGCCGACACGTGTTTCCGACGCCCTGGGCGTCAGCGACCAACATGGTGGATGGCTGGTTGTCGCAGCAGGCGCATCACCGGCAAATCGCCGCTCGCGCCAACAGCTACAGTGCCGCACTGAAGATGATCACTGGCACCGACTTCATCCTGACCCTGCCCCGCCGCATCCAGAAACTGCTGGCCAACGAGGCGATTTTCAATCACCACGAAGTGCCCAGGGGGCTGCCAGGGTTTACCTTGAACATGCAGTGGAGCCTGGCCCTCGATCAGGACAGTGCCAACGCCTGGCTACGCGAACAGATCATCAAGGCCTGCGCCCAAGCGACGCCTGATCGTCATTGACCGATCAAGGCCTTGGCATACGAGTCCCGATCGATGTCGAGGATCTCCACGCACAGCTGCACGCTGACCCCGGCCGGCCATGGCCCCAGGTCCTGGATCACCGCCAGCAGGCTATCGGACAATTGTTTCTTGATTTCTGGCGAGCGTCCGCTGATCAAGGCCAGTTTCACGTGCACGAAACCCTGCTCGCCTATCCCTGTGCCCACCCGAAAAGTCTTGAGCTTCACGGCCCGGCTCTTGATGTCGTGCTCGGCGGAAAATTGACCGGAGGCCACCAGTGTATTGTTCATTCGCAGCAGTGCGACCTCGGCCTTCAGCTCGGGCAGGTTGGCGGTGTACTCCATGTGCAGGTGAGGCATGTGTTCGACTCCGATTCGAAAATATGACGAGGGGGTTTCAGCCGTCATAACCTTACCTCGACTTTATTCGTTCAGGCAGGTTTTGTTTCGCCCCACGCCGGTGTCAGGGCTCTGTCAGGGGCACGCGTTCGCCCATGAAGGCCTCCAGCCGCGACCGCAACCAGCGCTCGGCCGGGTCACTGTCGACATGGCTCAGCCAGACCATGGACAAATCCAGGGTCGGGGTCTTGAAAGGAAAGGGTTCGTTGAACAGGTGCCCAGAAGCGGCCATGGCGACGGCGGTATAGTCCGGCAGGCTGGCGATCAAGTCGGTGCCGGCCAGCAACGCCGGCAATGCGCTGTATTGCGGCACCGACAGCACGACCTTGCGCGTGCGTCCGATCTCGGCCAGCCATTCATCAGCGAACCCGGCGACGTTGGCGGTATGGGACACCAGCACATGAGGTCGCGAGCAGTACTCGTCCAGGGTCAGCGGCGTGTCCGATGCATCGGCACGCAATACGCGCGGTTGAATGTGTCGCAACAGTTTGCGCTTGGCGTTGGCCGGCAGGCCGCGCGTCTGGCTGATGCCCACGGTGATGTCGCCTGACGCCAGCAAATCAGGGATGCGCCAGTAATCGACATGCTGGACCACGAACACGATTTGCGGCGCCTCTTGCCGCAGGCTGCTCAACAGCGGCGGCAACAGGCCGAACTCGACGTCGTCCGACAGGCCGATGCGAAACGTCATGGTGCTGTTGGCGGGATCGAAATCGTGGGTCAGGCTCAAAGCCACCGACAGCGAATCGAGCGCCGGCGAAAGATGCTGGATGATTTCCTCGGCCCGGGCCGTCGGCTCCATGCGGTGGCCGACGCGAATGAACAGCGGGTCGTTGAACATTTTGCGCAAGCGATTGAGGGCCGAGCTGATGGTCGGCTGGCCCAGGAACAATTTTTCCGCCACCCGCGTCACGTTGCGCTCAAGCATCAACGTTTCGAAAACCACCATCAGGTTGATGTCGGCCTTGCGCAATTCGTTGCGGTTCATCCCCTGCCCCCCGATTCCTTGACTGGATGCAGTGTAGAAATGCCGGGGGCCGCACGTCTATGCGCAAAAAGGCGAAGCATCTGCGCAATACCAGCCAAAGCATTGGTCCTTGATTCCACGCGGGGCTGTAGGAACTGCCGAGGGCTGCGATCTTCTGCTTGAGACTCAAGCGTCTTGGGAAAGATCGCAGCCTCGTTGCACTCGACAGCTCCTACGGGCGCGGTCCAGCGAAGCAATCGCTGACCCAAGTGAAGAAGACCTACCTTACGGTCAATGATTTCAGTCCCAGCGCCATGACTCGCTTGTCGCTCCCCAACCCCAGCGCCTCGGGGCTGATGGCATCAGGCAACTGGAAATGCACGCGTAACCGCCCATCCGCGCCAATCGTTTCGCGAATGGCCGGTGTCAAGGGCAGTTCAAGGGTGTTGTCCTGCAGGCGTGTGAACTGCGTCGACAGCGCCTCAATACCGTTGATCGAGACCTCCACCCGCTGGCGCGTGTGCGAGGGCTGCACGAACGCCGCCGCTTCGATCGAAATGGCCCGCGCTTCTGGCGGTATGCGCAAAACGACCTCAGCCTCGGGCCCTTCAGACCAGGTGCCCCACTCTTCAACGCGCCCCCAGCCCTCGGTCAACATGGCGTTGATTCGGCTGAACACCTGGCGCTCACCGAGCTTGACCTGCACGTCCAGCGTTTCGTCGGCAAACGGCGGGCATTGGGCGCAGGTTTTCCAGCCCGGCGCCAACACCACGAGGCCGTCGATACGGGTCAACAGGTCGGTTTGGCGGTTGACGGTTTTCGCCGCCTGGAGCGCGGCGCGAGGGTCGAGGATGTACAGCGAATCGGCTGCGTACTGGCCGCTGGCAAGCATCTGATCGGCGCGTCGCTGGGCTCGCTCGATCGCCCGGTCGCTCATGCGTCCCAGGTACACGCCATCGGTTTCCAGGCCATGCGCCAGGGCGTATTGGCTGGTCAGCAGCCAGTTGTCCGGCTGGTTCTGCGGCAACAGCGTCCGGACTTTCGAATAATGACGGGCCGCACTGGCCCAGAACGGATCGTCCATGGCCGTGGGCCAACTCGAGGCCGCCGGCACCATCCGGCTCTGGCGCAGGCCGGCCCACCCCGCGCGGGTATCCAGCACTTGCACCACCAGGGCGATGGCCAGCAGACACGCCGCGGCCCGTGGCTTATTGCCGCGGATCACCGCGAAGATGACAGCAAATACAATGGCGTAGAACACTGGCCAAAACATTCGACCGGCCGCGCGAAAGACGTTTGCCAGAAGCTCAAGGGGCTTGGGCAGCCAGTAGTGCATATTCAGCATGCCGATGCCGACGTGGTTGGTCAGCGAAAACAGCGTCAGCCCGATCAATGCCAACAGCAACAGTCGCCTGTGGCGCACGGCATTCGCCAGACCGGTGTTGCCTTGCAACAATGCCACGCCAGCGCAGATCGCCAGCATGATGACGCCCAATCCCAGGTAATTGAAACCTTCGTAGTCCCCGGGGCCCTGGGGCATGTCGCGCAAGGTGTGTGACCAGCCGCCGGGGTTGACCAGCGACATCACGTTCAAGCGATACAGCCCATACCCCCCCGCCACGGTCCCGCCACCCACGCTGAAATAACCCGCCTGCCAGCAGCAGAACGCAACCAGCAAAAGCAAACCACCCAGCTCGATCCAGGCATCGCGCCGGGACAGCCGGCCCTTGCTGGCCTGGCTTGCAAGGTCGGCCAGCCAGATCAACGCCACCATGGCCAACAGGTAAGCGTGTACCAGCGCGGTGGCGGCCAACAGCCCTCCCCAGGCCAGCCGGCGTTTTTGCAGACCGGGCCGCAGCGCCAGGTACAAGGCCGCCAGGATCAGGAAATGTCCGGACAGCGACAGATGCCCGCCCATGCGCAGAAACATCGGCGGCGAAAACACCAGCAACCCGGCTCCCAACAGCCTGATCCACAGTAACGGCGTCAGCAGGCCGACCAGTTTCCAGGCGAACCAGGCTTGCAGGATGAAACAGGCCAGCAACCACAGGCCAAAATACTGGAACGTCTCGGGAAGCCAGGCGTTGAAGGGTTTGAACACAAATGCCAGCAGCGGATTGGAGTCGGAAAAAATGATGCCATTGCCCAACTCCAACCCATAGGAAGGGTTCATGCCCAACGGAAAGGTCCAGGGCGAACTGCGAAAAAACGCCCAGCCCATGTAATGGGTCGCCGCATCGCCCTCCCCCAACCAGACGATGTTCGTCGGGTCCAGCACCCGCGGGCCGATCACCAGCAGGAACGCCAGCGTCCCCAGCAGTATGGGCAACAAGGAAACCAGGTGATGCTTGCCGCGAACGGTCATCGATACGTCCAGAAATTATGCAGGATGAAGGTGAACGCGGGGATGATCAGCGCCACGGCCGCGATGCCCGCCAGGTAATCCAGGCCGGCACGTTGGGCTACCCAGGCCACCAGCATCGCCAGCCAGAACCCGCCGATCGATACCACCACGAAACGGCCAAGGGTGCGACCATGCAAGCGGCTGGAAAAGCTCCAGAGGGTGTTGATCAGGTACGACACCACGGTCGCCACGACAAAGGCGAAACCGTTGGCCAGTGGCGGGTTGGCCAGGATCAGGTGCACAAACAGCACCGCAGCCACCACATGGACCGCGGTGACGAGCAGGCCGGTCATGGCAAAGCGCAAGGCACGTCGCAGCAGCGGCGAGTGCGTCCAGGTCACGGCTTCTGCGCCAGGCAGAACACTGTCAGGCCGGCGATACGATTGGCCCCCATGAACGGACGCTCCAGGCTGCACAATGCCCTCAACACGCCATTGACCAGCGGATGATGCCGCGCAAGCTGCGACTTGGCCGGTGCCCCGGAGGCCTTGCGCTGCAACAGGCGCAGGCCGGCGGCAATGGGAAATACCAGGCCGAAGTAATAAGCCCCTTGCTGGACCCGCAAACCGGCCTGCGCCACGACGCTTTCCAGTTGTCTGAGGGTATAGCGGCGCTTGTGCTCGAGAAAATCGTCATGCCCGCTCCAGAGAAACTGGAACGCCGGCACAGTGATCAGGAAGCGGCTGCCGGACGGCACTTTGTCGACGTAGGCCTTGAGCAGGCCCACGTCATCATCCACGTGCTCCAACACATCCATCAGCAACACCAGGTCGGCGTCCAGCGTGTCGATGGCGCGTCGGTAGCGGACCGGTTTACCGGCGGTGCTGGCGTCGGAGTCGGCCGGATAGCTGATGTCCACGCACCAGGCCTGGGCCGTTGCGGTATGGGTCAGCAGGTGATGGGAAAAAAAGCCCGAGCCGGCGCCCACGTCCAGCAACGTACTGGCCGAGGTGCCCTTGAGCAGGTGGAGCATGGCCCGCGCTTTCGATCGGTAGTACCAATGCTGCTCGATATCGGGACCGAGGATGTCGGTTTCCTTCAGGTCCATGGTCAGTCCTTGGCGTCATAGATGCGCCGCACCAGGAAAACCGGCCGACGCTTGGATTCGATATAGGTGCGGCCCAGGTATTCCCCCAGCACGCCGATACCGATCAGTTGCAGTCCGCCCAGGAACGTGACCGCGACCATCAGCGAGGCATAGCCCGGCAGGTCGACCCCGGAAATCAGGGTCCGCAACACGATGAATATGGCGAACGCAAAGGACACCAGCGAGACGCAAAGCCCCAGGTATGTCCAGATACGCAGCGGTTCGGTGCTGAAGCTGGTGATGCCTTCCAGGGCAAAATTCCACAGGCGCCAGCCATTGAACTTGCTTTCACCGGCGGACCGCTCAGGCCTGACGTAGTCCACGTGGGTGGTCCGGAACCCCACCCAGGCAAACAGCCCTTTCATGAAGCGGCGCGATTCAGGCAAGGTTAGAAGGGCATCGACCACACAGCGATCCATCAAGCGGAAATCGCCGACATTCTCCGGCAGCTTGTGGTCGGCGATTTTGTTGTGCAGCCGGTAGAACCCGTTGGCGGAAACCTGTTTGGCCCAGGAGTCGGAGTCGCGATTGATCCGATGCCCCAGCACCACTTCGGCGCCGTTGCGCCAGTGGGTGATCATTTCCAGGATCACTTCGGGAGGGTCCTGCAAATCGACGTCGATCGGCACCACCGCCTGGCCACGGGCGGCTTGCAGGCCGGCGCTCAATGCTGCTTCCTTGCCGAAGTTGCGACTCAGGTCGACGATGCGGATACGCGGGTCGGCCTTCTGCCTGTCCAGCAGCAGCGCCAACGTATCGTCCACGCTGCCGTCGTTGACGAACACCAGTTCCAGGCTCACCAGCGATTCACGGGCAAAGACCTGCTCGATCCTGGCCATGAACAATTCGATGGACTGGGCTTCGTTATAGACCGGAATGACGAGCGAAAGCGCTAGACGACCTTGCAGATCCGCTCCTGGATATTCAGTCACTTGATGGCTCTTTTTCTTATAGTGTTTTCAGTCCCATCGGGCTTCCGGCCCTGGGCGTCGAACCGTATTAAGCAGGACCAGGCAGGGCAACGCAAGGATCAAGTCAGAACTTCAGCCGACTACATGTTCGCAACATGACTTTCCCCCTGGAAACGGTCTAACTTCCGATCAGGGCCCCTGCCCAGCAATATCCGATAACCAATGGAAACGAATTTCCCATAGCCAAAACCAACCACTTGGCTAGGCTTGCAGCCACATGTTCAACGCATGTCTTGAGTGAATGAATCGCAGGGAGCGAACCGATGTATTTTGAAATCTATCGACAGACCCGAGGCACCCCGAGCACCGGAAAAGGCCAATGGCGCTGGCGCTTGAGAGCCGGCAACCACGAAACGATCGCCAGTGGCGAAGCCTATGTGAACAAGAGTGACTGCCTTCACGCCGTCAGGTTGATCAAGAACGTCCATGACGAGACGCCCGTAAAAGAAATCTGAACAGCGCCAGGCGGGGTCCGTAGGCGCTGGCGAAGCCTGCGATCTTTTGATCTTGATCTTTCGCTTGAGATTCAAGTGTCAGGGAAAAGATCGCAGCCTCGTTGCACTCGACAGCTCCTACACCGATTCTTTTTTTGCTGTGACGATGGTTGCCAGGCAGGTAGGGTATACGGACAAAAGCAGGAGGCCGGTGCAATGACTCGATCCACCCACAACCGCGACTGGCTAGTGCGGGCGCCCGAATCGAGGAAAATGGAACGCATCGAGGCTTACTTCAGTGGGCACGGCTATACCAGCCATCGCCATGACACCTACGCCATCGGCATCACGCTTTCGGGCGTCCAGAGCTTCAACTATCGCCACAGCAAGCGTCATAGCCAACCCGGCGGCACCATCGTCCTGCACCCGGACGAGGTGCACGATGGCGAAGCAGGGACCCGCGATGGCTTTCGCTACCGGATGTTCTATATAGAGCCGTCGGTGATCCAGCAGGTGTTGGGGGGCAAGCCGCTGCCTTTCATCGAAGGTGGATTGTCCAGCGATCCTCGCCTCAACATCGCGACTCGTCGATTGTTGAACAGCCTGGATCATCCCCTCGACCCGCTGGAGGAAGAGGACGCCATCTACGATGTGGCCCAGGCCCTCGACGTTGCGGCGGGCAACAGGCGCGGACGGCGGCTGATCGACTACCCGGCGGCAGAACGTGCCCGTCTGTTCATCCACGATGCCCTCGACCAGGTGATCACCCTGGACGATCTGGTGCAGGCAAGCGGCAGGGACCGATGGAGTCTGTCCCGGGATTTCCGGGCGCTGTACGGCACCAGCCCCTACCGCTACATCACCCAGCGCCGCTTGAGCGAAGCCCGGCGCCTGGCCTTCCACGGTACGCCATTGAGCGAAGTGGCCCTGGCCTGTGGTTTTTTCGATCAAAGCCACATGACCCGGTTGCATACCCAGGCCTTCGGTATTTCACCGGCACGCTGGCTGAACATGCTGCGCTGAGACAGCGACTTGGCAGCGCAAAAAAGCTGCACGATCATCCAATACGCACGCTGGTTCGAACAATAAAGTAGGACGCACCACCCACCAAGGAGATGCCTCGATGACCCGTTACGCCCCCATCAACTTCGCCCAGAAATACACCCTGTTCCAGGAACAGTGGACGCCGAAAGTCGTGGCCGAAATGAACGACTACCAATTCAAGCTCGCCCGGCTCGAAGGCGACTTCATCTGGCACGCCCATGCCGATACGGATGAAACCTTCATCGTGCTGGAGGGCGAGCTGCGTATCGACTTTCGCGACGGCGCAGTGACGATTGGCCCGGGCGAGATGTACGTGGTCAAAAAAGGTGTGGAGCATAAGCCCAGCGCCGCCCGGGAAGTGAAACTGCTGTTGATCGAGCCTCGCGGCGTGATCAATACCGGCGAAGAAACCAATGAGCGAACGGCGGTCAACGACGTCTGGATCTGACTGAGCCAGGCTCAATCGTATTCAGCTTCCTGATGGTCGCCCAACACACCTGCATCGATCGGCCAACACAGGTCGGCGATCTGCCCGGCATCCAACACACCGGGCATCAGGACAAAGCCCTGCTGATGCAGGGCTTCCAGGAGGTCGTCAGTAGACACGACACCACCGGCTTCAGGTGCGGAAGCGGCCGGTCAGTTCCGCCAGGTTTCTCGACAGGCTCGAAAGCTGCTGACTGGCCTGCATGCTCTGGGCGGAATTGGATGCCGCTTCGTTGGACAAGTCGCGGATGTCGGAGATGTTGCGGGCGATCTCTTCGGTGACACTGCTCTGCTCCTCACACGCGTTGGCGATTTGCGCGGCCATGTCGTTGATCCGCTGGATCGAGCCGCTGGTACCGCTGAGCACCTGATCGACCCCTGCGGCGCGCTCGACGCTGTCCCGGGCCTTGCTGCTGCCCACATGCATGGCTTGCACGGCCTTGGCGACACCGTTTTGCAAGCGCTCGATGCGCACCTGAATGTCCTTGGTCGAGTCCTGGGTGCGTGCCGCCAAGGCCCTGACTTCGTCGGCCACGACAGCGAAACCGCGGCCTTGCTCACCCGCCCGTGCCGCCTCGATGGCCGCGTTCAGCGCGAGCAGGTTGGTCTGTTCGGCAATGCCCCGAATCACTTCGAGCACGGCGCCGATGCTGGAGGTTTCCTGGGCCAGTGCCTCGATCGTGCCCGAAGCGCTCTCCACTTCCTGGGCCAATTGGCGGATCGACTCGATGGTGTTATTGACGACCTCGGTGCCGTCGCGAGACTGGCTACTGGCTTGCTGCGCGGCGTCCGACGCGTTCACGGCGTTATGGGCTACCTCATGCACAGCCGCGCTCATCTGGGTCGCGGCGGTACTGACCTGGTCGAGGGCTGCATGTTCGCTGCTGATCAACCGATCGTTGGTCGCCGCCATCGTGGCCATGGCGCGCGCCGCGGCATCGACCTCGCCGGTTACCCGGCCCACTTCGGCAATCAGCGGTTGCAGTTTATCGAGGAATCGGTTGAACGCACTGCCAAGCTGCCCCAGTTCATCAGCTGAACGCACTTCGAGACGGCCTTTCAGATCGCCACCACCCTCGGCGATCTGTTCGACCCGATGCAACAGGCGGCGCATGGGGCGCAGCACGACCATTGGCAAGACAACAATCAGCAGGATGCATCCCAGCAGGCCGATCAGCAGAATACCGCCCTGCTGTATCCCAACCGCCTGGCCATGGTCAATCGCCGCTTGCCCCTCGCGCAGCGACGCTTCGTCTTCCAGCTCACCCAGCTTGTCGATGGCATCACGCATGGTGTCGAACTTACTTTCGCCGTCACCAAAACTCAGCGCACTGGCCGCCTGCGGATTGCTCGCGGCCTGCTCGACCACCTGCCGCGAAACCTGCGACCACTGTGCAAAACGATCGTTGAACTGACTGACCAGCGCCAACGCCTCGGCACTGGGTTGCATCGCGGCATATTTCTGCACACGATCATAAGCTTGCTTCAGATTGTCCCGATGACTGGCACGCAGCGCCTCGGCATGACTGCCGGCATTGCCCCCGAGCAGGCTTCGCTCGGCCACAAAGGCCTGGTAGAGATCGCGATCCGCGTTGAGCAGCAGGCTGATGGCCGGCAGGTAGCGCTTGGTCAACTGCGTGCTCGATTCAGTCACCTGGCCGATGCCACGCATGCCCGACCACCCCATCAGTACCAACAACAGCGCCAGAAACCCAATGGGCAGAGTGATTTTCCAGCGAAAACCCAGATCGGCGAAAAACCGTGGCATGGGGTGACTCCTTTCATGGGGATTAACTTGCCTATCGGCAGCCATGCCTTGAGCTATAGACCATTAGTCCAATTGTTACAAAGCCTTGGGCTGTGATCATGCAGGTTGCGGAGGGGGTCGTGCGGGATAAAAAAAGGCGGGGGGAGGCAATAGCTGCGGGGAGTTTTCTGACATTTACCGCCCACATAATTTAGAGAATTTTCTGACTCATCATCTGATTGATGATTTCTCCAGCTTTTAGAGAACCTCGCAATGCGAGGAGACATTCCGAGTGACTCAGTGGTCCTCCAGGACTTTGCACAACTGAGCTGCATTCCCTTGAGGGATGGCTGCGACGACTCGATGTCATAGCTCGGCGCTTGGATGCGGAGCCGGCCTGTCACAGGTAATGCCAGTCTAAGGATCGAACGACACACAACCTGTGGGAGCAAAGCTTGCTCGCGATGACGGCAGACCGGTCAATGCCGTTGTTGACTGGCTCACCCCAACCGCGAGCAAGCTTTGCTCCCACGGATTTGGGGGTTAACTGACTGGTATTAGACTCTCACAGAGGGCCATTTAGTCAGGGGCGAGCCTCATTCACGATGCTGAAGCCCCTCCGGCTTGCCCGGATCGATTACAAGCGGATCAGCAGAGAACGGGGACACGATTAGAGGCAGGCTGATTACATATGAATTCACAATTGTCGTCTGCCCCCAGTCTTTCTCCAGCATCCTATTTAATGGGCCATCTCCTGAGGCTGAGACGGCGTCATGGCGAGTCCTTTGCCCGCCAAACCAAACGAAAAAGCCCCTGAAATGTTCAACCACTTCAGGGGCTTAGTCGTATTCAATAATGGCGGAGAGATAGGGATTTGAACCCTAGGTACTGTCGCCAGTACAACGGATTTCGAATCCGTCCCGTTCGGCCACTCCGGCATCTCTCCAGTGGCGCGCATCATACCAGCACATTCGCCGGAAGCGAACCCCCGAGCGAAATTTTTTCCGTGCTATCAGATGCTTGCGTCGATTACAGCGGTACACCCAGGCGCTGGGCGACTTCTTCGTAGGCTTCGATGACGTCACCGAGGCCCTGGCGGAAGCGGTCCTTGTCCATCTTCTTCTTGGTGTCCTTGTCCCACAGTCGGCAACCGTCCGGGCTGAATTCGTCGCCCAGGACGATGGAACCGTCGCTGAACACGCCGAATTCAAGCTTGAAGTCCACCAGCAGCAGGCCGGCGTCGTCGAACAGCTTGGTCAGCACCTCATTGACCTTGAGGGACAATTCCTTCATGCGGGCCAGTTGCTCGGTGGTGCCCCAACCGAATGCCACGACGTGGGATTCGTTGATGAACGGGTCGCCCTTGGCGTCGTCCTTCAGGAACAGCTCGAAGGTGTAGGGGTTGAGCTTCATGCCCTCTTCCACGCCCAGGCGCTTGACCAGGCTGCCGGCGGCGTAGTTACGCACGACGCATTCGACCGGGATCATGTCCAGCTTCTTGACCAGGCATTCGTTGTCGCCCAGCAGCTTGTCGAACTGGGTCGGCACGCCGGCGGCTTCGAGTTTTTGCATGATGAAGGCGTTGAACTTGTTGTTCACCATGCCCTTGCGGTCCAGCTGTTCGATGCGCTTGCCGTCGAACGCCGAGGTGTCGTTGCGAAACAGCAGGATCAAGCGGTCAGCGTCGTCGGTCTTGTAAACCGACTTGGCTTTGCCGCGGTAGAGTTCTTCACGTTTTTCCATGATGGGCTCCGCTTGCTAAGTAGTGGGCTAGGCGATATGTCGCCAGTCGAGCCCTGAATCTTGATCGGCCAGTTGCAGCCAGTCCGGGTCGCACCCGAGGGTGTCGACGAAACATTGCCGGGCCAGCTGCGGCAGGTTGTTCTTGCTGCTCAGATGGGCCAGGACCAGGTGTTGCAGGCCTTGCCAGCCCAACTCGGCCACCAGGAACGCGGCCTGGTGGTTGTTCAAATGTCCGTGCTCCCCGCCTACCCGCTGCTTGAGGAAGTACGGGTAGTAACCACGGGCCAGCATGTCACGGCAGTGGTTGGACTCGATCATCAATGCATCGAGGTCCCGGTAACTGTCCATCACCCTGTCGCAATACGACCCCAGGTCGGTGAGCAGCCCGAAGCGCCGCTCGCCGTCGCTGAATACATATTGCGTCGGTTCCCGGGCATCGTGCGCCACACTGACCACGCTGATGTCCAGGCTACCGACACGCAGTTGCTCGCCACCGACCACGAAGCCGGCTGGCTCGATGGGCTTGCGCAGGCCTGCCAGTGTCCCACGACTCAGGTACACCGGCAGATTGTAGCGCCGAGACAGCAAACCCACGCCATGCACGTGGTCGGCATGCTCGTGGGTCACAAGTATCGCGCTCAGTTGCGCCGGGTGCACACCCAGGCGCAACAGGCGTTTCTCGGTTTCCCGCAGGGAGAAACCACAATCGACCAACACGTACGTGCCAGCACTGGCGACCAGCGTGCCGTTGCCCTGGCTACCGCTGCCGAGAACGGCAAAACGCATCGGATCAGCCCAGGTTATCCTGAATCACGCTCAATACCTTGCGGGCCACATCGGCCGGCGCCACGGTGTTGATGTTCTTCTCGACAGTGACCTGGACGCTTTCGCCGACCTTGCTCAGGCGAACCTGGTAACGCTCGGCCCGGGCTTCGATCTCTTCCTTGTCCGGCTTGCTGCCGAACAGGCCACTGAAGAAGCCAGGCTTGTCGTCTTTCTTCTCGGCCTTCTCGGCGAGGTTGATGTAGTACAGGCCCAGGCTGCGGTTGATGTCCTCGACGCGCCACTCACCCTGTTCCAGCGCACGACCAACGCTCGACCAGGCACGGTCCAGGTCGGAGCCGACGTTGAGCACCGGGTTGCCGCTGCCGTCTTCGCTCAGGCTGACGCGGCTCGGCGCATCGAATTCCTTGGATGCCAGCATCGAGACCGAACCACCCTGCTCCGCCGTACGGCTCATGCTGGCGAGCATGTCATCCACCAGCGCAGCGTCGAGGCCGGTGTTGACCGAACGGTTGGTGAAGGCCACGTCGGTGGTGCTGCCGGCAGGACGCTCGGCGCTGACCACATAGATTTCACTGGTGTTGCGCTGCACGCCCGGCTCGATACGCACCCGCACGCGGGTTTCGCTGTCGGCCGCGACACCGGCGGCGCTCAAGCGCTTGGCCATGGCGGCGGACAGTTCATCGGAGCGCTGCCAGGTGGTGGTGAACTCGCCGGTCTGCGGGCGCTGTTCGTCCAGGCGGAAACCGTTGTCCTGGAAGAACTGGATCGCCACCGGCCAGACTTCGGCTGGCGGATGCTGGCCCATGACCCAGCTGGAATCGCCACTCTTCTGCAGGGTGTAGTCGCTGGCGTCGGCCACGGCCGACAGCGGCTGCGGACGAGGGACGACGTATTCGCCCTTGACGCTGTCGTCCGCGACGTTGCGCGGAATCGGCAGCAGCGGATCCAGGCGCTTGGCGATGTTGACGTCTTGCGGCAGTTGCATCGGTGCAGTCTGTTGCGCTTGCAGGTAATCGCTACCACGGTCGCGGAAGTAACCTTCCGGTCCCCAGATCCATCCGCAGCCGCTGGTGCTGGAGATAATCAAGGCAAGTGCGGAAAGTCCGGCCATTCGCTTCATGCGTTGTACTTCCTCAATTAAACCAGGACGCCGGACTGGCGCAGGGCCTGCCGCAGCGGTTCGTGACAGGGGGTGCTCAGCCAGGTCAGTGGCAAGCGGATGCCTTCGTGCATCAGGCCCATTTCGACCAAGGCCCACTTCACCGGAATCGGGTTGGCCTCGATGAACAGGTCCTTGTGCAGCGGCATCAGTTTTTCGTTGATGGCCCGAGCGGTCTCGGCGTCGCCCTTGAGCGCGGCCTCGCACAGGTCGGCCATTTCGCGCGGGGCAACGTTGGCGGTGACGGAGATGTTGCCCTTGCCACCCAGCAGGATCAGCTCCACCGCTGTCGGATCATCCCCGGACAGCACGATGAAGTCCTTGCTCACGCCATCGAGGATGGCCTTGGCGCGCTTCATGTCGCCGGTGGCTTCCTTGATGCCGATGATGTTCGGCACGGTGGACAGGCGGATCACGGTCTCGGCCTGCATGTCGCAGGAGGTGCGGCCAGGAACGTTATAGAGGATCTGCGGGATGTCGACGGCTTCGGCGATGTGCTTGAAGTGCTGGTACAAGCCTTCCTGGGTCGGCTTGTTGTAGTACGGGACGACCAGCAGGCAGGCGTCGGCACCGGCTTCCTTGGCGTTGCGGGTCAGCTCGACGGCTTCGCGAGTCGAGTTGGCGCCGGTACCGGCGATGACGGGGATGCGACCGTTGACCTGCTTGACCACGGCACGGATGACTTCGATGTGCTCATTGACGTCGAGGGTTGCCGACTCGCCGGTGGTACCGACGGCGACAATGGCATGGGTGCCGTTCTCAAGGTGGAAGTCCACGAGTTTGCTGAGGCTGGCCCAGTCAAGATGCCCTTGTGCATCCATGGGTGTGACCAGTGCCACCATACTGCCCGCAATCATGAAACCGCTCCTGCCGGAAAAAGAGAGCGGTAATGGTACTGGCGCCAAGATGCTTGTACAAGCGAACTACCATTCCCCTGGGCGATGGTTTTCGCTACCCTTCAGGCTTTGATCGGTACCGACAAGCTCATACGCCGGTTTCCAGCCTCCGTTTTCGACGCCACAAGCCCCGATCCCGGGTTTGTCCTGGTGCTTTCCCGCTGTCGCGGAATGCAGCGCAACCCCGGGCACAAGGCTTGAGCCGTTCGTTTTCCCGGGCCGGGCGCTGTGTCGAGCGGCAAAGGTACCGACCGCTCATCGCTTTAGGAATGCTGCATGTCCACCCCCACAGTCCGCGAACAATTCCTTGTTATCAGTGCCCTTGGCGCCAACCCCATGGAGCTGACTAACGTCCTGTGCCGCGCCAGCCATGAAAATCGCTGCGCCGTCGTGACCTCACGCCTGACCCGCCATGGCGAATGCAGTGCACTCGTGCTCGAGATCTCCGGCAGCTGGGACGCCCTGGCGCGCCTGGAAGGCAGCCTGCCGGTGCTGGCCAAGAAGCATGCCTTTACCGTCAACGTCGTGCGCAGCGCCGCCCTGGAGAACCGTCCACAGGCCCTGCCCTATGTGGCCTACGTGAGCTCGGCCTACCGTCCGGACATCATCAACGAGCTGTGCCAGTTCTTCATGGACCACCACGTCGAGCTGGAGAACCTGACCTGCGACACCTATCAGGCCCCACAGACCGGCGGCACCATGCTCAACGCCACGTTCACCGTGACCCTGCCCGCCGGCACCCAGATCAGCTGGCTGCGCGATCAGTTCCTGGACTTCGCCGATGCGATGAACCTGGATGCCCTGATCGAACCGTGGCGCCCACAAAACCCAATGTAAGGAAGCGTTCATGACCGTTGCCGTCGACCAGCCGGTTACCGATTTCCAGGCGCCCGCCACCAGCGGGCAGACCATCAGCCTCGCCGCCCTCAAGGGCAAGCAGGTGGTGATCTATTTCTACCCCAAGGACAGCACTCCCGGCTGCACCACCGAAGGCCAGGGCTTTCGCGATCAGTACGCGCAATTCCAGGCCGCCAACACCGAAGTGTTCGGCGTCTCCCGGGACAGTCTCAAGTCCCACGAGAACTTCAAGTGCAAGCAGGAGTTCCCGTTCGAACTGATCAGCGACAAGGACGAGACGGTCTGCCAGCTGTTCGACGTGATCAAGCTGAAGAAGCTCTACGGCAAGGAATACCTGGGCGTTGATCGCAGCACCTTCCTGATCGACAAGAACGGCGTGCTGCGCCAGGAATGGCGTGGCGTGAAGGTGCCGGGGCATGTGGATGCGGTGCTGGCGGCGGCCCAGGCCCTCAACAAGGGCTGAAACTTTAGCTGCATTTACTGGCGCTATCGCGAGCAAGCTCGCTCCCACACCGATTGATTAACATCACCAATCCAGTGTGGGAGCGAGCTTGCTCGCGATGAGGCCATCCGCCTCACCCCATCGGTCAAAGCTACAACAGCGGCGCGACAACCGGCTCCTTGCTCGGCCACGCATCCAGCACCGCCTTGAATAGCGTCGCCAGGGGAATCGCAAAGAACACCCCCCAGAATCCCCACAGCCCGCCAAACAGCAGCACCGCACAGATGATCGCCACCGGATGCAGGTTCACCGCCTCGGAGAACAGCAGCGGCACCAGCACGTTGCCGTCCAGGGTCTGGATGATCCCGTAGACCGCCATCAGGTAGATGAACTGATCGCTCCAGCCCCACTGGAACAGCGCAATCAAGGCCACCGGCACGGTCACCACCACGGTGCCGACGTAAGGCACCACCACTGAAATGCCCACCAGCAGCGCCAGCAGGGCGGCGTAGTTGAGCCCCATGGTCACGAAACCGATATAGGTCACGCCGCCGCAGATGAAAATCTCGATGACTTTTCCGCGAATGTAATTGGCGATCTGCCGATTCATCTCCTGGGCCACTCGAGTGATCAGCGCACGCTCACGAGGCAGGTAGCCACGCACCCAACGCCCGATCATTTCCCGGTCCTTGAGGAAGAAGAACACCAGGATCGGTACCAGCACCAGGTAGATCATGATGTTGACCAGAAGCGGCAGGCTGGACAGCGAGAACGTCAGGGCCCATTGGCCGAACTTGCCGATCTCGCCGCGTACCACTTCGATGGTCTGCAAAACCTGCTCGTCGGACACCAGGTGTGGATAACGCTCAGGCAGCAGCAATAGCAGGGACTGCCACTTGGCGAGCATCCCCGGCAACTCGTTGAACAAGGTCACCAACTGGTGCCAGAGCAACGGTACGATCACCACGATAAACACCACCAGCACGCCCATGAACAGGGCAAACACCAGCCCGACTGCCGCAGCGCCGGGCAGCCGCAAACGCTCCAGCGTCGTGACCAGCCCCTGCATGAGATACGCCAGCACCATTCCCGCCAGCACCGGTGCCAGCATGCCGCCCAGGGTCAGCACGGCGGTAAACGCCAGGAACAGCAGCACTGCCAGAACCACCGCCTCTTCATCGGAGAAGTAGCGCTGAATCCAATCGCGTAACACTTTGAACATTAAAAATCCTTAAGAGACGCTATCGGTTCTTTTCAGGCCTTTTTCAGCCAGTAACGGTAGACGCCGTTTTCGTCTTCTTCACGCAGCAGCGTATGACCGGCCAATCGGGCGAAGGTGCGAAAGTCACGTTGCGAGCCCGCATCCGTGGCGATCACCTTGAGCACACTGCCGCTGGCCAGGCGGTTGAGTTCCAGCTTGGCCTTGAGCAACGGCAACGGACAATTCAGGCCGCTGGCGTCCAGTTCGGCATCGTGGGCTACAGCATCAGTCATGGGTTCGCTCCGCGGCAGGTCGTTGAGCGGCCTAGAATATCTGGTCCCGGGCCCGGTGTCCGGCTACAGTAGGGTCTTTGTCAACTAAGGCTTCGTGCATGACATTTCTGCGCCCCACCCTGCTGACGCTCGCTTGCCTGCTTGCCTCACCGGGCTTCGCCGACGACTTGCCGTCACTTGGCGATGCCAGTTCTGCCATCGTCTCGCCAGAACAGGAGCACCAACTGGGCCGCGCCTGGCTGGCCCTGCTGCGCAGCCAGGTTTCACAGCTCAACGATCCACAGCTCAAGGACTACGTCGAAACCAGCGTGTACAAGCTGGTGGAAACCAGCCAGGTCAACGACCGGCGCCTGGAGTTCATCCTGATCAACAGCCCGCAGCTCAACGCCTTCGCCGCACCGGGCGGCATCGTCGGGGTCAACGGCGGCCTGTTCCTCAACGCACAGACCGAAGGCGAATACGCCTCGGTCATGGCCCACGAACTGGCGCACTTGTCACAACGCCACTTCGCCCGCGGCGTCGAAGCCCAGCAACGCATGCAGGTGCCGATGATGGCGGCGCTGCTGGCTGGCATCGTGATTGCCGCCGCCGGTGGCGGTGACGCCGGGATCGCGGCCATCGCCGGGACCCAGGCCGCCGCCATCCAGGAACAACGGCGCTTCTCGCGCCAGAACGAACAGGAAGCCGATCGCATCGGCATCCAGAACCTCGAGAAGGCCGGCTACGACCCGCGGTCCATGCCAACCATGTTCGAGCGCCTGATGCGCCAGTACCGGTTCGACGCCAGGCCGCCGGAATTCCTGCTGACTCACCCGGTGACCGAATCGCGGATCGCCGACACCCGCAACCGCGCCGAACAGGCCAGGCCGGGCGGCATCGAAGACAGTGTGCGCTATCAACTGATTCGCGCGCGGGTCCAGCTGACCTACGAAGAAACCCCGGGCCTGGGCGCCAAGCGTTTCCGGGCACAGCTGGATGAGAACCCGAAGAACGACGTGGCCCGCTATGGCCTGGCGATCGCGCAGATCAAGGGCGGCCAGTTGAATGACGCACGGGAGAATCTCAAGCCGTTACTGGCTAAATCGCCCAACGAGATCATCTACAACCTCGCCCAGGTGGACCTGGACATCACCAGCAACAAACTGGCCGACGCTCAATCCCGCGTCGACCGGATGCTGAGCCAGTACCCGGGCAACTATCCGCTGAACCAGGTACGCGTCGACCTGCTGCTCAAGCAGAACCGCCCCGCCGATGCCGAGAAAGCCCTGGAAACCTTGCTCAAGTCGCGCCCGGACGATCCGGACATCTGGTACATGGTGGCCGAGACCCGCGGGCTGTCAGGCAACATCATTGGCCTGCATCAGGCCCGTGCCGAGTATTTCGCCCTGGTGGGCGACTACCGTCAGGCCATCCAGCAACTGGACTTCGCCAAACGGCGCGCCGGCACCAATTTCCCCCTGTCGTCGCGCATCGATGCCCGCCAGCGGGAACTCATGGAGCAGGAACGCATGGTCAAGGACATGATGGGCTGAGCATTCGCCAGGCGTAAAAAAACCGCCTCTTTCGAGGCGGTTTTTTTTCAGCGGCTAACCGATCATTCGGCCAGCTTGAAGGTGATGAAGCTCGCACGCCCCTGACGCAGGACCCGCATCGACACCGAACGATTCTTCGGCAATGCCTTGGCAATGTCGGTGAATTCCTTGGCCGAACCGATGGCCTGGTTGTTCAGGTGCGTGATGATGTCGCCCGGCTGGAGACCGATCAACGCGGCAGGACCGTCCTGCACTTCCTTGATCACCACACCGCCCTGGAGCTCCAGGGTGCGCTTCTGCTCTTCGGTCAGCTCTGCCACGGCCACGCCCAGGCGGTTGCTGCTGCGCTCGACGCCGGACTTGGGCAGCGAATCCAGCTCCTTGCCCTCTTCAGGAATGGCCCCGACGGTCAACTCGACATTCTTGCGCTTGCCCTCGCGAATCACTTCCAGATTGGCCTTGGAGCCAGCCTTGAGGGCCCCCACCAGGTGCGGCAGGTCGGCGGACATGATGATCGGCTGACCATTCATGCTCAGAATCACGTCACCCACTTGCAGACCGCCCTTGGCAGCCGGGCCACCTTCCTGGATCTGCGCCACCAGCGCACCGGCGGGTTTATCCAGCCCGAACGACTCGGCCAGGTCCTTGTTCACTTCCTGGATCACCACCCCCAACCAGCCACGGCTGACCTTGCCTTCGCTCTTCAGTTGGTTGGACACGTCCAGGGCAACGTCGATCGGAATCGCGAACGACACGCCCATGAAGCCGCCCGAACGGGTGTAGATCTGGGAATTGATACCGACCACTTCACCGTTGAGGTTGAACAGCGGGCCACCGGAGTTACCCGGGTTGATCGGTACGTCAGTCTGGATGAACGGCACGTAGTTTTCGTTCGGCAGGCTGCGACCGATGGCACTGACAATACCCTGGGTCACGGTGTGGTCGAAGCCGAACGGCGAACCGATGGCAACGACCCATTGGCCGGCTTTCAGGTCCTGGGATTTACCCAGTTTGAGCACCGGCAGGTCCTTGGCCTCGATTTTCAACAGCGCCACGTCGGAACGTGGGTCGGTGCCAATCAGCTTGGCCTTGAGCTCGCTGCGGTCGGCCAGGCGAACCAGGATTTCGTCGGCATCGGCGATCACATGGTTGTTGGTCAGGATGTAGCCATCAGGCGAAATGATGAAGCCCGACCCCAGGGATTGGGCTTCGCGCTGACGGCCACCGCCGGGCGAACGGGGTTGTTGTGGCATGCCACGCTCGAAGAACTCCCGCAGCATCGGCGGCAAGCCTTCCAGGTCCGGCATCTGCTGGTCCGATACACGGCGATCCGGCAGCTTCTGGGTCGTGCTGATGTTCACCACGGCGGGTGAAGCCTGCTCGACCAGTTGCGTGAAATCAGGCAATTCGACCGCCACGGCAGGAACGGCCTGGCCGAGCACAAGCACGGTGGCAAAAATGGAGAGATAGGTTTTCAAGCGTGGTATCGACATACGGCTCCCGTTACGACGAGCATGGTTAAGCGATATGGAGCAAGGAATACCAGGGAAAGATACGCCGGTATTTTTGTTCCGGGAACAGACAAGGCCAGAGCCGAGCGGCTCTGACCTATAGAAAAAAAGCTGGGTTTTTGCAAATGAAAATGCTGACAGGAAGTTTCGGCATTTCGATCAAGCCCTGGCGTCATCAGCCTCTCGCGCAATCGAATCACCCGCGCCGTCAACCGGCTATTGAGTCGCGGTGACGTCGGAGCGCATGGAAAGCGCGATCCGTTCCGCCGTACCGATAGGAATCTCACCGACCACCGTGACCATCATTTCGCCTTGGGGCGTCGTGAGCCTGCGGGAGACGGCAGCCGTCGGACCGAGTTGAGTACGGGTATCGGTGGCATTGGCACCGTTCAACGGCTCCAGGAACACCGAGAAGCGTGCCAGGCCATCGTCGTACATCAAGCTGCTGACCTGGATCTGGGTGTCCGGGTCCTTGCGCATGGCACTGCTGGTCAGTTCAAAGCCGGGCGGCAACCAGTCCGAGTGCCAGGCGGCTTTCACCGCAACGGCCTTGCCGGGATCCTGCGCGACAGCCTTGCATTCGGCGCTGGCTTGCAACTCACCGTCCGTGGGCACTGCGACGTTCAAGCGAGTGAACTGGAAACGTTCGAGCAACTGGCCCTTGTCATTGAGCAACAGGGACTTGAGCGGCAGGCCGGTCTCTTTGTCCAGGTGCAGCTCGAAGCCATAACGATGCTGGTCCTTGGGCGTCAACGCCACGATGACCGCTTGACGCCCGGCCACGCGCGACTTGCCTACGACGGCAAGGTCATACCAATTCTTGAGTTTTTGCGGATCGAGCGCACGTGAAGTGCCGTCCGGCGCATTGCCCAGCCCCGCGATCAAGGAGCCGCTGACGCATTGAGTATGCCCATCAATGCGCAGGACTTCCTGTGCCGAGCCGTCGAGCTGGAGTAACCGCTCGCGGACCTTGCCATCCTGGACGCGATGCCAGATGTTATGCGTAGAAAAACTACCGTTGCGCTCGTAAACGAAAGTGCCCTGGAAGCTCTGCTGTTGCTCGGCTTGACTCAGGCGGCTCAACCAGTCCTGAGCCTCATCGGCATGGGCTGGAATCGCACACCAGCCACCAAGCATAAGCGTGAATAGAGGTATGGCGCGCAATGGTTTTCCTTATTAACGGTTTTCCAGGCTGGCGGCACGGGCGTAAGGCAGCGCGCTTTCGGTACCTTTCAGGGCAGCTTGCTGGGCATGCTGACGCAGGTAGTTGGGCAGACGCTGATCATGCCAGCCGGGCTGGCCTTGCAGAACACCGTTGACCATCGGGCCCGCGGTTTCCGAACCTTCGCTGTAACCGGCCAATACCGCTGGGCCCTTGACCTGTGGAGCGGCCAAGCCAGGCTGGTTGGACTGCTGCGCCATTTGCACGCCGGCAATCTCATCCTGGTTGTACAGGCGCACACCGGCCAATACGGCAACGGTGACCGACGCGGCTACCGCCAGGCGACCCAGGCTGCGCCATGATCCGCGTGAGGCTTTTGCCGGTACGGCTTCGTCAGCCAATGCAGCAGAAACGGCCGCGGCGATGTCCAGGCGTGGAAGCAGCAAATCCTTGTGCATGACAGCCCGGGCGATCTGGTAACGAGCCCAGGTCTCACGTGTTTCAACATCGTCGAAGGCATTCAGTACCCGACGCAATTCAAGTTCGTCCGCTTCGTTGTCCATAACTGCGGACAGCGATTCCTGCAGGGCTTCACGACTCATGGCGTTCCTCTCTTGGCTGTCGCCGCTGTCTCTAGTTTTCCTGCAACAAGGGTTGCAGGGCTTTATCGATGGCCTCCCGAGCGCGGAAAATCCGGGAGCGCACGGTGCCCACAGGACATTGCATGACGCTCGCAATGTCTTCGTAACTCAGACCGTCGAATTCACGTAAAGTTAAAGCCGTACGCAAATCTTCAGGCAGTTGCTGGATGGTTCGATGGACGGTGCCTTCAATCTCATCCCGCAGCAACGCACGTTCCGGTGATTCGAGATCCTTGAGGCCATGATCGCCATCATAGAACTCGGCATCTTCAGAACTTACGTCACTATCCGGCGGCCGGCGGCCGCGTGAAACCAGATAGTTTTTCGCCGTGTTAATGGCGATGCGGTAAAGCCACGTGTAAAACGCGCTGTCCCCGCGGAAATTACCAAGTGCGCGGTAGGCCTTGATGAAGGCTTCCTGAGCGACATCCTGCGCTTCATGGGTGTCGTGCACGAAACGCACGATCAACCCGAGAATTTTGTGCTGGTATTTCAGCACTAGCAGATCGAAAGCTCGCTTGTCGCCGCGTTGGACCCGCTCGACCAGCTGCTGATCCTCTTCCTGGGTTAGCATGAACACTCCTCGATAAGCTCGAAGGAGGCTTGCATTACTAATTGACCGGGCTTGCAAACATAGACTCGGGCTTTTCGCAAAAGTTCTCCCCCTTCCAAGCAAGTTTCCGGCGCGCTCTGATCTCGGCACGCACGAAAAACGCAGCAGGAGATTCCCCGGCTGCGCGAATAATCTGTCATCGGGTCTGTCGGCCGAGATTCCAATCGAAATCTTGCACCAACCCGACGCTGCTCCCTTTTGCAGACAACCGTCTATTGAACGTAGGCGCTTGGCAAAAGTTCCCGCTATTTACACCACCATGAACTGAATATCAGGCCCCCATGACGTGATAAACAGCGTTCTGTCCTCGAAACGGCCGCCTTTATCGGCTCAAAGCCAAGCGGATGATCCGACGAAGCGTGTCGCTTTTCTGTCACGCTGGTTTCACATTGCCATGAATGCCCGACTATTGTGCCGATCCCCCCCTCTATATACTAGTGGGCTGCGTGGCTGCCCGACCCGTTGAAGCGGTGTCTGGCGCCAACCCCGACCCGGGTCGCCTTGAGCGGAAACCATTCGAATGAGCCAACAGTTTCAACACGATGTTCTGGTAATCGGCAGCGGAGCCGCCGGATTGAGCCTGGCGCTGACCTTGCCTGCGCATTTGCGCATCGCAGTGCTGAGCAAGGGCGATCTGGCCAACGGTTCGACCTTCTGGGCCCAGGGCGGTGTCGCCGCCGTGCTGGACGATACCGACACCATTGAATCCCATGTCGACGACACCCTCAACGCCGGCGGTGGCCTTTGCGATCCGCAAGCGGTGCGTTTCACCGTCGAGCACAGCCGGGAAGCCATCCAGTGGCTGATCGACCAGGGCGTGCCGTTTACCCGTGACGAACAATCGGGCACCGAAGACGGCGGTTTCGAGTTCCATCTGACCCGCGAAGGCGGCCATAGCCATCGGCGCATCATCCACGCGGCCGACGCCACGGGGGCGGCGATCTTCAAGACCCTGCTCGCCCAGGCGCGATTACGACCGAACATCGAATTGCTGGAACAGCGCGTCGCGGTCGACCTGATCACCCAAAAACGCCTGGGCCTGGACGGTGACCGCTGCCTGGGCGCCTACGTGCTCAATCGCGGCACTGGCGAAGTCGACACCTACGGCGCGCGCTTCGTCGTCCTGGCATCCGGTGGCGCGGCGAAAGTCTACCTCTATACCAGCAACCCCGACGGCGCTTGCGGCGACGGCATCGCCATGGCCTGGCGTTCGGGTTGCCGGGTGGCGAACCTGGAGTTCAACCAGTTCCACCCCACCTGCCTCTATCACCCACTGGCCAAGAGCTTCCTGGTGACCGAGGCCCTGCGTGGCGAAGGGGCCCATTTGAAGCTCCCCAACGGCGAACGCTTCATGCAACGCTTCGATCCGCGCGCCGAACTGGCGCCGCGCGACATCGTCGCCCGGGCCATCGACCACGAAATGAAGCGCCTGGGTATCGATTGCGTCTACCTGGACATCAGCCACAAGCCCGAAGCGTTCATCAAGAGCCACTTCCCGACGGTGTACGAGCGCTGCCTGGAGTTTTCCATCGACATCACCAAACAACCGATCCCGGTGGTGCCGGCGGCGCACTATACCTGCGGCGGCGTGATGGTCGACCAACACGGCCGCACCGACGTGCCTGGCCTGTATGCCATTGGCGAAACCAGCTTCACCGGCCTGCACGGCGCCAATCGCATGGCCAGCAATTCGCTGCTGGAATGTTTCGTCTACGCCCGTTCGGCGGCGGCAGACATCCTCGAGCAACTGCCGCAGATCGCCATTCCGGTCGCCCTGCCCTCGTGGGACGCCAGCCAGGTCACCGACTCGGACGAAGACGTGATCATTGCCCACAACTGGGATGAACTGCGGCGCTTCATGTGGGACTACGTGGGCATCGTACGCACCAACAAACGCCTGCAACGGGCACAGCATCGGGTGCGCTTGCTGCTGGATGAGATCGACGAGTTCTACAGCAACTACAAAGTCAGCCGCGACCTGATCGAACTGCGCAACCTGGCCCAGGTGGCGGAACTGATGATTCGCTCGGCCATGGAACGCAAGGAAAGCCGGGGGCTGCATTACACCCTCGACTACCCGAACCTGCTGCCCGAGGCACTGGACACTATCCTGGTGCCGCCCACCTACGCCGACTGAACCTGAGCCGCACCCGCAGGCGCCGATGGACATCCGGCGCCAGCGCGTCGCGGAGCACGCACAGCGATCGGACCCGTCGCTCACCCTGCAATCGGAAACGCAGCACGATGATCAGCGGCAGCGCCAGGCTATCGGGGCGCAACTGCACAGCCCGCCAGCCATCGGCCCGGCTCCAGAGCTGCCAGCCCGCGGCATTGTGGCGCAATCCGCAAAAGGCCCGGCGATGGGTCAGCACCACATGCCGGGGGATCGCCCAGGCGCCATGGGCCAGGCACACGATAATGCCAAGCGCGGCGCACCAGGACGCGATGGACAACAGCAACAACGAACCCAGGGCGAACACCTGGGCCAGCAGATAGGCCGCCAGCAGTTGCCCGGAGGCCTGCCAGCGGCATTCGAAGCGATTACTTGGGTTGGACACGGTCCAGGATCATCCGGACCATGCGCTGCAACTCGGGGTCTTCGGATTCGCTGCGCTCCATGAACCAGCCGAACATGTCCTGATCCTCGCATTCGAGCAGGCGGACGTAGCATGCACGGTCCACTTCATTGAGGTGGGGGTAAACCTCTTTCACGAACGGCACCAGCAACACGTCCAGCTCAAGCATGCCGCGGCGGCTGTGCCAGTAGAGGCGATTCAGTTCAACATCTTCGACCATGGAGCGCTCCTCAAATAGAGCGCAAGTATACAGGCCTCGCCACAGCGCGACAGACGGCTTTGGTCAGGCACCACCGATCCTTTGTGAACTACCCATTTCAAGGGCGTCCCCTTATGATGTCTACCAGACTTTTTACCCTGCGATGACCCATGGCTGATTTCGCTTTTTTCTGCACCCTGTCCCACGAAGGCGTCCTTGCGGTCCGCGGCGTGGATGCCAGCAAATTCCTGCAAGGCCAATTGACCTGCAACCTCGACTACCTGAGCGACAACCGGGCCAGCCTCGGCGCCCGCTGCACGCAGAAAGGCCGGATGCAATCGAGCTTCCGCATCCTGCTCGAAGGCGACGGTGTGTTGATGGCCATGGCCACCGAACTGCTCGAACCGCAATTGGCGGACCTGAAAAAATACGCCGTGTTCTCCAAATCCAAGCTCACCGACGAAAGCGCCGCCTGGGTTCGCTTCGGCCTGGAAAATGCCGACGATGCCCTGGCTGGACTGGGCCTCGAACTGCCGAGCGACACCGACAGCGTGGCGCGCCATGAAGCCTTGATCGCCATCCGCGTGTCTCCCGGCCGCGCCGAGCTCTGGGCACCCGCCGAACAGGCACAGGCACTGCGAACCCGCCTGGGCGCGGAGCTGGCCGAGGCGGACCTGAACCCCTGGCTGCTGGGCCAGGTCCGTGCCGGGATCGGCCAGGTCATGCCAACCACCCGCGAACTGTTCATCCCACAGATGCTCAACCTGCAGGCCGTCGGCGGCGTCAGCTTCAAGAAAGGCTGCTACACCGGCCAGGAAATCGTCGCGCGCATGCAATACCTGGGCAAGCTCAAGCGACGCCTGTATCGCCTGCAACTGGACGCCAGCGAACTGCCGGAACCCGGCACGGCGCTGTTCTCCCCCACTCACGGCAGTTCCATCGGCGAAGTGGTGATTGCCGCCCGCGGCGAAGGAAACATTGAACTGCTGGCGGTATTACAGGCCGAAGCTGCAGAAGATGACAATCTGCACCTCGGTGCCTTGGAAGGCCCTCGCCTTCAATTGTTGGACCTGCCTTACGAACTGGACCGCGACCGCGAAATCCAGCGCTGATCGCAGCATTTGTCGCAACACCCTAGAGAACCGAAATGAGCGATTTGGCGGATAAGGTCCAACGGGATTTGGTGCAGGCCATCGATAACGATGACCTGGTTCTGCCAACATTACCGGAAGTGGCCATGCAGATTCGCCGGGCCGCCGAAGACCCGGAAATCAGCGTCAGCAACCTGAGCAAAGTGATCGGCCGCGATACGGCCCTCTCGGCACGCCTGATAAAAGTGGTCAACAGCCCGCTGTTGCGGGCCACCCAGGAAGTCACTGACCTGCACACGGCCATCACTCGACTGGGCGTCAACTACAGCAGCAACTTGGCCATTGGCCTGGTGATGGAGCAGATTTTCCACGCCCGCTCCGAGGTGGTGGAACTGAAGATGCGCGAAGTCTGGCGCAAAAGCCTGGAGATCGCCGGCGTCAGCTATGCGTTGTGTCGCGGCTACACCCAACTCAAGCCGGACCAGGCTGCGTTGGGTGGTCTGGTGCATCAGATCGGCGTGCTGCCGATCCTTACGTACGCACAGGACAATAATGAACTGCTCTCGGACCCGGTCAGCCTCAACCATGTGATCGAAACGATTCACCCGGTGCTGGGGGACAAATTGCTCAGTGTCTGGGAATTTCCGGAGCGGTTGGTGAAGCTGCCGGGGCTGTATCTGGATTTCAACCGCGACTCCAGGCAAATCGATTATGTCGACCTGGTGCAGGTCGCTGCGCTGTATTGCTACAAGGACACCGACCATCCCCTGAGCAAGATTGATGTATTCGGCGTCCCAGCCTTCAAGAAACTGGGCATCGACCCGGAGAACAAGGCCCGGTGTGCGGATATCGAAGAAGCGCGGTCGATGTTTTATTGAGCCCCAGGCTGACACCACGAAACCTGGATCAGGCGCTGACCTGTGGCGAGGGGATTTATCCCCGCTGGGGCGCGAAGCGCCCCTCGCAGTCTGTTTGAACAGGCCGCAATCGCCAGTTGGGGCCGCTTCGCAGCCCAGCGGGGATAAATCCCCTCGCCACAATAGCGGGCTTAATCTGAACCAGGGATAAAGCTCACCCGCACCTTCAGCCCGCGTTCCTGCCCGTCATGCAAGGTGATCTGCGCCAGATGCGCGCGGCAGATTTCGCCGACGATCGCCAACCCCAGCCCGGAACCGGCCACTTGCTGGTTGCGTCGATAGAAGCGCTCGAACACCCGGTCCCGCTCATGCAGCGGAATGCCTGGCCCGTCGTCCTCGACTTCCAGGACCGCCGGTGCGGTGACCCGCAGGATCACGTTGCCGCCCGACGGAGTGTGGGCCAGGGCGTTGTCCACCAGGTTGCTCAACAGCTCGTTCAACAAGGTCGGCTCGCCCCGCAGCCATACCGGCTCGTCGGCTTCCAGGGCCAGCGCCACGCCTCGGGCATGGGCCAGCGGGGCCATGGCCATGCCCAGCTCACGGGCCAACTGGCTGAGATCGAGCAACTGAGCACCGCCTTCGGCAATGGCCCGGGCGCCATTTTCCACCCGCGCCAGGGACAGCAACTGGTTGGCCAGGTGGGTCAATCGATCGGTCCCCTGAGCCGCGGTCTCCAGGGTTTCACGCCAGGTCGCCGGCTCGCTGGCGCGCAAACCCAGCTCCAGGCGCGCCTTGAGCGCGGCCAGCGGCGTACGCAGTTCATGGGCGGCATCGGCGATGAACTGAGCCTGCCGCTCGAATTGCCCGCGCAGGCGTTCGGTGAAATGGTTCAGGGCCCGCACCAGCGGCCATAATTCGTGCTGCACCTCCACCAGCGGCAACGGCCGCAGATCGTCCGGCTGGCGCTCCTCCACCGCCGTGCGCAAGCGCTCCAACGGGCGCAACGCCGCACTGACCGCAAACCACACCAACAGCAGCGCGCCCACGGCCAGCATGCCCAGGCGCAACAGGGTGTCGGCCATCAGGCCACGGGCCATGCTGACCCGCGCCTCTTCGGTCTCGGCCACGCGAATTTCCGCCATGCCATTCATGTTCGGCTCGCTCACCGCCTTGAGCAGGCTCACCACCCGCACGCTCTGCCCCTGGTATTGGGCGTTATAGAAGCGCGCCAGGGCCGGGTAATCGTCCGTGCGGGGCGTCCCGGGCGGCGGGCCGGGAAGATTTTCGTAGCCAGAGATCAACTTCTTGTCGATGTCATTGACTTGGTAATAAATGCGCCCGGCACTGTCGTAGGCAAAGGTGTCCAGGGCCACGTAGGGCACATCCGCGCTGAGGCTGCCGTCGCGCTGGGACAGGCCCGCGGCGATGGTCCGGGCCGAGGCCAGCAGGGTCCGGTCATAGGCGGTGTCCGCCGCTTCGCGGCCGTTCCAGTAGGCGCTCAGGCCGCTGGCGAGCATCAGCACCACCAGCAGCAACGCCAGGTTCCAGAGCAGCCGCCAGCGCAGGCTGTCGGGCTTATGCATTGCGGTTTTCCAGCAGGTAGCCCAAGCCGCGGAACGTCACGATCGCGACTGCATGGCCGTCGAGTTTCTTGCGCAGGCGATGGACGTAGATTTCGATGGCATCCGGGCTGGCTTCTTCGTCCAGGCCGAACACCTGGGCCGCCAGTTGCTCCTTGCTCATCACCCGCCCCGGCCGGGCAATCAATGCTTCGAGCACGGCTTGCTCGCGGGAGGTCAGGGTCAGCAATTCATCGTCGAGGGTAAAACGCCGGGTGTCCAGGTCATAGACCAGCCCGCCGCAGCGCTGCTGGCGTTCGCCGCCCAGTACGCTGCGGCGCAACAGGGCCTTGACCCGGGCCTCAAGCTCAGTGAGCTCGAATGGCTTGGCCAGGTAGTCGTCGGCACCGAGGTTGAGGCCATGGACGCGGTCCTTGACGTCGCTGCGGGCGGTCAACATCAGCACGGGCAAAGTCTTGCCGCGAGCCCGCAGGCGCGCCAGCACCTCGAAACCGTCCATGCGCGGCAGCCCGACATCGAGCACCGCCACGGCGTATTCCTCGCTGCTCAAGGCCAGGTCGGCCGCGACGCCGTCGTGCAGCACGTCCACGGTCAAACCGGTGCTCTTGAGCGCCTGGGCAACGCTTTCGGCGAGCTGCAGATGGTCTTCGACGAGCAGAACACGCATGGGTTATTCCTCGATTCAGGGATGGTCGACGCCATTCTTTGGCGCGGAGTTTACAGCCGCATCCGCCCCTGTGAAGCCAAAAACACGTTGAAAGATTTTGAAAGGTTAGCGAAAGGTTGAGCCGTTAGAGTCCTCCCACGGACGGTTTCGACTGCCCGCCGCGACGCACCTCGCGAACGAAAAACGCCTCGAAGCGTTTTCGCCGAATAAAAACAATAAAAGCGGAGTCATCACATGCTGTCTCTACAGCTCCAGGCCCCAATGCCTACCCGCCTTTCCCGCTTCAATCAGACCACCCTGGCCAGCGCCATCACGCCTCGGTCTGGTGCCCTCCCACGCCTTCAATCCCGATACGTTCGGCAAACAACCTGCGCCCGCCATCCGCGCCGCGAGGGCCGGGGGCCAGCAACACCAAATCTACACCACACACAACAACAACTCCTGTGGAGATAACGATGAACCTATCACTGCGTAAAGTAGCCTTGGCCGCCGGATGCCTGATGTTCGCCGGGCAGTTGCTCGCCGCTGATCCGGCCAAAGAACCCAAGCGCCCCGAATGCATCGCCCCGGCCTCCCCTGGCGGCGGCTTCGACCTGACGTGCAAGCTGGTGCAAAGCGCGCTGGTCAACCAGAAGCTGTTGACCAAGCCGATGCGCGTCACCTACATGCCCGGCGGCGTCGGCGCGGTAGCCTACAACGCAGTGGTCGCCCAGCGTCCGGCCGACGCCGGCACATTGGTGGCCTGGTCCAGTGGCTCGTTGCTGAACCTGGCCCAGGGCAAGTTCGGTCGTTTCGATGAAAGCGCCGTGCGTTGGTTGGCCGCCGTCGGCACCAGCTATGGCGCCATCGCGGTGAAAAGCGATTCGCCCTACAAGAACCTCGACGATCTGGTACAGGCCCTGAAGAAAGATCCGGGGTCGGTAGTCATCGGTTCCGGCGGCACCGTCGGCAGCCAGGACTGGATGCAGACCGCCCTGATCGCCAAGGCCGCCGGCATCAACCCCCGCGACCTGCGTTACGTGGCCCTCGAAGGCGGCGGCGAGATCGCCACGGCGCTGCTCGGCGGCCACATCCAGGTCGGCAGTACCGACATTTCCGACTCCATGCCCCACATCCAGAGCGGCGACATGCGCCTGCTGGCGGTGTTTGCCGAGAAGCGCATCGACGAGCCGGAGATGAAAAACATCCCCACCGCCCGCGAGCAAGGCTATGACATCGTCTGGCCGGTGGTCCGCGGCTTCTACCTCGGGCCAAAAGTCAGCGATGAAGACTACGCCTGGTGGAAAGAGGCATTCGACAAGCTGCTGGCTTCCGAAGAGTTCGCCAAGCTGCGCGACCAGCGCGAGCTGTTCCCGTTTGCCATGACCGGCCCGGAACTGGACACCTACGTGAAGAAACAAGTGGCTGATTACAAGGTGCTGGCCAAAGAGTTCGGCCTGATCCAGTAACCGTCTCTGTTCGCGTGGCGGCGCTGGCATCACCGGCGCCGCCCAGGAGTTAGTCATGCTCACCATCCAACGTATTTTTGCCGCGGTGCTGCTGCTGGTTTGCATCGGCTTCGCGCTGATGGCCTGGCCGTATCAGGCCGCCTTTTCCTACGAACCAGTCGGCCCGCGCGCCTTTCCCCTGCTGATGCTGGGGCTGATGGGCCTGGCGCTGCTGTACATGCTGTTTCGTCCGACCCCCATCGTGCACAGCGACGAAGACCCGCAGCTGGACCGTGAAACCCTGCAGAAGATCGGCATCTGTGTGGCGCTGCTGCTGGTATTCGCCGGGACCTTCGAACCCCTGGGCTTCATTGTCGCCAGCATCCTGATCGGCGTGCCGATGGCGCGCCTGTATGGCGGGCGCTGGGTGCCGAGCGTGGTGATCATCAGCCTGATGGCCATCGGTCTTTATCTGTTGTTCGACAAGCTGATGGACGTGCCGCTGCCCCTGGGCCTGCTCGACGTCCTGGAGAATTGATATGGATACCCTGAATTATCTCGGCCAGGGTTTTGGCGTTGCACTGACCCCCTACAACCTCGTCACCGCGTTGACCGGTACGCTGATCGGCACGGTGGTCGGGCTGCTGCCGGGCCTGGGCCCGATCAACGGCGTGGCGCTGCTGATCCCGATCGCCTTCGCACTGGGGCTGCCGCCGGAGTCGGCGTTGATCCTGCTGGCGGCGGTGTACCTGGGTTGCGAATACGGCGGGCGCATCAGCTCGATCCTGCTCAACATTCCCGGTGAAGCCTCCACCGTGATGACCACCCTCGACGGCTACCCGATGGCTCGCCAAGGCCTGGCCGGGGTGGCGTTGTCGCTGTCGGCCTGGAGTTCGTTCATCGGCGCGTTCATCGCCACCTGCGGGATGGTGCTGTTCGCGCCGTTGCTGGCCAAATGGGCGATTGCCTTCGGACCGGCGGAATATTTCGTCCTGATGGTGTTCGCCATTGTCTGCCTGGGCGGCATGGCCGGCGACCGACCGCTCAAGACGTTCATTGCGGCGCTGATCGGGCTGTTCCTGTCCAGTGTCGGGATCGATGCCAACAGCGGCGTCTACCGCTTCACCGGTGACAACATCCACCTGACCGACGGCATTCAATTCGTCGTGCTGGTGCTGGGTTTGTTCTCCATCAGTGAAATCCTGTTGCTGCTGGAGAAAACCCATCGCGGCCAGGAAGCGGTGGAAGCCACCGGGCGGATGATGTTCAACTTCAAGGAAGCGGCGTCGGTCTTCGTCGTGAACCTGCGTTGCGGCGTGCTCGGCTTCATCATGGGCGTGTTGCCCGGTGCAGGGGCGACCCTGGCCAGTGCCGTGGCCTACATGACCGAGAAGCGCATCGCCGGTGCCAGTGGCAAGTTCGGCCAGGGTGACAAACGCGGCCTCGCTGCTCCGGAAACCGCCATTGGCGGCGCAGCCTGCGGCGCGCTGGTGCCGATGCTGACCCTCGGTGTGCCTGGCTCGGGCACCACGGCGGTGATGATCGGCGCACTGTCGCTGTACAACATCACGCCCGGTCCGCTGCTGTTCCAGCAACAGCCGGACATCGTCTGGGGCCTGATCGCCTCGTTGTTCGTCGCCAACATCATGCTGGTGATCCTCAACATCCCGATGATCCGCATCTTCACCCGTATCCTGGCCGTGCCGAACTGGGCATTGGTACCGGTCATCGCGATCATCACCGGCATCGGCGTCTACGCAGTACATGCCACGACGTTCGACCTGTTCCTGATGATCGGCATTGGTATCTTCGGCTACATCCTGCGCAAACTGGATTTCCCGCTGTCGCCGGTCCTGCTGGGCTTCATTCTCGGCGGCCTGATGGAGCAGAACCTGCGGCGTGCGCTGTCGATCTCCAACGGTGCGCTGGAAATCCTCTGGTCGAGCCCGATCACCTTCGGCTGCTGGATCCTGACGGCGATCATGCTGTTCATGCCATTGCTGCGGATCTGGCGTCGCCGCGCCGCACAACGTCGCGCCCTGGCCAATGTCTGAAGCGACTTTCAAACAATGGTGGGGAACACCGCTGGTCGGCCTGGCCGGCGGTTACCTGGCCAGCCTGATCGGCTGGCCTTTGCCCTGGATGGTCGGCTCGTTGCTGGCGATCATCCTGGTGCGCTGCCTGACGCCGTGGCAATTGGCGGAAATCCCCGGCGGCCGCAAATGCGGCCAATGGGTGGTGGGCATCGGCATCGGCCTGCACTTCACCCCGGTGGTGATGGAACAGGTCCTGAGCCACTTCGGCCTGATCTTTTTCGGCGCGCTGATCACCAGCGTGTCCAGCGTGGTAAGTGTCTGGCTGATGCGTCGCACCGGCGAGGACCGTGCTACCGCGTTTTTCTCGAGCATGCCCGGCGGTTCCGGCGAAATGGTCAACCTCGGTGCCCGCAACGGCGCGGACCTCAGCCGTGTCGCCGCGGGCCAGAGCTTGCGGGTGCTGGTGGTGGTGCTGTGCGTGCCGGCGGCCTTCAAGTACCTGTTGGGCGAAGGTGCTCCGGTGCAACATGCCACGACAGTGGACTGGCTGTGGCTGGCGCTCCTGTTTCCGGCGGGCGCCCTGCTCGCCTGGGTCTGGGAGCGCTTGCGCCAACCCAATCCCTGGTTGTTCGGGCCGTTGCTGGTGAGCGCGGCGGTGAGCGTCGGTTGGGACCTGCACATCGGCCTGCCCAACGGCGCCAGCCAGATCGGCCAGTGGCTGATCGGCAGCGGGTTGGGTTGTCATTTCAACCGGCAGTTCTTTCGTCGGGCACCGTCGTTCATGGGCCGCACGTTGGTTGGCACGGTATTGACGATGCTGATCGCCACGCTTGCAGCCCTAGGCTTGAGCACCTTGACCCATCTGGATCTGCGTTCGTTGACGCTGGGCATGATGCCCGGCGGCATCGCGGAAATGAGCCTGACGGCGGAGACGCTGCAACTGTCGGTGCCATTGGTGACGGCGTTGCAGGTGATGCGGTTGCTGTTCGTGCTGTTTCTGGCGGAGCCGTTGTTCAGGTATTGGATGCGCCAGTCGAGTTCGGCCTGATCATCCGCGACGCCTTCATCGCGAGCAAGCTCGCTCCCACAGGGGATTCGTGTTGCCCTGAACCTGTGGGAGCGAGCTCGCTCGCGATGGGGCCCTGACTGCCGACCACTTAAAGCGGCGGCAACCGCCAATCGATCGGCGTCTCGCCATGCTGCTGGAGAAACTTGTTGGTCCGGCTGAAATGCCCGCAGCCGATGAAACCTCGGTGGGCCGACAGCGGCGACGGGTGGACCGAAGTCAGCACCAAATGCTTGGTCGCATCGATCAGCCTCTGCTTGCTCTGGGCATGGGCGCCCCACAACAGGAACACCAAGTGCGGCTGGTGTTCACTGACGACTTCAATGATCCTGTCGGTAAAGTGCTGCCAGCCTTTTTTGGCGTGGGCGTTGGCATTGGCGCGCTCCACGGTCAGGGTCGTGTTGAGTAGCAACACGCCCTGGTCGGCCCAGCTTTGCAGGTAGCCGTGATTCGGGATGTCGATGTTCAGGTCGCGCTTCAATTCCTTGTAGATGTTCACCAGGGACGGCGGTGTCGGCACGCCCGGCTGAACCGAGAAGCACAAGCCATGGGCCTGGCCTGGACCGTGGTAAGGGTCCTGGCCGAGAATCACCACCTTGACCTTATCCAGCGGCGTGGAATTGAGGGCGTTGAAAATCAGCGAAGCCGGCGGATAGATCTCCTTGCCAGCGGCGTATTCACTGCGTAGGAACTCACGCAACTCCGCCATGTAGGGCTGGTCGAACTCGGCACGCAGGGCCTGCTTCCAGCTCGGTTCGAGTTTGATACGGTCGTCGGCAGTCATGGTTGCATCCGGTAAAAAACAATGGCCGCACCCTAGGAAAGCCTACAGGGCTTGTCAATTGATCTGACGCAGAACCGGCACTTTCCTACATAGCGGTCATACTGAACATTCAAATTTCTGATCGAGGTCACGATGAATCTGCACTTCGAAGAGCTCACTGGTATCGACGGTGCCCGCATCGGCATCGCCACCCTGGATGCCGAAAAATCCCTGAACGCCCTGTCCCTGCCGATGATCAACGCCTTGCGTGATCGCCTCGATGCCTGGGCTCGGGAACCGCAGGTCGTTTGTGTGCTGTTGCGTGGCAATGGCGCCAAGGCCTTCTGCGCCGGCGGTGAGGTGCGCAGCCTGGTGGAGGCCTGCCGCGCACATCCCGGCGAAGTACCGCCGTTGGCGGCACAATTCTTCGCGGCGGAATACCGCTTGGACTTCAACCTGCACACCTACCCCAAACCCTTGCTGTGCTGGGGCCACGGCTATGTACTGGGCGGTGGCATGGGGCTGCTGCAAGGCGCCAGTACCCGCATCGTCACGCCAAGCAGCCGCCTGGCCATGCCGGAAATCAGCATCGGCCTGTACCCGGATGTCGGCGCCAGTTGGTTCTTGTCACGCTTGCCCGGCAAGCTCGGGCTGTTTCTCGGCCTGACCGGCGCCCACATGAATGCCCGGGACGCCATCGACCTGGGCCTGGCCGACCGCTTCTTGCTGGATGAACAACAGGACGACCTGATCGAAGGCCTGCTGCAACTCAACTGGCAAGAGCAGACCGAGATGCAACTCAACAGCCTGCTCAAGGCCTTGCAGCAGGAAGCTGCCGCCCAACTGCCCGAAGCCCAATGGCTGCCGCGGCGGCCGAAAATCGACGAGTGGCTGGATGTCAGCGATGTGCGCTGCGCCTGGAAAGCCCTCAGCCTGTTGGTGGACCACCCTGATCCACTGATCGCCCGGGCCGCCAAGACCATGGCCGAAGGCTCGCCGTTGACCGCTCATCTGGTCTGGGAGCAGATCGCCCGGGCTCGGCATTTGTCCCTGGCCGGTGTGTTCCGGATGGAATACACCTTGAGCCTCAACTGCTGCCGTCATCCGGAATTCAGCGAGGGCGTGCGGGCGCGATTGATCGACAAGGACCACAAGCCACGCTGGCACTGGCCGGACATCAATCACGTGCCCGAAGCGGCGGTCGAGGCGCACTTTCACAAGACATGGGAAGGGCGGCATCCGTTGGCGGATTTGTCCAACGAGTAACGAGCCAGCCCCCCCTGTGGGAGCGAGCTTGCTCGCGATGGCGGCATGTCAGACACATCAATGCTGGCTGACCCGACGCCATCGCGAGCAAGCTCGCTCCCACAAGAGTTATCCCATCGGGTTTATGGCAGGCACAAAAAAAGCGGCGCTCAATGCGCCGCTTTCTGTTGCCCCGGGATCAGCGGTGACCGCCCCTTCCGTCATGATCACCGCGTCCCCGATGATCACGTCCGCCTCGACCGCCTCGGTCGTCATTCCAACCGCCCCGGTCACGGCCATCCCAGCCGCCCCGATTCGGATAAGACCGGTACGCCGCTCGCGGTGGCGAGTAGTAGCGCGGGCCTTGTTGGTAGTAACGCGGTGCCGAGTAATAGCGCGGCGCCGGTTGGTAATACCGCGGGGCGTAATAGCCACGCGGCGCCGAATAATAACTCCCGCCACCGTAATAGACCGGCGCCGGTGAGGTGTAGACCTCGGAACGGTAGTAGCTCGAGTCTCCGTCGTAATAAGGCACGCAGGCCGAAAGAGTCAAACCGAGAAACGCAATGAGGAGCAGTCGTCGATACATGGCGGCCTCCTGGACCGCGGATGGGCCACATCAGCGACGCTGATGGGCGGCAGTCAACTTTGTGTGACTGACGCATATTCAGACAGCAAAATCGGAATCTGGTGCGACCTGGCAACAACTAGAAACATGTCCCTCGTCGCCCTCTTCCGGTGCGCGAGAGCACCACAAGCAAGCACAAATCCGCCCTCGATCCTCCTTCTTCAACACCTGCCCTCTCTGGCCCGGGCCTTTGCCGGAATTGGCACGGCTCTCGCTTTAACAAACTCCGTGCAGGAGTCATCACAGGTTCGCGGCACCACAATTTGCAATGGCTGACTAGGGTTCCGGCTCGCTTCTGGCGAGTGGCTGGTCCGAGAGTTGGCGACCTCCAGTTGAGGTTACACGGCGGGACAAAAGCCCGGGAGACAAGCCACCGTTCGCGGTGCCGCGTTGCTCCTGTCCGCCCTTGATCAACTGGAGAACCACCATGCTCAAGCTTCGTCTGTCCGCCCTGCTCCTCGCCGCCCTCTCGGCCCTCGTGAGCTTTTCATCCGCCGCCGCACAAAAAGACCACTTCAGCGTCTGCTGGACCATTTACGCCGGCTGGATGCCCTGGGAATACGCCGGCAGCCAGGGCATCGTCGACAAATGGGCGAAAAAATACGGCATCAAGATCGACGTCGTGCAGCTCAACGATTACGTCGAATCCATCAACCAGTACACCGCCGGTCAGTTCGACGGCTGCACCATGACCAACATGGACGCCCTGACCATTCCCGCCGCCGGTGGCGTGGACAGCACCGCGCTGATCGTCAGCGATTTCTCCAACGGCAACGACGGCATCGTCCTCAAGGGCGAAGGCAAGAAAGTGGCCGACCTCAAGGGCATGGACGTCAACCTGGTGGAACTGTCGGTGTCCCATTACCTGCTGGCCCGCGCCCTGGATTCCGTGGGCCTCGCCGAGAAAGACCTGAAAGTCGTCAACACCTCCGACGCCGACATCTCCGCCGCGTTCAACACCGATCAGGTCAAGGCCGTCACCACCTGGAACCCGATGCTTTCGGACATCAAGGCCCAGCCAGGCGTGAGCGAAGTGTTCAATTCCAGCCAGGTTCCCGGCGAGATCATGGACATGATGGTGGTCAACACCCAGACCCTGCAGGACAACCCGGCCCTGGGCAAAGCGTTGACCGGCGCCTGGTTTGAAGTGGTGGCGCTGATGAATGCGAAAAACGCAGCCAGCCAGGCCGCGTTGGAACACATGGCCAAAGCCTCGGGCACCGACCTCAAAGGTTTCCAGGCGCAACTGGACACCACCAAGCTGTTCGCCACGCCCAAAGAAGCCCTCGGTTTCGCCACCAGCGAACAACTGCCCGCCACCATGGGCAAAGTCGCCGAATTCTCGTTCCAGCACGGCTTGCTGGGCGAAGGCGCCAAGGACACGAACGCGGTCGGCATGGCATTCGCCAATGGCGTGACCCGCGGCGACAAGGCCAACCTCAAGCTGCGTTTCGACCCGACCTACGTACAGCTGGCCGCCGACGCCAAGCTGTAAACTGGAGGACCTGGCATGCGCCTGATCAACCGCTACCCGGATCGTCCCAGCCGCTTGTTGCTGGTGATCCTGCCCTTCGCGCTGGTGTTGTTCGCCTACTTCATGGGCTCGGCCGAACGGTTGACGGACAACCCCAACGACAAACTGCTGCCCAGCGCCGTGCAAATGGCCGATGCGGTCAAGCGCCTGGCCTTCACCGCTGATGCCCGCAGCGGCGAATACCTGCTCTGGCAAGACACCGCCTCAAGCCTGCGCCGGTTGGTCATCGGCCTGGGCATCAGTGCCCTGGCCGGGCTGTGCCTGGGCATTGCCGCCGGCACGTTGCCGCTATTGGGCGCGCCGTTATCGCCGCTGCTCACCGTGGTGTCGATGGTGCCGCCGCTGGCTATCCTGCCGATCCTGTTCATCGTCTTCGGCCTGGGAGAGTTGTCGAAAGTGATGCTGATCGTGATTGGCATCACACCGTGCCTGGCCCGGGACCTGGAACAGCGCGCCCGGGAAATTCCCACCGAGCTGCTGATCAAGGCCCAGACCCTCGGTGCTTCGACCTGGACCCTGATGCTGCGGGTAGTGCTGCCGCAACTGCTGCCGCGCCTGTTGATTTCCCTGCGACTGATGCTCGGTTCGGCCTGGCTGTTTCTGATCGCCGCCGAAGCCATCGCCTCCACCGATGGGCTGGGCTATCGGATTTTCCTCGTGCGGCGCTACCTGGCGATGGACGTGATCTTGCCGTACGTGGTGTGGATCACCTTGCTCGCCTGGCTGATGGATTGGGGCCTCAAGCGCCTGACCCGGCAAGCGTTCCCCTGGTATGAGGGGACGAAGGCATGAGTTTCATTAACGTGAACAATGTCTGGCAACAGTACGGCGACCAAGTCGTGCTCGAACGCTTGAACCTGAGTGTCGCCGAGGGTGAGTTCTGCACCTTGGTGGGGGCGTCGGGTTGCGGCAAGTCGACCTTCCTGCGCTTGCTGCTGGGCCAGGAACGTGCCAGTCGCGGACAGATTCTCCTGGATGGCGAGCCCTTGGCCGGCGAGCCGGATGCCAGCCGGGGCGTGGTGTTCCAACGCTATTCGGTGTTCCCGCACCTGAGCGTGCTGGACAACGTCGCCCTGGGCCTGGAGTTGCCGCGCTCGCCGCTGCTGGGCCGTCTGTTCGGCAGTGCCAAGCGTCAGGCCCGGGAAGAAGCCGCACACTTGCTGGACAAGGTCGGACTCGGCCATGGGCAGGATAAATACCCGACGCAACTGTCCGGGGGCATGCAGCAGCGACTGGCCATCGCCCAGGCACTGATCATGAAGCCGCGGGTCCTGCTGCTGGACGAACCCTTCGGTGCCCTCGACCCGGGCATTCGCAAGGACATGCATGCCTTGTTGCTGGAGCTGTGGCGCGAAACCCGCCTGACGGTGTTCATGGTCACCCATGACCTGTCCGAAGGCTTCAGCCTCGGCACGCGCCTGCTGGTGTTCGACAAAGTCCGTGTCGATCCCCACGCCCCTGGCGCCTATGGCGCACGCATCACCTACGACATTCCATTGAACAGCGACCGCCGCACCGCCCGTGCCGCCGTCGACGCCCTGCCCGCCGAACTGGCCGGCACCTTGCGTATCGCTTGAAAGGAGTTTTTCCATGCCCGACTCGACCCGCTTGTTTACCCCCTTCGCCGAAGAACTGCTGCCCGGCGGCGGCCACCGTTCGTTCGTGCTCAAGCGCGGCCAGCTGCTGCGCCTGACCGATCTGCGCGGCGGGGCCAACGTGAGCCTGACGCTACTCAATGCCAACGAGAAAACCGAACGCCTGAACCTGCCCGACAGCCTCAAATGCCAACACACCGCCAAACTCACCGCCGGCCACTGCCTCTACTCGGACATGGGCCGGGTGCTGGCGGCCATCACCGCCGACACCTGCGGCTGGAGCGACAGCCTGGGCGGCGTGCTCTGCGCCGAGGAAGTCGCGCAAAAATACGGTCAGGGCCGCTACCAGGAACTGCGCAACGGTTTCTTTCGCAACGGCACCGACAACCTGTTGGTGGAACTGGGCAAATGGGGCCTGGGCCTGTCCGACCTGCTGATGACCCTCAACCTGTTCAGCCGGGTCGATGTCGATGAGGCGGGAAACTTTCACTTCGTCGAGGGCAATTCCCTGACCGGCGACTACATCGAGCTGTACGCGCCGATGGATACCCTGGTGGTGCTGACCGCGCTGCAACACCCGATGGACCCCAACCCGCAATACGCCCCGCAACCGATCAAGCTCAGCTGGATGAACGCCGACGCCAGCGTCGCCGAGCACTGCCGCCTTTCGCGCCCGGAAAACCAGCGCGGCTTCATCAACACCGACCGCCTGTTCGCCTGAGGATCGCTGCCATGTCACTCGCCATCGCCACCGCACACAAGCAACCCGATACCGCCGTCTACCGTGCCACGATTCCCGCCGGGGAACCCTGGCTGGTGGAGGTCAAGGCCGGCCAGACCCTGCGCATCCTCGACCTGGAAGGCAACCAGGCCGTCGATACGCTGTTCTACAGCCTGGCCAACTCCAAGGAACGCTACGACGTACAGCGCACCCTGCGCCGGCAAAACAGCGTTTATTTGAGCACCGGCAGCGTGCTCTATTCGAACCTCGGCCACCCGATGCTGACCATCGTCGAAGACACCTGTGGACGCCACGATACCCTCGGCGGCGCCTGCGCCCAGGAAAGCAACACCGTGCGCTACGCCCTGGAAAAACGCTACATGCACAGCTGCCGTGACAACTACCTGCGGGCCTGCGCCCACGATGGTCGCCTGGGCAAGGGCGATATCGGGCCGAACATCAACTTCTTCATGAACGTGCCGGTCACCGCCGACGGCGGGCTGACCTTCGAAGACGGGATCTCGGCGCCAGGCAAATACGTCGACCTGCGGGCCGAGATGGACGTGATCGTGCTGATCTCCAACTGCCCGCAACTGAATAACCCGTGCAACGCCTACAACCCCACGCCAGCGGAGCTTTTGATATGGAACTGAAACTCACCCGCCTGCGTCGCTGGCTGTTCACGCTGTGCCAGAGCCGATCGGGGCAATGCATCAAATAACGCCCTGATCCCCTGTGGGAGCGAGCTTGCTCGCGATAGCGGTGGTACATCCAGCATCAATGTGACTGACAGACCGCAATCGCGAGCAAGCTCGCTCCCACAAGGGGCGCAGTGATGTTTGGAGGTTTGCCACCTGGGACGACCCCGGTGGCCATCGACAACTGCGGGACGGCCCGCATCCCAGTTCAGGCAGCACGCAAGCCTGAGGGGGCAATGCCATGTTCGAAAAAATCCTCATCGCCAACCGTGGCGCCATCGCTTGCCGCATCCTGCGGACCCTGGGCGAACTGAAGGTCCAGGGCGTCGCGGTGTATTCCCAAGCCGACGCCGCCAGCCTGCATATCCTGCAGGCCGACGAAGCCCACTGCCTGGGCGAAGGCGCGGCGGCCAATACGTATCTGGCGGTGGACAAGCTCCTGGCGATTGCCAAAAGCAGCGGCGCGACGGCGATTCATCCCGGCTACGGTTTTCTCTCGGAAAACGCAGCCTTCGCCGAAGCCTGCGAAGCGGCCGGTGTCGCCTTCATTGGTCCGACGCCACAACAACTGCGCGTGTTCGGTCTCAAGCACACCGCCCGCGACCTGGCGCGGCAACACGGCGTGCCCCTGCTCGAAGGCACCGAACTGCTCGACAGCCTCGACGCCGCACTGTTGGCCGGCACCCGGATCGGTTATCCGGTGATGCTCAAAAGCACGGCCGGCGGCGGCGGAATCGGCATGCGCGTGTGTCGCAGCGCCGCCGAGCTGAGCGAATCCTTCGAAGCGGTCAAACGCCTGGGCCAGAACAACTTCAGCGACGCCGGGGTATTCATCGAAAAGTACATCGAACGCGCGCGGCATCTGGAAGTGCAGGTGTTCGGCGATGGCCAGGGCCAGGTGATCGCCCTGGGCGTACGCGACTGCTCGGTGCAACGGCGCAACCAGAAAGTCCTCGAAGAAACGCCGGCCCCCAATCTGCCCGAGGGCATGGCCGACGCACTCTGCGCAGCGGCGATCCAACTGGCCCAGGCCGTGAACTACCGCAGCGCCGGCACTGTGGAATTCGTCTTTGACAGCGATGCGGGGCGCTTCTATTTCCTGGAAGTGAACACCCGCCTGCAAGTGGAGCACGGTGTCACCGAACAGGTGTGGGGCGTGGACCTGGTGCGCTGGATGGTGCAACTGGCTGCCGGAGACCTGCCGCCACTGAACGAGTTGAGCGTGGGTTTAAAAGCCGAGGGCCACGCGATCCAGGCCCGCTTGTATGCCGAGGATCCAGGCCGGGATTTCCAGCCAAGCCCGGGGCTTTTGACCGCCGTGAAATTCCCCGAGGCCGACGGCAAACAGTTGCGCATCGACACCTGGGTCGAGGCCGGTTGCCAGATCCCGCCCTACTTCGACCCGATGATCGCCAAGGTCATTCGCTGGGCGCCAACCCGCGAACAGTCCCGCCTGGGCTTGCACCAAGCGCTGGAGGAAAGCCTGCTGTACGGCGTCGAAACCAATCGCGACTACCTGCAACAGATTCTCCTCGATGCACCGTTTGCCAACGGCCAGCCCTGGACCCGCTGCCTGGACGCGTTGGTCTACCGTGCCCACACCGTTGAAGTGCTCAGCCCCGGCACCCAGACCAGCGTCCAGGACTATCCCGGCCGCCTCGGTTACTGGGCGGTGGGGGTGCCGCCGTCAGGACCGATGGACAGCCGTTCGTTACGCCTGGGCAATCGCCTGCTGGGCAATGAAGAAGGTGCGGCGGCATTGGAAATCACCATGAACGGGCCGCTGCTGCGTTTCAACTGCGATGCCCGGGTGGCGGTGACCGGTGCGGTGATTGCCCTCACGCTCGACGGTGAAGCCGTACCGATGAACACACCGTTGTCGATCGCTGCCGGCGCCACCCTCGCCATCGGCAATATTTCCGGTGCCGGGGCACGCAGCTACCTGTGCCTGCAAGGTGGCGTACAAGTGCCGGATTACCTGGGCAGCAAAAGCACCTTTACCCTCGGTCAGTTCGGCGGCCATGGCGGACGGGCGTTGTGTACCGGCGATGTGTTGCATCTGGTGCCGCTGGATGATCACACGCCCCCGGCGCCAACCAGCGCGCCGATCCTCGAATTGCCAAGCGTGCGCCAGATCCGTGTGATCTACGGCCCCCACGGCGCGCCCGAATATTTTACCGAACGCTACATCCAGACGTTCTTCGACACCGCCTGGGAAGTGCACTTCAACTCCAGCCGCACCGGCGTCCGACTGATCGGGCCGAAACCTGAATGGGTTCGCGCCGACGGTGGCGAGGCCGGGCTGCATCCTTCCAACATCCATGACAACCCCTACGCCATCGGCGCCGTGGACTTCACCGGCGACATGCCCGTCATCCTCGGCCCCGACGGCCCGAGCCTGGGCGGTTTCGTCTGCCCGGTGACGGTGATCGAAGCGGATCTCTGGCAGTTGGGGCAACTCAAGGCCGGGGACAAGGTGCGGTTTGTGCCGGTGGATATATCGACCGCACGTTCACTGGCCCTGAAATGGCATCAGTGTGGGAGCGAGCTTGCTCGCGATAGCGATCTGTCAGTTCCATCGATTCTGGATGTCCCGCCGCTATCGCGAGCAAGCTCGCTCCCACAGGGGATCGTGTCGCCTGTGGTATTGGATATCGGCCAGGACGATACCCATCTGGTGGCGAGATTAGCCGGCGACACCCACCTGCTGCTGGAAATCGGCGCCCCCGAACTGGACCTGGTGCTGCGCTTTCGTGCCCATGCCTTGATGCAGGCTTTGGAACACAAACAATTGCACGGTGTGATCGACCTGACGCCGGGCATTCGCTCGCTGCAGGTGCACTATCAACCCGAACAACTGCCCCTGGCCGCTCTACTGAGCATCGTCGCCGGTGAGTGGGACGCCGTGTGTGCCGCCCAGGACCTGCAAGTGCCGTCGCGCATCGTTCACCTGCCGCTGTCCTGGGATGATCCGGCCTGTCAGCTGGCCATCGAGAAATACATGACTACAGTGCGCAAGGACGCGCCCTGGTGCCCGAGCAACCTGGAGTTCATTCGACGCATCAACGACCTGCCCAACCTCGACGCGGTGCAACGCACGGTGTTTGACGCCAGCTACCTGGTGATGGGTCTGGGGGACGTCTACCTCGGCGCACCGGTCGCCACACCGCTCGACCCTCGCCATCGACTGGTGACCACCAAATACAACCCGGCCCGGACCTGGACCGCGGAAAACTCGGTGGGCATCGGCGGCGCCTACCTGTGCGTGTACGGCATGGAAGGCCCGGGCGGCTATCAGTTCGTCGGGCGCACGCTGCAGATGTGGAACCGTTATCGGGAGGTCGCCGCATTCGACGGCAAGCCCTGGTTGCTGCGGTTCTTCGATCAGATCCGCTTCTACCCGGTCAGCGCCGATGAGTTGCTGCACATCCGCCGCGAATTCCCCCTGGGCCGCTTCGACCTGAAGATCGAGCACAGCCAGCTCAACCTCGCCGACTACCAGCGTTTCCTGGTGCAGGAAGCCGACAGCATCGCCGCGTTCCGACAACAGCAACAAGGTGCCTTCGATGCCGAGCGCGAGCGTTGGATCGCCAGCGGCCAGGCGCACTTCGACAGTGAAGAACCAACCACCGCGCCGAGCGAAGATTCGCTGCTGACCGAAGGTCAACTGAGCGTCGACAGCCACATCGCTGGCAACCTCTGGCAAGTGCAGGTCGACGTTGGCACGCGGGTGGCCGCCGGTGATGTGCTGGTCATCCTGGAGTCGATGAAGATGGAAATCCCGGTGCTTGCGCCCTCGGCCGGCGTGGTGCGCGAGGTGCGCGTCCAGGCCGGTTCGGCGGTGCGCGCCGGACAGCGCGTCGTGGTGCTGGAACGTGACTGAACTCAATCAAAGGATTAACACCATGAACCTCTCGCTTCGCTTGGACGACCTGCGCAATGCCTACCGCAGCGGCGAACTGACGCCTCGCAAATTGCTGTTGGACCTGCGGGAAAAAGCCGCGGCGCTGAACCCGGACTATCACCTGTTCATCCACCTGCTGACAGTCGAGGAACTGGAGCCCTACCTGGCCACGTTGGAAGGCCGCGACCTGGAAAGCTTGCCCCTGTATGGCGTACCTTTTGCCATCAAAGACAACATCGACCTGGCCGGCATTCCGACCACCGCAGCCTGCCCGGCGTTTGCCTACGTGCCGCCACGCTCGGCGACCATCGTCGAGCAATTGCTGGCACTGGGCGCGATCCCCCTGGGCAAGACCAACCTCGACCAATTCGCCACCGGGCTCAATGGCACCCGCTCGCCCTACGGCGCCTGCCGCAACAGCGTGTTGCCCGACTATCCGGCCGGTGGTTCGAGCGCTGGTTCGTCGCTGGCCGTGGCCCTGGGGGTGGCGAGTTTTGCCTTGGGCACCGATACCGCCGGCTCCGGTCGGGTGCCCGCCGCGCTGAACAATCTGGTGGGATTGAAAGCCACCCTGGGCTTGATCTCCACGGCGGGCGTGGTCCCGGCCTGTCGCACACTGGACTGCGTCACGACCTTCACGGCGACGGCCAAGGAAGCCAGCCAATTATTGGCGCTGACGGCCCGTCCAGACTCTCGTGACGACTACAGCCGCCACAATCCGCAGTGGAACGATGGCTCTGCGTTCGGCGCGCCTCGGCGCTTTCGTTTCGGTGTGCCGCGCCAGCAGGACCTGGCGTTTTTCGGCTGTCCTGAAGGTCCGCACCTGTTTCTGGATGCCATCGAGCGACTCGAACGTCTGGGCGGCGAAGCCGTGGAACTGGACCTGTCGCCGTTCCTGGAGGCCGCACGGCTGCTTTATGAAGGCCCGTGGGTGGCCGAACGCTACAGCGTCGCCGGCCCATTGATGGAGCGCGAGCCCGACGCCGTGCTGCCCGTCATCCGTGCCGTATTGGCGAAAGCGCCTACGGTAGATGGCGTACAAACCTTCCGCGCCCGTTACCGTTTGCAAGCGCTCAAAGCCCAATGCGACCGGGCCATGGACGCGTTTGACTGCGTACTCACACCGACCATCGGCCGGCCAGTGACCCTCGCCGAACTGACCGCCGAACCGGTGCTACGCAACTCGGAACTGGGTTACTACACCAATTTCATGAACCTGCTGGACTACGCCGCCGTCGCCGTTCCCAGCGCGTTCATGGCCAACGGCTTGCCCTGGGGCGTGACGCTGTTCGGCCGAGCCTTCACCGATCAATACCTCTTGGGCCTGGCCGATGCCTTGCAGCGTCAACAGGACAAAACCTTGCCCGTGCCCGCCCACCCGGCGCGCCACGACCGGGCGCGGCTGGTCGTGTGCGGCGCACACCTGGACGGGTTGGCACTGAACTGGCAGCTCAAGCAACGCGGTGCCCGGCTGATCGAGGCTACCCAAAGCTCGCCGGACTACCGCCTCCATGCGTTGGCCGGCGGCCCACCCTTGCGTCCCGGCATGGTTCGGGTTCGTGAAGGCGGCGTGGCGATCGAGGTCGAAGTCTGGGAGCTGCCGAGTAGTGAACTGGGCTCGTTCCTGACGGGCATTCCCGCACCGTTGGGACTGGGCAAGGTGCAACTGGCCGATGGGCGCTGGGAAAGCGGATTCATCTGTGAGTCGTATGGCCTGGAAGGCGCACGGGACATCAGCCATCTGGGGGGATGGCGGGCTTATCTAACGACCCTTGAGTAAACAGTACCCTGTGGCGAGGGGATTTATCCCCGCTGGGCTGCGCAGCAGCCCCAAAACCTGTCAACGTGGTGTATCAGACAGAATGCATTGGGGCCGCTTCGCGGCCCAACGGGGATAAATCCCCTCGCCACAATCTTGCAAACCTGCAAATTCGACTGTCTTTTCCCACAAGGCCACTAAACTGACTCCATTGGGTCCTAGCCAAGGGAATCGCCATGTCGCTTCGTTCGCCGTTGTATTCCCAGCGCAAGCCGCTGCTGGTCGTGGTGGCGTTGCTTGGTACAAGCTTCCTGATCATTTCATTGTTGGGCTATTACGCCGCCCATACCTCGATACGCGATCACATTCTCAAGACGCTGTACGTGAACCTGTTGGTCGGCCTGCTCGTGACGCTGGCGGTCCTGGCCATTCTTTGTCGGCTGATCAACAACTACCAGCAACGCATCGACGCCCAGGCCACCCTCGACAGCCTGACCGAATTGCCAAACCGCCGTGGCTTCGACCTGCTGGCCGTGCAAGCCCTGCACGAAGCCCAGCGCGAACCCAGACCCTTGACGGCGCTGCTGGTGGAACTGGACGACTTCAAGCGGCTGGACACCACTCACGGTCATATCGCCACCGATCAACTGTTGACCGGGTTCGCCCGCAGCCTGACTGAGAGCCTGCGGCATTCGGACATCGTCTGTCGCTGGAGCGCCGAAGCCTTTGTCGTCCTGCTCAAGGACACCGACGGACAGACCGGTCTGAAAATCGCGGAGAAAATTCGTCAGCACATCGAAAAGCAGCGCTATTTCTGCAGTGGTAAACAATTGCTGGTCACCGTCAGCCTCGGCCTCACCACCTTGCAGGACGAAGACACCTTGCACAGCTTGCTGTCGCGGACCGATCATGCGTTGCAACGCGCCCGGCAGACCGGGCGCAACCGAACCTGCGTGGACATGCCTCACTCCAGTTATGAATAAACCCGACCTTTGTCCGGCCTGCGGCGGCACCAACGACTGCACCCTGGCCGACCCACGAACCGCCGACCGGGCCTGCTGGTGTTATGGCGTGAGCATCGACCCGGCGGTGCTTGAAGCATTGCCGGCCGAACTGCGCGATCAGTCCTGCCTGTGCCCACGCTGCGCCCAGGTCGAAGCCCAGTTGCGCGCCAAACCCCAGACGATCGCGTAAGATGCCCACCCTCCGCTGCCCTGCCTGAACTGCCCATGCGCGTCGACCGTTTCCTCAGCAATCTGCCGCGATTCAATCGCCAACAAGTGCGCCTGTTGCTGGTGGAGCGCCGGGTGCGAATCGACGGCCAGACCGTCAACGATCCCCATGCACCGGTACGTGAGTTCAGCCGCGTCGAAGTCGACGACGAAGTGCTGCAAGCCGGCCGACCGGCGCGCTACTTCATGCTGCACAAGCCGCCCGGCTGCGTCAGTGCCACTCGCGACCCGCATCACCCCACCGTGCTCGACTGGCTGGACGAACCGGACAAGGACGACCTGCACATCGCCGGGCGCCTGGATTTCAACACCACCGGGCTGATGCTGATCACCAATGACGGCAGCTGGTCGCGGCGCCTGACCCAACCGCAGACCAAGCTGCCCAAGGTCTACTACGTCGAAACCGAGCGAACCATCACCGCCGAATACGCCGACACCTTCGCCAGAGGCCTTTATTTCGCCTTCGAAGACCTCACCACCCAGCCGGCGGAACTGACGCTGCTGGGGGAAAAATCGGCGCGCTTGAGCATCGTTGAAGGACGCTACCACCAGGTCAAACGCATGTTCGGCCACTTCGACAACAAGGTGCTGCGCCTGCACCGTGAATGCATGGGGCCACTGCTGCTGGACGCCAACCTTGAGCCCGGTCAGTACCGCGCCTTGACGCCTGAGGAAGTCAGCCTGATCTGAGTCGATGACCGTCGGGCAGAAGTGTCGAACAATTTTCCGAGAGGTACTTGCGCAACGGTCGTGCCCCTGCTTGAATCAAACCGTCGGCCGAAATGTGACCGATGAGTCACCACATACTTCCAAGAAACTTTTTGCCGGCGGGAACCCTCAGGTTCCGCCTTGTCCGTCCGGCAAACTGCCCGCCATAACAACACCCGTCGACCGTCTTCCTTGGATCGACATGGGCCTTATCTTCCAGGCGTATGCCTACCTGTCACATTGCCCGTGCAATCTCATTGCGCGCATACCCGCTTGCCAGGAGTCTTATGACATGAGGCCAGAAATCGCTGTGCTGGATATACAGGGTCAGTATCGGGTTTACACGGAGTTCTATCGCGCAGACGCCGCACAAAAGACCATCATCCTGGTCAACGGCTCGATGGCCACCACTGCGTCGTTTGCACAGACCGCCAAAAACCTCTACCCGCAATTCAATGTCGTGCTGTACGACCAGCCCTACGCGGGCAAGTCCAAGGCTCACAATCGCCACGAGAAAATGCTGACGAAGGAGATCGAAGGGCAGATCCTCCTGGAGCTGATCGACCACTTCGCCGCCGAGCACGTGCTGTCGTTTTCCTGGGGCGGCGCCGCCACGCTGAGCGCCCTGGCCCATCGACCAAGGCGCATCGAAAAAGCGGTGATCAGCTCGTTCTCACCGGTGCTCAACGCGCCGATGCGCGACTACCTGGAACGCGGCGTGGATTACCTGAGCAGCCTGGACGGCGACCGTGTCGGGCACTTGGTCAACAACACCATCGGCAAACACTTGCCGCCGTTGTTCAAGCGCTTCAACCATCGCCACGTCAGCAGCCTGGCTGAACATGAGTACGGGCAGATGCACTTCCACATCACCGACGTGCTCCACAGCGACCAGCAGTGCTACGTCAACGTGGCCAGGAAAATCAACGTACCGGTGCTGTTCCTGAACGGCGAATGGGACGAATACACCTCGGCCGTCGACGCCAGGCTGTTCGCCAACCACGTCGAGCACAGCACCTTCAGCACGCTGCAAGCCACCGGGCACTTCCTGGACATGGAACACAAAGCCGCCTGCCGTGACAGCCGCAACGCCTTGCTGGGTTTCCTCACACCGGAACACCACGAAAGCCGACCGCGCTACAACTACGTGCAGGACTACCATGCACTGGCTATCTGAAACCGAGTCCTCGCGAGCAAGCCCCGCCCTACGCTTTTGGCGACGGGGCTTGCCCGCGAACGACCGCTCTGGTTTGAGCCTTGCGTAGACGAGTGACCTCGCCGTACGTAAAGAAAAACTTCAAATCCGCGGCCACATCTGGTACAAAGTCAGCCGCTCTGAGCGGGTGTCGTATAATGGCATTACTCCAGCTTCCCAAGCTGATAACGAGGGTTCGATTCCCTTCACCCGCTCCAATCGAATTCTGGTCCCCTGTCGTATGTTTTTTGACGGGGCATAAAAAACCGGCTCTTGGTGGCCGGTTTTTTTATGGCTGATATTTTGGAAGTGTGAGCTGATCTCCGAGGGTAGATAGATGGCTCCCGTCTACGTCCAAAATAAATACGTTCCCATTCCCCCACATTTCCCCAGCTTCGTTTCTTCGGCCGTAAGCTTACGCATCTCAGCCAACAATTTTCGGGTTTCGAACCTCGGACATAGTAATGAGAAAAATGAGTCCCTCGCCACATATCGCATGGCCCCGGGAGATTTGTAGGCAAAATCCGAAAACTGTGTAGGGGGTGCGCTTACCTTACTTTTCGGCGAGTTTTCGCCTTGTCGCCCTTGTCCTTCGATGGCTACTCCCCAGACGTCGCTGCAAATCAGCGATCGGGCTTGGGAACCCGTGAGTCATGCAACCGCGCTTCACGGGAGCTAGACAATGCGTACCTCGCAGCAAAACAGATCATTTTTAAACCAGCCAAATCTCAGGCCTCGAATTTACTGCTTCTCGATCAACGGAGGCAGGCCATGAACGAAAACACTGAGCTCAAAACCATCGGCTACACCCCCTTCAACTATTCCGCTGATCGAGCTCTGTTCCGTGTCAACGGCGGCGTCCCCATCCAAGAGGCATTGGAACGGGCGTCGGATCTTTTGCATCTCGCTCACCGGCTTGCCGAAGACGCGGCGTTTGAGAAGAGCACCGACCGCTATGCCTGGGCTGCGCACCTTTTGTTGGAGATGAGCAAGGCGGTGATTGATGACGTTGTGAAAGTCATTACGCCTAGATCGGAAGTTGAAGTTAGAAAAAAAGCCGAGAAACAATAGACAGACCGTACGTGGAGAATGGGAACCGCAAGATTCCCACCTAACGACAAACCAAAAAGTCCCGGCGTTTTTCGCAGCGGGGCTTTTTGTATCCTGGCTGCCTACTTGCGTTGCTCAGCCCCCAGGCAAATGCCCCAACGGCAACGCCCCCGGCGTCTTCACCGTATGAATCGCGAAGTTGCTGCGGATGTCACTCACCCCCGGCAACTTCAGCAGCCGCCCGGTGAGGAATCGGTCGTAGGCCCGCAGATCCGGCACCACCACTTGCAACAGGAAATCCGATTCGCCTGAGACCAGGAACGCCGAGATCACCTCCGGCAACGCCGTGACTGCCTGGCGAAACGCTTCGGCTTGTTCGTCGTTGTGTCGTTCGACCTTCACGCCGACAAATATCGTCAGCCCGAGGCCCACTTCGTCGCGGTCCAGGATGGCTTGGTAACCGCGAATGACACCAGCGTCTTCGAGCATTCGCACGCGGCGCAGGCAGGGTGACGGGGACAGGCCAATTTCTTCGGCCAGCTGCACATTGCTCAGCCGACCGTCACGTTGCAGCGCGGCGAGGATTTTGCGGTCGAAGGCATCCAGTTTCATAAATTGGAATTTCCCGATGGAATGACGTGATTACATGGCAGGTTATGCCAATTTCCAAAGCTTTATAAGCTGACTTCGCAAGCACCTGCCCTGCCCCTCGGCCCTAGACTGATACGACCGAATCGTCGATGAAGGGGATGTGGCATGGCAGAGCTCTGGTTGTTCCTGATGGCCTTGATGGTGGTGTATGTGCTGCCTGGGCCGGACATGATTCTGCTGCTGCAAACCGGTGCCCGCCAGGGCAGGGGCGCGGCGCTGGCGACGGCGGTGGGCCTGGGCGTCGCCCGAGGATGTCATGTCGCGCTGGCCGCATTGGGGCTCTCGGCATTGTTCAAGACCGCGCCCTGGACCTTTGATGCGGTGCGCCTGGCCGGGGCTGCCTACCTGTTATGGATCGGCTTTCAATGCCTGAGGACCACATTGTTGCCGAGTTTTGAAGGAGCCGGTATCGAGGTCGGAAAGCGGCGTTGGTATCAGGCGATTCGGCGTGGGCTGCTAACCAATCTGCTCAACCCGAAGGCATTGCTGTTTTGCTCGGTGTTGTTGCCGCAGTTCATCGATCCACAGGGCGGACCGGTGTTGGGGCAGTTTGCGACCCTGGGTGTGGTGTTGGTCAGCGTGGGCTTGTTGTTTGATAGCGCCTACGCGCTGGTAGGTGTCGCGCTTGGACGCTGGCTTCAACGCTCTCCTTCGGCCCAGCGCGTGCAGCAGTGGTTGTTTGGGAGTCTTTTGATTGGGTTTGCGGTGCGACTGACGTTTGTGCAGCAGGCCTAGTGCCTGTGGATAAGCTGGTCGGACGGGATCTGGAGCGAAGCAAACCGGGGGCTGCTACGCAGCCCAGCGGGAGCAAGCTCCCTCGCCAAGTGGCATCATCTGTCGCCATCACATTCCAAATGTCAGTAAATCGAACCAGGCGTCTTCTGATGTACTTCTTCACCATCGGGAATAGCGCACTAGCATGGGGTGCTAGGGGTCGAGCGGACCTTTCAGCCCCCTCAACTCCGTTCCCATTAAGCACCATTTGCAATGGTGGGATGCTCAGATTAGACTCCTCCCAAAACGGGAGGTAATGGGTGCGGATTATTGCGAGAGGTACCTTGCGGGAATTTTGGGAAAGTAATCCGGCTTATGCCGACTCTCAGATTCCACTGGTTGAATGGTATCGACACATGGAGAAAGCAACCTATCACACGCCTCAAGAGATTAAGGCAGAACTCGGAACAGCCAGCATTCTCAAAAGCAGCAGGGTTGTATTCAACATTGGCGGTAACAAATACCGAATCATTCTGGCGATCGACTATCAGCGCAAGCTCGGTTTTGTCCGGTTCGTCGGAACCCATGCCCAGTACGACCAAATTAATGCGGAGACCGTATGATGAACATCAAACCCATTCGCAGCCAAGACGACTTGAATGCAGCCTTTGCGCGCATCGAGCAACTCTGGGGTGCTGACGTCGGTTCGGCTGAAGGTGATGAGCTGGAAATCCTTGCCTTGCTAATCGAAAAATATGAGGACGAGCACTACCCAATGCCGCCTTCCGACCCAATTGAGGCCATCAAATTCCGGATGGACCAGCAAGGCTTGACCGCGCGCGACTTGGAACCGTTCCTCGGTTCGAGCGGGCGTGTATCTGAAGTGCTGAACCGCAAACGCAAACTGAGTCTGGCGATGATTAAACGCCTTCACGATGGATTGCGAATCCCTTACGAGAGCCTTTTGGCGGACGTTGCCTAATACGTGACGGCATCGACCAATCCTATCAACATCTCAAATAGAGCCGGTCCATCGTGACCGGTTTTTCATGTCCTCGTTTTAGTCATCACCACCCTCATCACATCCTGAAATAACTCACTACGCCTCCCGCAGTCCTTACCAGGCGCGGCTTCTACACTTCGGAACAACCCACTCACCCACCCGCCAGTGTCGCCCCTGGTGGTTATAGTGTTGATCATTAAATTTCAGTAGGTATAGTACCCACCAAGCACACCACACGGAGGTGTTGTGAATAGCCGATTCTTGATAAGCCAGATCATTGCAGACGGTTGGTATCGGGTGCGGGTTCGGGGCAGTCATCATCACTTCAAGCACCCGACCAAACCGGGGTTGGTCACGGTTCCTCATCCGAAGAAGGACCTGCTCAAGAAAACGGCCATCAGTATCTTGCAACAGGCGCTGCTCCAGCCGGCCCGTTGCCCTGCGTTCCCGGAGGACGATGAATATGCTTTACCCGATTGCGATTTCCATCGGCGATGACAAACACGCCTGGGGTGTTGAAGTGCCGGATATCCCAGGGTGTTTTTCCGCAGGCGACGACCTGGACGAGGCCATGGCGATGGCACGTGAGGCCATTGAGGGACATTTTGAAATTCTGGCTGAAGACGGCTCGCCGATTCCGCCGGCCAACACCGTCACCTTGCACGCCGCCAATCCGAAATATGCCGGCTGCACCTGGGCACTGGTGGACATTGATGTCACCAAGTACCTGGGCAAGGCGCAGAAGCTCAACATCACGTTGCCCGGTTATCTGCTCAATCGTATCGATGAATACGTGCTGCACCATCCTGAAGAGAAGAGCCGCTCCGGCTTCCTGGCGTCGGCAGCGCTGAAGGTGTTGCAACAAGGCCGGTGAGAAGCCGCCACCCCCTGTGGGAGCGAGCTTGCTCGCGATAGCGCCGTGTCAGCCAACAGGGATGCTGCTGATCTGACACTATCGCGAGCAAGCTCGCTCCCACAGGGGGTTTGCAATCGCTCCACCGATGGCGGCGAGCCGTCTATTTTTTCTCCGCCCCGGACTCTTGCATTTGCACCGAAGACTTGGTGCCGTCGGTGTTGTCCTTGGTCTCGTTATCCGAGTTGTCGAAACAGCCTTGCAGGACGAACAAGCAGCAGGCGAGGCAAAAAGTGCGGGCGATATTCATGATGTACTCCAATGCCGAGGGCTTTGAGCAGTGACCTGCGAGAGCGGCAATGGTTGCGACTGTCATCGTGCCGGACGATGAACGTCGACGGATGTTGGCGACTGAAATGTAAGTAGAATTTTCACCGCCTCGTTGCTGTCACACCAGACAGGTGCATCCAATAAGGAAACACGGCAATGACGTTCGCAAAAATCGCTCAAAAACTGGCCCTCTGGGCGGGGAGCCCCAAGACATTCCTGGGGGCCATCGTGTTGTTGGCATTGTGGGCAGTCAGCGGACCTTTCTTCGGCTTCAACGACACTTGGCAATTGATCATCAACACCTCGACCACCATCATCACCTTCCTCATGGTGTTCCTGATCCAGAATACGCAGAACCGCGATACGGACATCCTGCATCTCAAGATCGACGAGTTATTGCGGGCGACCAAGGATGCACAGAACGCAATGCTCGGCCTCGAGTCGCTGGACCTCAAGCAACTGGAAGCGCTGAGAAAGCACTACCAGGCCATGGGCAAAGACGAAGCCAAGAGCCTTGACGGCCTGGAACAGAAAAACAAGATCGACCTGAACCAGTGCTGATGCAAAGGCGCGAGTGGTGTTGCGCCACTCGCGCACGTTGCCGGCATCAAGGCAACGGGTTGCCTCCCGTCACGCCAAATACTTCCCCAGTGATGTAACTCGACTCCTGCGATGCCAATAGAACATACAGTGGCGCGCACTCAGCCGGTTGGCCTGGGCGCTTCATGGGTACCTGGGAGCCAAAGGTAGGAATCTTTTCCCGAGGCTGACCGCCGCTCGGTTGCAGCACGGTCCAGATCGGCCCCGGCGCCACGGCATTGACCCGGATACCTTTGCCGATGACCTGCCCGGCCAGCGCCTTGGTGAACGCGACGATGGCCGCCTTGGTAGTGGCGTAATCCAACAGCGTCGCGGACGGGTCGTAGGATTGGATCGATGCGGTATTGATGATGGTCGCCCCCGCCGGCATCAGCGGCACCGCGGTCTTGCAGATCCAGAACATCGCATAGATGTTGGTCTTCATGGTGTCGTCAAACTGCGCGGTGGTGATGTCGGCGATGTCTTTTTGCGCCTCCTGCTTGCCGGCAACGTTCACCAGGATATCCAGCCCGTCGAGTTGCTGTTGCGCCATCTTGACCATTTGTACACAGAACGCCTCGTCCTTGAGGTCGCCAGGAATCGCAATGGCCTTGCGGCCCTCGGCTTCGATCAGCTCGATGACTTGCCGGGCGTCGCGTTCTTCGCTGGGTAAATAGTTGATCGCGACATCAGCGCCTTCCCGGGCGTAGGCGATGGCCGCGGCTCGGCCAATCCCCGAATCACCACCGGTGACCAGGGCCTTGCGTCCCTCCAGGCGCCCGAAACCTCGGTAACTTTTTTCGCCATGATCGGGTTGCGGCAGCATGTCCTGGTCGATGCCCGGTGGTGATTGTGGCTGGTCGGGAAATTGCGGGCGCGGATATTGGGTCAGTGGGTTCTGCATCGCGTATTGGTTGGGTTCTCGGCGTGTGGACATCGAGGTTCTCCTTTTCGGCGGGCAAAATCAGCCGGGACGCTGACGCCCCGGTCCTGAATGTCAAAGCAGATACAGCAGATCAACGGCTGGCCTGCAGTGCCTTGGCCATTTCGAGATGGGTCTGCAACTTGGGCAGGGTTTCGTCAGCGAAGGCCTTGATCTCTGGCACTTCGGTGGTCTGGGCCTGCTGCTGAATCTGCGCGATGGCCTCCTCGGTAGCCTTGACCTGGCTGGCGGCATACGCCGCTTCGAACGACTCGCCTTCCGTGACCTGCGGCATCAAGGCCTTGGCCTTGTCGGCCACTTCCTCCCGGGGAGCGACGGGCAAGTCGAGCTTCTTGGCGATCTTCGCCAGATGCTGATTGGCGGTGGTGCGGTCGTTGATCACCATAATGGTGTAGTCCTTGACCTCCCTGGATTCGGCTTTTGCGTGGGCCATGCGACTTGTCTCGATGTCGGCCATGCCCTTGGCGGAAGCATCGTCGATGAATTCGGCAGGCGATTGGGCCCAGGCACTGTTGGCACCCAGGCCCATCAGCACGATGAGACTGGTGGTGCGAAAAAAGCTGGCCATACGGCTCATGGTCGCGCCCTCCTCTGATATAAAGTTCTGGTGGGTTATCCACCGTTGAATCAGAACCAGCCATGAATATTCAGCGAGACGTCCGACCCGGCTTTCGACGGGCTTCTATCGACGGTCGTGATGGTGGTTCTCCCACCTTTGCGACCTGCTTCGGACACCTTCGTTCGATCATGAGCAATGTTTGTCGGATAAACATTGCTTGAACCAGGCATGGTTCAGCCCTCCTTGTATTCGAATGGGATACGAGCTGAAGGTTTGAGAAAGGTGCTGGCGCCACGACGAACGGTGACGCGCTATCAAATGCCGGACGTCCGGTGATTTTGACGTTTGGCGGCGTACATCGCCTCGTCGGCGTGGCGGAACAGCGCGACATCTTCAGTGCCATGGTCGGGGAAACAGGCCACGCCGATGCTCGGCTCGATGCTCAGGCAGTGCCCGTCCAGACGCAGCGGCTGGGCCAGTGCATGGTGGATTTTTTCCAGCACGCTGTGGGCATCCTCCAAGGCCTGGATGCTGTGCAGCAGCACCACGAACTCGTCTCCGCCGATGCGCGCCACGGTGTCGGTGTCGCGGATACAGCCCTTGATACGATTGGCCACCGCCTGTAACAGCATGTCACCCACTCCGTGGCCATAGGTGTCGTTGACCTGTTTGAAACGGTCCAGGTCGATATACAGCAAAGCCATGCGCCCGGATGCGGCGCGGGCGGTCGCCAGTGCGCACTTGAAACGTTCACGAAGCAATTCGCGGTTGGGCACCTGGGTCAACTGATCGTACTGAGCCATATGCTGCAATCGGGCATGCAACTGCTTGCGTTCGATGGCAATGGTGATCTGTGCGCAGACGTATTGCAGCAGTTCCTTGTCCTGTTCGGTGTAGCGCTCGTTGTCCGGCGCACTCTTGACGATCAATGCGCCAATCGTGCCACTCTGCGAATTCAGCGGCACGCCCAACCAACACGGCGCGTCCGGCTGCGCCACAAGGTCGTTGAACCCCGCTGGCAGCGAGGTGCCGCCGGGTGTCAGCAGGATCGGCTGACCGCTGCGAATCACCTCGGCGCACAAACGGCCGGTGACCGTGCCCGGCAACTCAGGCTGCCCTTCCCGATCATCGACGTGATAGGGGAAGTTCAGCTGCGAACATTGTTCGTCATACAGCGCCACCGAGAAATTCAGCGCCGGCAGCCACTCGCCAATAATCAGGTGGACGCGCTTGAACAGCGCCAGCAAGTCAGCCGCGGCATGGGCCGCCTCGGAAATCGCATACAACGCCGCCTGCCGGGACTCGGCCTGCTTGCGTTCAGTGATGTCCCGGGCCACGGCGATGCGCAGTTGGTCCACCGGCGACCAGCGCGCCGACCACAGGATATGTACCACCCGCCCGTCCTTGCGCAGGTAGCGATTCTCGAAATTGAGCTTGGGCTCGCCCTCCATGATCTCCCGCGCCGCCTCGAGGGTCCGCTGGCGGTCGGCAGGGTGCACCAGATCGATCATCGCCTGGCCGATCAGCTCTTGGGGGGTGTAGCCGAAAATGCGCTCGCAGGCGGCACTGACAAACACGAAACGCCCTTGACCGTCGACGGCGCACACGGCATCCAGCAGAAGGTCGATGTAGCTGGCCAGCGGCGCGGAACTTGAAGTGTCCATGGGGCTGGAGGTCATCCGGATAATGCAACGGTGAGCGAAGCGGGCAATGGTCAGTTCGTGACGTTGTACAACGAGCGAGACCGACGCGCCCAATACCGATGAGGATAGCGCAGGCAATCAGACTCAAGGGGATGAAACGCTTGGCAAGCGCTGCCACTCGCGTAAAGAACAGCATGCCCGCATACGGTGCCTATCGACAGGCCTTCAGCCGTGACGCCAAGTCGCCATAAAAAACCACACTGCGATCCAGATCGGTGACCGAAAGGGTCAGATGATTGAGGCCTGAGAGCATCGGCAAGCAACCTTCAGAAAAGCGTGATAACCCAGCGGGCTTGGGGCAAATCCGTGGTGTTCCCAAGCTCCGACAGTGCCGATGGATTCCCCGGCCAGGGTCCTAGGCAAAGTCCTACGTGGAAATCCCCAGTGACACTCAAACATGCCGGAAACAGCCGATTCAAAGCCCTGCACAACAATCTGTAAAGTCTGGAAACACACCACGCTCGCAACACCCCACGGACAGTACCATCAACCAAGGAATGTAATCGCGCCATGGACCAGACCGCTCAACCACCTCATTACTTCACCAACTACCGCAAGCTCATTTCCCTCGCTGACCAGGATTGGCAGGGCACCGAGGCCGGAAAAATCTCAGGGCTGAATGTCGAGGTCAAGACACCCAATGTGCTGGTCGACCAATACGGTCGGACCTTTCATCACTTCTGTACCACGTCCTACCTGGGCCTGGACTATCACCCCGCGCTGCTGGACGGCGCCATGACCGCCCTGTGGGAAGCCGGGACCCTGCGGGTCGCCAACTCAAGGAATCGCTGCAAGCTGGCGATCCTGGACCAGTACGAAAGCCAACTGTCGGAGCTGTTCGGCGCCAGTTGCCTCAGTGCCCTGTCCTGCAGTGCGGCAAGCGCCGGGATCCTGCCGTTGCTGGCCAGCGGCGCATTCACCGATCATCGCGCGCCCGTCATGGTATTCGACAAACAGGCCCATTACTCGATGAACCACAGCAAGGCCGCCTGCGCCGACGAAACCCAGGTCATCACCTGCCCGCACAACGACATGGATTTCATCGAAGACGTGTGCAAACGCCAGCGCGACGTGGCGTATGTGGCCGACGGCGCCTACAGCATGGGCGGGATGGCGGACCTGGACAGCCTGATGTATCTCAAGCAGCGCTATGGCTTGTTTCTTTACCTGGACGACTCTCACGCCCTGTCTGCCGTCGGGGAATCCGGCGCCGGCCTGGTCCGTTCGCGCATCCCCGCGGTGGACGAGCGCACCCTGATCGTTGCCTCGCTGGCCAAGTCTTTCGGTGCCAGCGGCGGGCTGGTCATGTTTGGCTGTGAACGGTACAAGGCGCTGGTGCAGCGCTACGGTGGGCCGAGCAATTGGTCCCAGAGCCTGAACGCGGCGGCCATCGGTGCCGGCATGGCGTCGATCCGCCTGCACCGCAGCCGCGAATTCAGTGCCTTGCAGGAGCGTTTGCAGGCTAATATCCGCCTCTTCGACAGCCTCGTGCGGACCGGACAGCGCGACACCCCCATGGCGATCCGTATGGTGCCTTGCGGTGAAGCGGCCCTGGCCAACAGCCTGGCGGTCGAACTGGCCGAACGGGGGTATTTCACCTCGGCGGTATTTTTTCCCGTGGTGCCGCAAGGCAAGGCTGCCATTCGCATTACCCTGCGCGCCGACATGGAGCCGGACGTGATTCGCTCGTTTTGTGAAACGATCACCGAACTGCTGCTGACCCACGGGCGTGACCTCCGCCCTTGAGACAGGACGCTCGATGAAGAACCGTACAACCCTGATCCTCACCTGCACCACCGTTTTCCTGGCACAACTGGGCATGAGCATCTACTTGCCGGCCCTGCCCGCTATCGCCCGGGATCTGGGTACCGATGCGTCCCCGGTTTCCTGGGGCCTGTCGGTGTACCTGATCGGCATGGCGCTGCCCATGTTGCTGTGGGGCAGCCTGAGCCAGCGCTTGGGGCGCAAACCGGTCTTGCTGGCGGCACTGGGGTTGTATGGCCTGGGCAACCTGGCCCTGCCGCTGGGTACAAGCGTGGAGGCGTTCCTGACGTTCAGGTTGATTCAGGGCATCGGTGCCAGCGGTATTTCGGTGATGGCGCGGGTCTTGATTCGCGACAGTTTCAGCGGCGACCTGCTGGCCAAGGCCTTGTCCTGGATATCGATCGCCTTTGTGATTGCCCTCGGTATCGGCCAGTACCTGGGCTCGCTGATCCAGGCCGCTTTCGGCTGGGAGGCGATTTTCCATGGTTTGGGCGCCGTCAGCCTGGCCATGGCAGCGGCGGTGTCCCGGGCCAGGTTCCCGATGTTGGTGCACGCCAGCAATGGACAATCGGCATGGGGGATCTATGGGCAGATATTCCGACAACGCGCGTTCCTGCTGCCGGCCATGGCCGGTGGGCTGGGCTACGGCGTGATCGTCGCCTTCAATACCGCCGCGCCGCTGATCCTGCAGGAAAGCTTCCACTGGTCGGCCATCGAGTACGGCCTGCTGGGCTGGCCGATCAGTGCGGCGTACCTGCTCGGGGCGCTGGCGGTGAACGCGTTTGTGCTGCGCACCGGTCAACGGCGAATGATGGGCTGGGGCATCGCGCTGGTGCTGGGCGGCAGCATGACCATGCTGGCAGGCAGCCTCACCCCGAGCGGCATCGCGCTGCTCTTCTGGCTGCCGTATTGCTTCGCGGTGTTTGGCCAATCGTTGATCTATCCCATCAGCCTGTCCCTGGCCAACGAAGGCTCACCGGTGGCCGGCGCTTATGCCATGGCGTTGAGCGGGTTCCTGCATCAACTGATGGCCTCGGTGATCGGCGCCACGGCCAGCCTGTTGTTGAGCCAACAGGCCTGGCCGTTGGCGGCGTTGTGCGCGCTGCTGGGGGGGGCGGCGATGCTCTGTGTGAGGTTCGTGCCGCCCCGGGCCCCTTAGAACGCGCTGCGGAAAATCTCTTCGATCTGCCGCTGGTCCGCCGCCCGTGGGTTGGTCAGGCCGCACGCGTCTTTCAAGGCGTTGGCGGCCAGCAACGGTACGTCGTTGAGGCGCACGCCCAAGTCACGCAAACCGGCCGGAATATCCACGTCATGGGCCAGGCCGCGGATCCTCGCAATAGCGCTCCGTGCCCCCTCTTCCGGGCTGAAACCACGTGTATCGACGCCCATGGCATGGGCCACGTCGCTCAGACGAGCGGCGCACACCGAGGCGTTGAAGCTTTGTACATGGGGCAACAACACCGCGTTGCACACGCCGTGAGGCAAGTCGTAAAAACCACCCAGTTGATGGGCCATGGCGTGCACGAAACCCAACGACGCATTGTTGAACGCCATCCCCGCGAGAAACTGCGCGTAGGCCATGTTTTCCCGCGCCACCAGATCGTTGCCGTCGTGCACGGCCAGGCGCAGGTTGTCGCTGATCAGGGTCATGGCCTTCAGGGCGCAGGCATCGGTAATCGGATTGGCGGCAGTGGACACATAAGCCTCGATCGCATGGGTCAGCGCATCCATGCCGGTGGCAGCCGTCAGGCCCTTGGGCATCGCCACCATCAGCGCCGGGTCGTTCACCGACATCAGCGGGGTCACATTGCGATCGACAATCGCCATTTTCACGTGGCGTGTCTCGTCGGTGATGATGCAAAAGCGGGTCATTTCGCTGGCGGTGCCGGCCGTGGTGTTGATGGCGATCAGCGGCAATTGCGGCTTGCTCGAACGGTCGACGCCTTCATAGTCACTGATCTGCCCGCCGTTGGTGGCGCACAGGGCGATGCCCTTGGCGCAATCGTGAGGGGAGCCGCCGCCCAGGGACACCACGAAATCGCACCGGCTTTCCATCAACAAACCCAGGCCGAGCTCGACATTGGCAATGCTCGGGTTGGGCTTGGCACCGTCGAAAATCACCGAATCGATGTCCTGCAGCGCCAGCAGTTCGGCCACCTTGCTGGCGACACCGGCCTTGGCCAGCCCCACGTCGGTGACAATCAGCGCCTTGCGAAAGCCGTAGTTGCGGATGGCGGTCATCGCTTCATCCAGGCAACCCAGCCCCATGATGTTCACGGCGGGAATGAAAAAAGTACTGCTCATGGGGTCACACTCCTGGTAGAGGCCGGATCGGCAGGACCTACAGCATGACCCAGTAGTCACGACGCATCTTGATCTGGCTCAAGACTGGGGCGTGATAAAGTCGCGACCTGCCTTTGCCACGTTTTGAGATGATCCTTGCGATGACCGATTTCCAGGAATACGACACCCGGCTCGAAGACTGGGAGGCCGTGCGCGCCGATACCGCCTTCAGCGGCCTGCTGGTGGGCAATGGGGCCAGCCGCGCGGTGTGGGACGATTTCGGCTATGACTCGCTGTTCGAAAACGCCCGCACCGTCGAGGAGAAACCCTTGAGCCCGTCGGAACTGAGCGTGTTCGACGCGATGCAGACCCGCAGTTTCGAACAGGTGCTCGGGGCACTGAAAACCACCAGTCGGGTCAACAAGGCCCTGGCCGTCAGCTCCGCCGCCCCGCGTAACCGCTATTACGCGATCAAGGAAGCGCTGATCAACACCGTGCACGCGGTGCACATCCCATGGCGGCTGGTGCAACCGTCGACCCTGGCGACGCTCAACCAGGAGCTGAGCCGCTACCGCACTGTGTTCACCACCAACTACGACCTGCTCAACTACTGGGCGATCCAGCATGGGGCCGAGACCATCAGCGACCTGTTCTTCGGCGACGATCACAGTTTCGACCTGAGCCAGGTGACCACGGACAAACCGCGCTTGCTGTACCTGCACGGTGGCCTGCACCTGGTGCGCAACCAGGACGGCACGGCGCGCAAGCTCACGTCCACCGAGGGCACTTTGCTGGGCAGTTTCGCCATCAACAACACGATCAAGACCCTCGACGACGTGCCGCTGTTCGTCAATGAAGGCCCCAGCGCCGACAAGCTCAAGACCATCCGCAGCAGCGATTACCTGTCGTTCTGCTACGACCAGTTGCTGCGCCATGGCGACAACCTGTGCCTGTTCGGCCATGCCCTGGGCGAGCAGGACCGGCACATTGTCCATGCCCTGCGCCTGGCCGCACCGAAAACCTTGGCGATTTCGATCTACCCGCGCAGCCAGGCGTTCATCCAGCACCAGAAACGGCATTACGCCAAGGTCTTCCATGGGCTGGAGGTGCAATTGCGCTTCTTCGATGCCAAGAGCCATCCGCTGGGCGATCCGAAGCTGTCGGTGCCGGTGGAGATTTAGCGTAAAGCCTGTATGGGTCACGACCCTATGGATTAGAGACAGGCTGGACTTGTGGCGAGGGGATTTATCCCCGCTGGGGTGCGCAGCAGCCCTCGAACATGACTACTCGGTGTGCCGGACAGACCGAGTTTTTCGCTTTTTAGGGAGCTGCGCGCCCAGCGGGGATAAATCCCCTCGCCACAGGATCGCAGCATTGCGTCGGTTGGTTTGCCGTCAAAGCGCGCCAAGGCCTTATCCCTGGCACCAACGATGTCGCAGCGCTACAGGGTGATGGCCGTGCCCAGCAAGGTCAGGAACCCCGCCAGCCAGTTCGGGTGCGCAGGCCAGGCCGGTGCGGTCGCCAGGTTGCCCTGGACATGGCCCTCGGTCACCGGAATGTCTATATAGGTCCCGCCCGCCAGGCGTACTTCCGGAGCACACGCCGGGTAGGCGCTGCATTCGCGTCCTTCAAGAATGCCTGCAGCGGCCAGCAATTGCGCACCGTGGCACACCGCGGCAATCGGCTTGCCCACCAAGTCGAAATCACGCACCAGTTGCAGGACCGCTTCGTCCAGGCGCAGGTATTCCGGCGCACGCCCACCCGGCACCAGCAGGGCGTCATAGTCAACGGCCTGGACACTGGCAAAATCATGATTGAGGGCAAACAAGTGCCCCGGCTTTTCGCTGTAGGTCTGGTCGCCTTCGAAATCGTGGATCGCCGTACGCACCGTCTGCCCGGCCTTTTTGCCCGGGCACACGGCATGTACGGTGTGACCGATCATCTGCAAGGCCTGGAATGGCACCATGACTTCATAATCTTCGACGTAATCGCCGACCAGCATCAGGATTTTCTTGGCGGCCATGGGTTGGGCTCCTTTGGAAATGCGTGAGGGGTGAACGCATTAAAGGTAGTCCGGTAAGTCGGCGGATGAGCGATAACCCGTCATTACCTGACGGGCTGCACAAAAATGAAGTGACAGGACAGTCTGTGGGAGCGAGCTTGCTCGCGATTCAGGCGATGGGGTTCTTTCAGGCACACCGCGTCATCGTTCCATCGCGAGCAAGCTCGCTCCCACAGGGGGGTTGGGTGCTAACAGTAGAACTCAGGCGAGATAACCATCCGCCCGCAGTAGCGTTTCCAGGCAGTGCTCGGTGATGTGGTAGAAGGCCTTGAGTGCTTCGATTTTTGCCAGCAGCTCGCAGGGATCCACAGGTTCGGCGCGCTTGACGGCCAGGATCATTTTGTTCTTGTTGGTGTGGTCCAGGGAGATGAACTCGAAGACCTTGGTCTCGTAGCCGCAGGCTTCCAGGAACAGCGCCCGCAAACTGTCGGTGACCATTTCCGCCTGCTGGCCCAGGTGCAGGCCGTATTGCAGCATCGGCTTGAGCAAGGCCGGGCTCTGGATCTGCAGGCGGATCTGCTTGTGGCAGCACGGCGAGCACATGATGATCGAGGCACCCGAGCGAATGCCCATGTGGATCGCGTAGTCGGTGGCGATGTCGCAGGCATGCAAGGCAATCATCACATCCACCGCGCTCGGCGCTACGCTGCGCACGTCGCCGTGCTGGAAGCTCAGGCCCGGGTGCTCCAGCCGCGCGGCGGCTTCGTTGCACAGCTTGACCATGTCCTCGCGCAGCTCGACACCGGTCACCACGCCTTCAGCCTGCAAGGTGTTGCGCAGGTAATCGTGGATAGCGAAGGTCAGGTAGCCCTTGCCCGAACCGAAATCCGAGACCCGCACCGGCTTGTCCAGGGCCAGTGGCGAAGACGTCAGCGCGTGGCTGAAGACCTCGATGAACTTGTTGATCTGCTTCCACTTGCGCGACATCGCCGGAATCAGCTCGTGCTTGTGGTTGGTCACGCCCAGGTCGGCCAAAAATGGCCGGCTCAGGTCGAGGAAGCGGTTCTTCTCGCGGTTGTGCTCGGCAGACGGCACTTCCCGCAGTTGCTGGGGCTTGCTCTTGAACAACGAGCTTTTGCCCTTTTTGCTGTACTCCAGTTGCGCCTCGTCAGTGACCGCCAGCAAATGCGCGTTCTTGAACGACGCTGGCAACAATGCGGCGATGGTGTCCACGCCTTCGGCCAGCGGGAAATTCTTGGTGATGTCGCGAGTCTTGTAGCGGTAGACGAAGGACAGGCACGGCTGATCCTTGACCGTCAGCTGCTTGATGATCAGTCGCTGGAGGTCCGCCTCATCCCCGACGTACTTGGCCAGCACCAGTTTGATGAAAGCGTTTTGTTCAAGGCTGGTGTGCAGCAGTTCGATGAACTGGGCGTGGTGATCCGGCGCGGGACGGGCTGGAGTTGCGGTGGCGGACATGGACAAGCGGCCTCGGGGCGGGCGGATCGGGAATGGCGGGTATTTTAGGGGGGATGGGGGATGACGGCACGGGGAATTTCATGTGGCGAGGGGATTTATCCCCGCTGGTCTGCGCAGCAGACCCAACCAGGCAATAAGGTATCCCTGCATAACCGATTGTCGGCTTTTTAGGGGGCCTACGGCCCAACGGGGATAAATCCCCTCGCCACAGATAAATTTCCCTCGCTACAACGGTGTCCGGCAGAAATTTATCTCAGCCCAGCACCACCAACCGATTCGGCAGCTCATTACGCTCATGAGTCACCGGCACATGTGCCTTGAGCAATTCGCCACAGGCCGCGATGCAAGTCACGAAGCCTTCCAGCGTCTGCCCCTGGCGAACCTGCTGGGTGAACGTCGCGACGATGGCGTCCCAGCATGTGTTGTCCAGGTGTTTGGAAATACCCTCATCGACGAGGATTTCCACATACCGCTCGGCCTCGCAGACAAAGATCAGCACGCCCGTGCTGCCCACGGTGTGGTGCAGGTTTTGCTCGAGAAATTGCCGGCGTGCCAGGTTGGAGGCCCGCCAGTGACGCACGGAACGGGGAATCAGGTGGGTGGTGATCCTTGGGATGCGAAACACCAGGCACAACACGATGAAACTGACCCACTGCACCAGCAACAGGCTGTGCAGGGCCAACCAACCGGTGAGGTAATGGACCGCGCCGGGCACCACCAGCGCCAGCAGGCTCGCCCATAGCAGTGGGATGTAAGCGTAGTCGTCGGCGCGGGCGGCCAGCACTGTGACCAGTTCGGCGTCGGTATGCTGCTCGACCCGGGCGATGGCCTCGGCGACCTTGCGTTGTTCGTGTTCAGTCAGTAATGCCATGGTTAAAAGTGCCTGCTCATTATTATTGTCACCAGCCGCCCGACGAACCGCCGCCCCCGAAACTGCCACCGCCACCGCTGAAGCCGCCACCGCCGCCTCCACCGCTGAAGCCGCCCCCACCGGCGCTGCCCGAACCGCTGGAGCCACCGCGCCCGGCCGGCAGGATACCGAGCATCTGGCAGACCGATATCGTCAAAATAAACAGGATCACCAGGAAGATGAACAGCCCGGCATGGCGCTCGACAAAATCGCCCTGCTCCTGCTGTCCGTCCGTACTGTAGGCCGGCGCCGGCTCGTCCAGCGGGCTGCCGCCCAGCACCACCAGCATCGCCGCGACGCCGTCGCTGATGCCTTTGTTGAAGTTGCCAGTCTTGAAGGCCGGCGTGATCACCTGGTTGATGATCACCGAACTCTGGGCATCGGTCAGGCGATCCTCCAGGCCGTAGCCCACCTCGATGCGCAGTTTACGGTCATCCCGGGCGACGATCAGCAGCGCGCCGTTGTTTTTATCCTTCTGCCCGATGCCCCAGTGGCGCCCCAGCTGATAGCCGAAATCTTCGATGCTGCTGCCCTGCAGGTCCGTCAGGGTCACGACCACCACCTGTTCGCCGGTCGCCTGTTCATGGGCCTTGAGCTGCGTCTCCAGTTGTGCGCGCACCGAAGGGTCGAGCATCTGGGCGGTGTCCACCACACGCCCGGTCAACGCTGGAAACTTCAATTCGGCCTGTGCCGTGACTGCAAACACCCAGAGCAACAGCACCAGGCCAATTTTCAACACGCGCATTGGAACTCCTGTGTGGGAGCGAGCTTGCTCGCGATAGCGGTGGGTCAGCTTGCAGCAATGCTGAATGTGCCGCCGCCATCGCGAGCAAGCTCGCTCCCACAACGCTTCAAACTGCCGGATTGATCAAAACTTCACTTCAGGGGCTTTTTCGGCATCGGGGCTGGTGGCCTCGAACGTTTCGCGCAGCGGCAGGTCGCTGTACATCACGCTGTGCCACAGGCGGCCCGGGAACGTACGGATCTCGGTGTTGTACTTCTGCACCGCCAGGATGAAGTCGCGGCGTGCCACGGCGATGCGGTTCTCGGTGCCTTCGAGCTGCGATTGCAGCGCCAGGAAATTCTGGTTGGCCTTGAGGTCCGGATAACGCTCGGACACCACCATCAGCCGGCTCAAGGCGCCGGTCAACTGGTCCTGGGCCTGTTGGAACTGCTTGAGTTTTTCCGGGTTGTCCAAGGTACTGGCGTCCACCTGGATCGACGTGGCCTTGGCCCGCGCCTCGATCACCGCGGTGAGGGTTTCCTGCTCGTGCTGGGCGTAGCCCTTGACGGTTTCCACCAGGTTGGGAATCAGGTCGGCACGGCGCTGGTACTGGTTCTGCACCTGGCCCCAGGCGGCCTTGGCCTGTTCGTCCAGGGTCGGAATGTTGTTGATGCCACAACCGGCCAGCAGCGTAGCGAACAGCATCAGGGCCAGCATTCGCAGGCCGGTGCGGTGGTTCAGTCGTAGATTCATCGGGTGACGCTCTCCGTTGCATGCATTGGGTAAAACACTGCCACCTATCTCACCGGCGTCTGGGGCATAATCTGCCGCCGCACTGGATTGAATCGGGTCGATGGGCTAAAAGATGCGCAGTGCGAAACTAAGTTCAGCCCAATGGGTTCGAAAGTGTGCTGTATTTAGCCGAACAACAATAGCCGCTCCTCACATTTTGGCTGACCGGCGTGTCCTGATCACCGCCCTTTAGGCTTGCGAGAAAACTATTCATGAAGAAGCTGTGTTTGCTGGGCCTGTTTGTCAGTCTGGCCAGTCAATCCGTATTAGCCGACAACCTGCCCGCCCCCATAGAGAACAAGGACGCGTTCATCAGCAACCTGATGAAGCAAATGACTCTCGAAGAGAAGATCGGCCAATTGCGCCTGATCAGTATCGGCCCGGAAATGCCCCGGGAGATGATTCGCAAGGAAATCGCCGCCGGCAACATCGGCGGCACGTTCAACTCCATCACTCGCGATGAGAACCGTCCGATGCAGGACGCGGCCATGCGCAGTCGGTTGAAGATCCCGATGTTCTTCGCCTATGACGTGATCCACGGCCACCGCACGATTTTCCCGATCCCCCTGGCCCTGGCCTCGAGCTGGGACATGGACGCCATCTACCACTCCGGGCGCATCGCCGCCCAGGAAGCCGCGGCCGACAGCCTGGACATTACCTTCGCGCCCATGGTCGACATTTCCCGCGACCCACGTTGGGGCCGGACCTCCGAAGGTTTCGGCGAGGACACCTACCTGGTGTCGCGCATCGCCGGGGTGATGGTCAAGGCCTTCCAGGGCAACGGCGCCAACGCGGCCGACAGCATCATGGCCAGCGTCAAGCACTTCGCCCTCTACGGCGCAGTGGAAGGCGGCCGGGACTACAACACCGTGGACATGAGTCCGCTGAAAATGTACCAGGACTACCTGCCGCCCTACCGCGCCGCCATCGACGCCGGAGCCGGCGGGGTGATGGTCGCGCTGAACTCCATCAACGGCGTGCCGGCCACCGCCAACACCTGGCTGATGAACGACCTGCTGCGCAAGGAATGGGGCTTCAAGGGCCTGGCGGTCAGCGACCACGGCGCCATCTTCGAACTGATCAAGCACGGCGTCGCCAAGGACGGTCGCGAAGCGGCGAAACTGGCGATCAAGGCCGGCATCGACATGAGCATGAACGACTCGCTCTACGGCAAGGAACTGCCCGGGCTGCTCAAGGCCGGCGAGATCGAACAGAGCGACATCGACAACGCCGTGCGCGAAGTGCTCGCGGCCAAATACGACATGGGCCTGTTCAAGGATCCGTACCTGCGCATCGGCAAGGCCGAGGACGACCCGGCCGACACCTACGCCGAAAGCCGCCTGCACCGCGCCGATGCCCGTGACGTGGCACGCCGCAGCCTGGTCCTGCTGGAAAACCGCAACCAGACCCTGCCCCTGAAGAAGACCGCCAGGATCGCCCTGGTCGGCCCGCTGGCCAAGGCACCGATCGACATGATGGGCAGTTGGGCCGCGGCCGGGCGCCCTGCGCAATCGGTCACCCTGTTCGATGGCATGACCCGCGCCCTGGGGGCTGAGTCGAAGCTGATCTACGCCCGAGGGGCCAACATCACCGCCGACAAGAAGGTGCTCGACTACCTGAATTTCCTCAACTTCGATGCCCCGGAAGTGGTGGATGACCCACGTCCGGCCCAGGTGCTGATCGACGAAGCGGTGCAAGCCGCCAAGGATGCCGATGTGGTGGTGGCCGCCGTGGGTGAGTCCCGTGGCATGTCCCATGAGTCGTCGAGCCGTACCGAACTGAACATCCCGGCCAGCCAACGCGAGCTGATCAAGGCCATGAAGGCCACCGGCAAGCCGCTGGTGCTGGTGCTGATGAATGGCCGTCCGCTGTCGTTGCTGGAAGAAAAGCAGCAGGCCGATGCGATCCTGGAAACCTGGTTCAGCGGCACCGAAGGTGGCAACGCCATCGCGGACGTGCTGTTCGGCGACTACAACCCGTCGGGCAAGCTGCCGATCACCTTCCCACGCTCGGTGGGGCAGATTCCGACCTACTACAACCACCTGAGCATTGGCCGGCCGTTCACGCCGGGCAAGCCGGGCAACTACACCTCGCAATACTTCGATGACACCACCGGTCCCCTCTACCCGTTCGGCTACGGCCTGAGCTACACCGAGTTCAGCTTGTCGGACATGGCCTTGTCATCGACCACGCTGAATAAGACCGGTAAGCTCGATGCCAGCGTGACCCTGGAAAACACCGGCAAGCGTGACGGCGAAACCGTGGTGCAGTTGTACATCCAGGACGTGACCGGCTCGATCATTCGCCCGGTGAAAGAGCTGAAGAACTTCCGCAAGGTAATGCTCAAGGCCGGCGAGAAGAAAGTCATCCACTTCACCATCACCGAAGACGACCTGAAGTTCTACAACGCCCAACTCAAGTACGGGGCAGAACCGGGCAAGTTCAACGTGCAGATCGGCCTGGATTCCCAGGACGTGAAGCAGCAGAGTTTTGAGTTGCTCTGACCTTCAGGCCACGCAAAACCCATGTGGGAGCGAGCTTGCTCGCGATATCGGCTTAACATTCAACTGAGATGTTGACTGTCGGACCGCCATCGCGAGCAAGCTCGCTCCCACAGTTGTATCTGGGTGCTTGAGCTAACCGCGTCGATCCAACAGATTCACCACCACCCGATCCACCAACCCCCACACCCGCTGCTTGAACCGCTTCCACAGCGGTCGGCGCTGCCAGGCGTCGAGGTTGACTTGCAGGCTCTGGGCGAAATCCCGTTCGAAACTGGCCGCCACGGCGCTGCTGAGCCTGGAATCCAGGGCTTCCAGATTGGCCTCCAGGTTGAAGCGCAGGTTCCAGTGATCGAAATTGCAGGAGCCGATGCTGACCCAATCATCCACCAACACCATTTTCAGGTGCAGGAAACACGGCTGGTATTCGAAAATCTGCACGCCGGCCCTGAGCAATCGCGGGTAGTAACGGTGCCCGGCGTAGCGCACGGACGGGTGGTCGGTGCGCGGACCGGTCAGCAGCAGGCGTACGTCGATGCCCCGGGCGGCGGCCTTGCGCAAGGAGCGGCGCACGTTCCAGGTCGGCAGGAAATACGGCGTCGCCATCCAGATGCGCTTCTGGCCGCTGTTCAACGCCCGGGACAGCGATTGCAGGATGTCGCGGTGCTGGCGGGCGTCGGCATACGCCACCCGGCCCATGCCCTCCCCCGCCGGCGGGACGCGGGGCAGGCGCGGCAGGCCGAAGTTGGACGCCGGTTTCCAGGCTCGACGATGGCGGTTGGCGAGCCACTGGCGGTCGAACAGCAATTGCCAGTCGAGCACCAGCGGGCCGACGATTTCCACCATCACCTCATGCCAGTCGCTGTGGTCGTCGAGAGGATTCCAGAATTCATCGGTCACCCCGGTGCCACCGACCACGGCCAGGCGTTGGTCCACCAAGAGCAGCTTGCGGTGATCCCGATAAAGGTTGCGCACCCAGCGGCGCCAGCTAAGGCGATTGTAGAAGCGCAACTCCACCCCGGCCTCGGTCAGGCGCTTGCGCAGGGCCAGGGTAAACGCCAGGCTGCCATAGTCATCGAACAGGCAGCGCACGCGAACGCCCCGCTCGGCGGCCTGCACCAGTGCCTGGACCATCGCCTCGGCGCAGGCCCCCGCCTCCACCAGGTACAGCTCCAGCTCGACCTGCTCCTGGGCACGGGCGATTTCCACCAGCATGCGTGGGAAGAACTGTGGGCCGTCGATCAACAGCTCGAAGCGATTGCCTTCACGCCAGGGAAAGACCGGGCCGCTCATGTCAGCGCGCCGTGAAGATCAGCACCGCACTCACCGGCACCGACAGGCTGATGGCCGACAACCCGGCCAGGTGGCGCAGCTTTTCCAGACCCGGCGCCAGATCGAAATCCGCCGCGTTGAGCACCACCGGCTCCAAAGTCACCACTTGGAAGCGACGTTCATCCAGGCGAGTCGCCAGCAGTTCGACGGGGTACTCATGCTGCTTGCCGTGCAGGTTCACCGTCAGCGGCAGGCGCAACTCCAACTGTGCGCCATTGGCCAGGTCCTGGATCGGCGCCAGGTCGATCCTGGCGGTAACGGTGGCTTCGGCGAATTGCTTGATCTGGAACAACTCGGCGCGCATGCGCTCGTCCCGCAGGGGGATGCCGCTGTTGATGGATTCCAGCTCCACTTCCAGGCGCGCCAAGCCGTCGGGCTGGACTTGGCCGTGCAGCACCAGGAACCGCTGGACCTCGGAAACGTTGCCGTTTTTGCTGCTGATAAACGACAGCCGCGACGATTCGCCGTCCAGGTACCAGTCGGCCTGGGCCGGCAACGCTGCGCAGGCCAGCAGCAAGCTGGCGACGGCGCGAGGGGAAAACCGCTTGAACATACACACTCGGGGGGCAGATAAACCTGTGGCGAACCTTAACCGGGCCGAGGGCGCTTGCAAACAGTCTGTTTCAACAACTGTACCTGCTCGCCACAACAGCGGTCGTTGCAGGACAATCTCAAGGCTCCAACCGACACCCCTGCCGCTCCCCCAGCCATTGCGCACTGTTGCTGCGCCCCAATCCACTGACGGTGACGCGCTTGGCTTCAGGGGTTTCGAGAAAAGCGCGGGTGGGCACTGACTGCTTCACATAACCCCGACAATACTCGGCCGGTTGCTGCATCACATAGCGGCATGAGCAGTATTCCTTGGCGGTGTAGGCGCTGATGATGTCGGGGAAGGCCCGCAATGCCACCCGCTCCAGCCAGACCCAACTGAACAGGGCAATAAGCAGCACCGACAGCAAGGTAAGCAAGATTTTGCGCCTCATGGCTGCACCTTCCCGGCGAACGCCGCCATGGCGCGCTTGAGCAGTTCGTTATGGCGATAGCTCCCGTCGCGGTCGTCGCCGTAGCGCACGATCACCAGTCTGGCGCTGGGGATGACGTACAGCGCCTGGCCCCAATGGCCCAGCGCGGCGAAGGTATCCGGCGGCGCATCGGGCCAGGGGTGGAGCCCCGGATCGGCGCCGCGGTTGAGCCACCAGTGCCCGCCCGGCACGGCTTCGTCCTGGTCGGCCTGGAAGTGCACGAACGGTTCGCGGCTGAACGCGACCCAATTCTCGGGGATCAGTTGCCGTTCGCCCCAGCGGCCGTCCCGTTGCATCAACAACCCGACACGCGCCAGATCCCGCGCCGTGAGGTAGGCATAGGACGATCCCACGAACGTGCCGCTGGCGTCGGTTTCCCAAGTAGCGTGGCGGATGCCCAGGGGCTCGAACAGGGCCGTCCAGGGATAATCGGGATAACGTGCCGCACCGACGATGTTTTTCAGGGCCGCCGCCAACAGGTTGCTGTCACCGCTGGAATAACGAAACGCCTGCCCCGGGGGGCTGAAGCTTTCATGCCGTGCGGTAAACGCCGCCATGTCATGACGCCCGCGGGTATAGAGCATCGCCACCACCGAGGACTTGAGCGGCGCGTATTCGTAGTCCTCCTGCCAGTCCAGGCCGGACGCCCAGTGGAAAAGATCGGCCAGGGTCAGGCCAGGATGCCGGTTCAGGGGTGGGTAGTACTTGACTGCCGGATCGTCCAGGGCAAAGCGCTGTTCACCGTAGGCCACGCCGAACACCGTCGCCAGCAGGCTTTTGCTGATGGACCAGGTCAGGTGCGGCGTCTGGACGGTGGTCGGCCCGGCGTAGCGTTCATAGACCAGTCGACCGTCCTGGATCACCAGCAGCGCATCGGTGCGGATGCCCTCACGGCTGGCATCGTCCCGGAGTGGGAAGGCGTATTGTTCCAGGGCTTCGATGGCCGGCCCGCTCGGGGTCGGGCCGCTTGGCCATTGCTCGCCGGGCCAGTCTTCGGCCTGGACGCTCAGGTTGAGTATCAGCAGCGGGATCAGGAACCAGCCTTTGGACATGCTTGGGGCTCACAGGGTTTAACCTTCAGAGCCTATGCAGACTTGATGACAATTTGAGTTTGTGTGCCCCCTGTGGGAGCGAGCTTGCTCGCGATAGCGGAGTGTCAGCCAACATCATTGTCGCTGATCCAGCGCTATCGCGAGCAAGCTCGCTCCCACAAGGGATGGTCGTTTGGAGGGTTATCCCAACGCCTTGGCCAACCGCTTGGCCCGGGCCCCCGCCGCAAGGTCCATCACCCCTTTATCCCGCGTCCACATCTCGCGCCAGGCCGCAGGCCCGGCGGCCAGGGCAGCGTCGAGTTCGCCGTCGAGCCCTTGGAACTGGGCGAACAACCCGCCCAGCAGCACATGCCCGACAGGGCTGGAAGGGTTGTGGCGACTCACCTCCGCGCAGCCGGCAAGCAACGCCAGCAGGCGCAGTTGCAACACCTGGGGCCAGGCACATTCCTGCCCGACGCCATACAACCAGGCCGCCATCGCACTGAGTACATAAAGGTCTTCCAGGGTGCGGAACGGCTTGACGTAGGCGTCCCAGCCATCACCGGCCAGCAACTCGCACAGCGCGCCTTCGAGCCGCACGCGGCCATGGCTGATGTCCGGCATCAGGCCCATGGCGGGGAGTTTTTCCAGGGTCACGCCGGGCTCGCCCGCATAGGCCACTGCCAGGTTCAGCCGTGGCGTTTCGCCGGGCGCTTCGCTGCGAGCGGCAATCAGCAGCCACTCGGCGGCGTCGCCAGCGGTGACGAAATCCTTGCGTCCGCTCAGGCGCAAGTCGTCGAGGCGGGTTTGCATGTCCGCCGGGCGCAGGCTGCGTTGTTCGGTGGCACACAGGGCGCCAAGGCTCTGGGGCGCGCTCGGCCAAAGCACCCGCAGCGCCGCCTGGTACCCCACCAGGAACGCCAGCCCCGGCGTGGCCATCGAGCGAGCCCCGACCACGGCCAACTCGAACGGCGTCACCGGCCCCAGGCGTTGCAACAACGCGGCATAACCTTCAGCCAGATCCGGATAAGTGGGCAGGCGCTCGCCACGTTCGATCAGGGTGTGCCAGGGCATGAGAGGGGCTCCTTGAAGGCTGTCATATAAGCATCACCAAAGCTTCATGGCGATGACACCGGGGCTACATAGCCTGACTTTGCACAACATGGCTGCATAAAGAAAGTCGACAGGCTGCAACTGAACAGCCCGCACGGAGATTCGCTATGACCCAGATCGCCCGCATCAGCGACACCGGCAATGAACGCCGCCTGCAAGCCGAACGCCTGATCGGCGCCCACGCCTTGCAAGAAGCCCAGGCCCTGCGCTTCAACGTCTTCAGCGGCGAATTCAACGCCAAGCTCAAAGGCGCGGAAGTGGGTCTGGACATGGATGACTATGATGTTCACTGCGCCCACATCGGCGTACGCGACCTGAACACCGGCCGCCTCGTGGCGACCACGCGTCTGCTCGACCACCAGGCCGCCAGCAGCCTGGGCCGGTTCTACAGCGAAGAAGAATTCAGCCTCCACGGCTTGGTCCATCTCAAGGGCCCGATCCTGGAAATCGGCCGTACCTGCGTCGACCCGGCCTACCGCAACGGCGGCACCATCGCGGTGCTCTGGGGCGAACTGGCCGAAGTCCTGAACGAAGGCGGCTACAGCTACCTGATGGGCTGCGCAAGCATTCCGATGCAGGATGGCGGCATTCAGGCCCAGGCAATCATGCAGCGCCTGCGCGAACGCTACCTGTGCACCGAACACCTGCAAGCCGTGCCGAAAAAACCGTTGCCGACCTTGGACGTGCCGTCCAACGTGATCGCCGAAATGCCACCGCTGCTCAAGGCCTACATGCGCCTGGGCGCGAAAATTTGCGGTGAGCCGTGCTGGGACGAGGACTTCCAGGTGGCCGACGTGTTCATCCTGCTCAAGCGCGACGAACTCTGCCCGCGCTACGCCCGCCACTTCAAGGCAGCCGTGTGATGAGCCGGCTGCGGGTGTACGCGCGTATCGCGCGAGTCTTGCTGGTGGTGACCCTGGGCCTGAGCATGGCCAGCGTGTTCGGCCTGTTCGAACGCCTTGGGGTCGCCAACTCGATGGTCCGTCGCCAGCGCTGGTCGCGGTTCTTCATGGCGCGGCTGAGCCATGCCCTGCCCTTTTCAGTCACTGTCCACGGTCAACTGCCGCAACGGCCGATGCTGTGGGTCAGTAACCATGTGTCCTGGACCGACATCCCGTTGCTGGGCATGCTCACACCGATGTCATTCCTGTCCAAGGCCGAAGTGCGCACCTGGCCGGTGGCCGGATGGCTGGCCGCCAAGGCCGGCAGCCTGTTTATCCGGCGCGGGTCGGGTGACAGCCAACTGATCCGCAAACAAATGAGCCGCCACCTGGAACAGGCCCATCCGCTGCTGATGTTCCCGGAAGGCACCACCACCGATGGCCGATCCCTGCGCACGTTCCATGGGCGCTTGTTGTCTGCCGCCATTGATGCCGATGTGGCGTTGCAGCCGGTGGCGATCCGTTACCTGCGCGACGGTGAGCCGGATTCGCTGGCACCGTTCATTGGCGATGATGATTTGCTGTCGCACCTGATGCGCCTGTTCGCCCATGATCGGGGCGACGTGCACATTCACCTGCTGGAACCGATTGCCTGCCACGGCCAGGAACGCGCGGCCCTGGCGTTCCAGGCGCAACAGGCGGTGCACAAGGCGTTGTTCGGAACGATACCCGAGAAACAGCAAGCGCCAATGCGGCCTGCCATCGCGGCTTGAACCGGATCTTGTGGAGATCCCTTGTGGGAGCGAGCTTGCTCGCGATAGCGGCTTAACATTCAGCAGATGAGCTGGCTGATAGACCGCTATCGCGAGCAAGCTCGCTCCCACAACTAGATCTGCGGCGTGACTTGGTTTTGGGCAAAATCCTGAAGCTGAGGGTAGAACAAGCCGAAGTCTTCGCTCAGCGGCTCATAAAGCTCGATCAACTCCGCCATCGCCCCGGCCAGTTCCTCGGGCCGGGACAGGCGGCGGGAAATGCCGCGCAGTACCTGCCCCAGCACGTCGAATTCCCGATAAGACCCCAGCCAGTCATCCGCCGCCATATACGGCGCGATCTGTGCCAGGCGCCCTGGCAACTGCGGTTCGGTGCGCAGTATCTGGTAGACACGGGACGTGAAATCCACCAGCGGTCCTTCGCCGTACAACGCCCAGTCCCGGGCCAGGCAGTGGTCGAAAAACACGTCGAGCACGATCCCGGCATAGCGCCGTCGCACCGTGGAAAAACGCGACAGGGCAATGTCCACCAAGGGATGGCGGTCGGTGTACATGTCGATGCGCCGATGCAGGGCAATCGCCGCTTCGATCTGCGGATCGTACTGCCCTTGCAACGGCCCTTTGACGAAGTCGCCGTAGAGGCTGCCGAGCAGTTGTTCCCGGCCAGGGCCGCCGAGGTGCAGGTGCGCGAGATAATTCATGGCCCGCAGCTTAGCACTCCCGCGCCCATATCGTTATAACCCGATATAGCGATTTGTTCGGCATTCAGATCAAATCCATATTGGTGTATCGCGAAATAACGATTTAAGGTTCGCTCTATCGCGATATAGCGTTTTACTCACTTGAGCTTGCCACCCATGACCCTCGACCTCGACGAAATAATAAAAGCCCTGGCGCACCCAGTACGGCGAGACATCCTCAACTGGCTCAAAGACCCCAAGGTCCAGTTCCCCGAGCAGTTGCACAACCACGAGTTCGGCATTTGCGCCGGGCAGATCGACCAGCGTTGCGGCCTGTCGCAATCCACGGTGTCTGCGCACTTGGCGGTGTTGCAACGGGCGGGGCTGATCACCAGCCAGAAGGTCGGTCAATGGCACTTCTTCAAACGCAACGAGGAAACGATCCAGCAGTTCCTCAAGCAAATGAGCCAAGAGCTCTGACCCGACAAGGACCCATCATGCCCCTCTCACTCCTGATCCTGGCCCTGAGCGCCTTCGCCATCGGCACCACCGAGTTCGTCATCATGGGCCTGTTGCCAGACGTGGCGGCCGACCTGGGCGTGTCGATTCCCGGCGCCGGCTGGCTGGTGACCGGCTACGCCCTGGGCGTGGCCATCGGTGCACCGTTCATGGCCCTGGCCACCGCCCGGCTGCCCCGCAAGGCCGCCCTGGTGGCGTTGATGGGGATTTTCATCGTCGGCAACCTGCTCTGCGCCATCGCCAGCGACTACAACGTGCTGATGTTCGCCCGGGTGGTCACGGCCCTGTGCCACGGCGCGTTCTTCGGTATCGGTTCGGTGGTGGCCGCCGGCCTGGTGGCGCCCAACAAGCGCGCCTCGGCCGTGGCCCTGATGTTCACCGGCCTGACCCTGGCCAACGTGCTCGGCGTACCGCTGGGCACCGCACTGGGCCAGGAAGCCGGCTGGCGCTCGACCTTCTGGGCCGTGACTGTCATCGGCGTGGTGGCACTGATCGGCCTGATCCGCTTCCTGCCGGCCAAGCGCGATGAAGAAAGACTCGACATGCGCTCGGAACTGGTAGCGCTCAAAGGCGCCGGCCTGTGGCTGTCCCTGAGCATGACCGCGCTGTTCTCCGCGTCGGTGTTCACCCTGTTCACCTACGTCGCCCCGTTGCTGGGCGAAGTGACCGGCGTGTCGCCCCGTGGCGTGACCTGGACCCTGGTGCTGATCGGCCTGGGCCTGACCCTGGGCAACATCATCGGCGGCAAGCTGGCGGACAAGAGCCTGGCGAACACCCTGATGGGCGTCTTCCTCACCATGGCCGTGGTGTCCACCGTACTGAGCTGGACCAGCGTGGCGCTGATCCCCAGTGAAATCACCCTGTTCCTCTGGGCCACCGCCTGCTTCGCTGCCGTGCCGGCCCTGCAAGTCAACGTGGTGACCTTTGGCAAAGATGCACCCAACCTGGTGTCCACCCTGAACATCGGCGCCTTCAACATCGGCAACGCCCTGGGCGCCTGGGTCGGCGGCAGCGTCATCGACCATGGCCTGGGCCTGACCTCCGTGCCCCTGGCCGCCGGCGCGCTGGCCGTGCTGGCGCTGCTGGTCACCCTGATCACTTTCCGCCAGGGCGGGAATGCCGACCTGGCCCCGGCCACTCATTGATTAACCCTTCCACTTTCGAGGTTGTATTTTCATGGCGACTATTTTCGACCCTATCAAACTCGGCGACATCGAGCTGAAGAACCGCATCATCATGGCTCCACTCACCCGCTGCCGCGCCGACGCAGGCCGCGTCCCCAATGCGTTGATGGCCGAGTACTACGTGCAACGCGCCTCCGCCGGCCTGATCCTCAGCGAAGCCACTTCCGTCACGCCGATGGGCGTAGGCTACCCGGACACCCCGGGCATCTGGTCCAACGACCAGGTGCGCGGCTGGGCCAATATCACCAAGGCGATCCACGGCGCCGGCGGCAAGATCTTCCTGCAACTGTGGCACGTGGGCCGGATCTCCCATCCGTCGTACCTCAATGGCGAAACCCCGGTGGCGCCTAGCGCGATCCAGCCCAAAGGCCACGTGAGCCTGGTCCGTCCGCTGGCCGACTACCCGACGCCGCGCGCCCTGGAAACCGCTGAAATCGCCGACATTGTCGACGCCTACCGCGTCGGTGCCGAGAATGCCAAGGCCGCGGGTTTCGACGGCGTGGAAATCCATGGCGCCAACGGCTACCTGCTCGACCAGTTCCTGCAAAGCAGCACCAACCAGCGCACCGACCAGTACGGCGGCTCCCTGGAAAACCGTGCCCGCCTGCTGCTGGAAGTGACCGACGCAGCCATTGAGGTCTGGGGTGCCGGCCGAGTGGGCGTGCACCTGGCGCCTCGGGCGGACTCCCATGACATGGGCGACGAAAACCGTCTGGAGACGTTCAGCTACGTGGCCCGTGAACTGGGCAAGCGCGGCATCGCCTTCATCTGCTCCCGTGAGAAAGAAGGCGATGACAGCATCGGTCCGCAACTCAAGCAAGCCTTCGGCGGCCCGTACATCATCAACGAACGTTTCACCAAAGACAGCGCCAACGCCTGGCTGGCGGCAGGCAAGGCTGACGCGGTCGCGTTCGGGGTTCCGTTCATTGCCAACCCGGACTTGCCGGCACGCCTGAAGGCCAATGCACCGTTGAACGAGCCGCATCCTGAAACTTTCTATGGGAAAGGCCCAGTGGGGTACATTGATTACCCCGTGATGTAAGCCCGCACCAGCCGCTGTATAAAAAAGCCCCGACTCGAAAGAGCCGGGGCTTTTTTATACTTGCAAAACTTCAGCCGCGCGCAACAACCGCGAACAGCAACATTAAATAACAAGGCAACTTTCATCCGACATGGATTCAATCATGCAACGGCGCTAATAATAACGCTCGAACGCACCATCCACTGAATACAAGGATTGAAACTTACAGCTCATCCAACCCCACACTAAGAACTTAGACACTCCAGCAACACCCACTAACCAGACACCATCAGTTTGCAGGCGAACGCCAGCGAGCCGTGTATTTATGAGAGATACCTCACCATGAACACCCTGAAAAACTTCATTATCGCCCTCCTGCTGGGCCCCGCCATGGTTGCCCAGAGCCAGGCCAATACCGAAGTGACCGTGGAGATCGCCAACAACACCCGCGGCACACTGAAAATGAACAACCTGCTAACCGACCCACCCCAGGCCGAGGATTTTTCCTTGAGCGCCCATGACATCGATCCGAAATCAACTTACAGATTCCATATCGAGCACTTCAGGGATTACACCTACCCCGGACCTGGCTGGCGCCCGACATTAAAAAAAGTCAAACCTGTCGAACTGGTCCTTAATTATGAAATGAGCCATTTCAACTTTGAATGTCAAATGCACACCCGCTTGCAAATCTCCATCGTGCCTGGCGCTTTGGAACCCAGCTACAAGCCGACCTGGAAGAGCAACACGACTTACACTGGCAATGGCGAATACACATGCCGGTCGGAAATTTCCCGGAAGATGCTTGAGCCACCCTTCAACTACACCGTTCGCCTCATTATCGAACCAGGGCGGTGAGCCTGCGGCCACGCCAAGACGTTGACATGAGCCGACGGTTCTCCTGCAAGCTGACTCCGTGGGGATCGGGAGCCGACGGAGTCGCTGCCGGTCACGAAACAAATCCCCTACAAAATTTGTTCATGATTGCCTTTCAACCACGACAGCATTCAGTTTATAAAAGCTATTTCGAACACTTGTCATGAAACAAGCCGAAGCAATTACGCATTTTGTTTCATTTGCGCAGGCTAGGGCTCAGGCGCAGCATATCCAGCCCGATATCCACCCAGCGCTCAGCCTCACCGGCCAGGGGGAAGCTATCGGGGGCCAGCAGCCACTGATAAAGGATACCGTCGACATAGGCATGCAGGGCAATCGCCGCCCTTTCCGGTTCCAGGTCCGCCGGTAGCTGGCCGCGATTCATCGCATTGCGCAACGACAAGGCAATACGCACATTACAGTCGAGACTGACTTGGCGCCGCTGCTGGCGCAGATCGCACATTTCATCGGTGAATTCACACTTATGGAACAGAATCTCATTAATGCGTCGGGTCTTCGGGTCCAGGGCAACTTGTTGAAACAATTGCACCAGCAGCTTGCGCGTACAGCCCAGCGGGTCAAGCTCCTCTTCATTCTCACTGGCCCGGGCCAGGTCATCGAGCGGCTCATGCAAGGTATCGAGCATGGCCTGGAGCAGGTCCGCCTTGTTGCTGAAATGCCAATAGATGGCACCGCGCGTCACGCCGGCCAGCGTCGCGATATCCGCCAGAGTGGTGCGGGCCACGCCTCGCTCGAAGAACGCCTTTTCGGCCGCTTCGACTATCTGGCTGCGAGTCTCCTGGGCTTCCTCTTTGGTACGACGGACCATGGCAGTAAACACCTCAATCAGGATTGCGTCAGCAATGCGTAAGAATCAGCAGAACAGAATATGGGGCGACGTCGCTTGAAGCGCGCCCCCGATCTACCCGTGCCCTTTGTCAGGCTTTTGTAAATCCGGATATTACGCAATTTGGCTGTTTACAAACAACCGTGTACGTAAGTATATTTCTTAGCATCCTACTAATTGAATTACTGCTGCTTTTTACCTTCCACCTTCGAGTGCGCCCCTTGCGCGCCTGGACCCGAGGATTTCCATGCAATTCAAGCCAGCTGTTACTGCTCTGGTTACTGCCATCGCCCTGGCATCGCTGCTCAGCGGATGCAAAAAGGAAGAGGCTGCCCCTGCAGCGCCCCCTCCTCAGGTCGGCGTCGTAACCCTCAAGACCCAGCCCTTCACCTTGACCTCGGAACTGCCGGGCCGCACCAGCGCGTTCCGCGTCGCCGAAGTACGGCCACAGGTCAACGGCATCATTCTCAAGCGCCTGTTCAAGGAAGGCGCCGACGTCAAGGCCGGCCAGCAGCTGTACCAGATCGACCCTGCGGTCTACGAAGCGACCCTCAAGAGCGCCGAGGCCAACCTGCGCTCCACCAAGTCGATTGCCGACCGCTATAAGCAGCTGGTGGATGAACAGGCGGTGAGCCGTCAGGAATACGATACCGCCGTGGCCAATCGCCTGGAATCGGAAGCCAACCTGCAGACTGCCCAGATCAATGTGCGCTACACCAAGGTCTACGCACCGATTTCCGGTCGCATCGGCCGCTCCTCGGTCACCGAGGGTGCGCTGGTGAGCAACGGCCAGACTGATGCCCTGGCAACCATTCAGCAACTGGACCCGATCTATGTCGACGTGACGCAGAGCTCGGTCGAGCTGCTGCAACTGCGCCGCGAACTGGAAAGCGGCCGTTTGCAAAAGGCCGGCGAGAACGCGGCCATGGTCAAGCTGACCCTGGAAGACGGCAGCCAGTATCCGCACGAAGGCAAGTTGGAATTCTCTGAAGTGTCGGTTGACCAGACCACCGGCTCCGTGACTTTGCGCGCCGTTTTCCCCAATCCTGATCACACCCTGCTGCCGGGCATGTTCGTCCACGCGCAATTGCAGGCCGGCGTGAACAGCGCGGCGATCCTGGCACCGCAGCAAGGCGTGACCCGCGACCTCAAGGGCACTCCAACCGCCCTGGTGGTGGGCGCGGACAACAAGGTCGAGCTGCGCCAGCTCAAGGCCAGCCGCACCGTCGGCAGCCAGTGGCTGATCGAAGACGGGCTCAAGGCCGGCGATCGCCTGATCACCGAAGGGTTGCAGTTCGTCCGCCCTGGCGTGGTGGTCAACGCCACCGAAGCCACCAACGTTGGCACCAAGAACCCGGCCCCCGCAAAGGCAGCTGATAAAGCCGCCGGCGGCAAAGGGGAGTAAACCATGTCGAAATTTTTTATCGACCGTCCGATTTTCGCCTGGGTGATCGCCCTGGTGATCATGCTGGTCGGGGCCCTTTCGATCCTCAAGTTGCCGATCAACCAGTACCCGAGCATCGCGCCGCCGGCCATTGCGATTCAAGTGACCTACCCGGGTGCGTCCGCGCAAACCGTGCAGGACACCGTGGTGCAGGTGATCGAACAGCAGCTCAACGGTATCGACAACCTGCGTTATGTGTCCTCGGAAAGTAACTCCGACGGCAGCATGACCATCACCGCGACCTTCGAGCAGGGCACCAACTCCGATACCGCCCAGGTCCAGGTCCAGAACAAGCTGAACCTGGCCACCCCATTGCTGCCGCAAGAAGTGCAGCAACAGGGCATCCGCGTCACCAAGTCAGTGCGAAACTTCCTGATGGTGATCGGCGTGGTGTCGCGTGACGGCAGCATGACCCGGGAAGACCTGTCCAACTACATCGTGTCCAACATGCAGGACCCGATCTCGCGCACTGCCGGTGTCGGTGACTTCCAGGTCTTCGGCGCCCAGTACGCGATGCGGATCTGGCTCGACCCGGCCAAGCTGAACAACTTCAACCTGACCCCGGTGGATGTGAGCACGGCCATTTCCGCGCAGAACGTCCAGATCGCGTCCGGCCAGCTCGGCGGCCTGCCTGCCATGCCCGGCCAGCAACTGAACGCCACCATCATCGGCAAGACCCGCCTGCAGACCGCCGAGCAGTTCAAGGCCATCTTGCTCAAGGTCAATCCGGACGGCTCGCAAGTGCGTGTCGGCGATGTGGCGGATGTCGCCCTCGGCGGTGAAAACTACAGCATCAACGCCCAGTTCAACGGTGCCCCGGCTTCCGGCCTGGCGGTGAGGCTCGCCACCGGCGCCAACGCCCTCGACACGGCCAAGGCCCTGCGCAAGACCGTTGACGACCTCAAGCCATTCTTCCCGCAAGGCCTGGAAGTGGTGTTCCCGTACGACACCACCCCGGTGGTGAGCGAGTCGATCAAGGGCGTGGTCGAGACCCTGGTCGAAGCGGTCGTGCTGGTGTTCCTGGTGATGTTCCTGTTCCTGCAGAACTTCCGCGCCACCATCATCACCACGATGACCGTGCCGGTGGTACTGCTGGGCACCTTCGGGATCCTCGCGGCATTCGGCTTCAGCATCAACACCCTGACCATGTTCGGCATGGTACTGGCCATCGGCTTGCTGGTGGACGACGCCATCGTCGTGGTGGAAAACGTCGAACGGGTGATGAGCGAAGAAGGCCTGTCGCCCAAGGAAGCCACCAAGAAATCCATGGGGCAGATCCAGGGGGCCCTGGTGGGTATCGCCCTGGTGCTCTCGGCGGTACTGCTGCCGATGGCGTTCTTCGGCGGTTCCACCGGTGTGATCTACAAGCAGTTCTCCATCACCATCGTCTCGGCCATGGCCCTGTCGGTACTGGTGGCACTGATCTTCACCCCTGCCCTGTGCGCCACCATGCTCAAGGCCATTCCGAAAGGCGAGCACGGCACGCCAAAACGTGGCTTCTTCGGCTGGTTCAACCGCAGCTTCGACCGTGGCGTCAGGAGCTACGAACGTGGCGTGGGCAACATGCTCAAGCACAAGGCCCCGTACCTGTTGGCCTACGTGATCATCGTGGTCGGCATGGTCTGGCTGTTCACCCGCATCCCGACGGCGTTCCTGCCGGAAGAAGACCAGGGCGTGTTGTTTGCCCAGGTACAGACACCGGCCGGCTCCAGTGCCGAGCGCACCCAAGTGGTGGTGGACAACATGCGCGAATTCCTGCTGCGCCCCAGCAAGGACGGTGGCGAAGGCGACGGTGTGGCCTCGGTGTTCACCGTGACCGGCTTCAACTTCGCCGGTCGTGGCCAAAGCTCGGGCCTGGCATTCATCATGCTCAAGCCGTGGGAAGAGCGTAACGCTGACAACACCGTGTTCAAGATCGCTGGCCGCGCCCAGCAACACTTCTTCACCTTCCGCGACGCCATGGTGTTCGCCTTCGCCCCGCCAGCGGTGATGGAACTGGGTAACGCCACCGGTTTCGACGTGTTCCTGCAGGACCGTGCCGGCATCGGCCACGACAAGCTGATGGAAGCCCGTAACCAGTTCCTCGGCATGGCGTCCCAGAGCAAGGTGCTGGCCCAGGTACGTCCGAACGGTCTGAACGACGAACCGCAATACCAGTTGGAAATCGATGACGAGAAGGCCAGCGCGCTGGGCATCACGCTCTCGGAGATCAACAACACCCTGTCGATTGCACTGGGCAGTAACTACGTGAACGACTTCATCGACCGTGGTCGGGTGAAGCGGGTGTATGTCCAGGGCCAGCCGAACTCGCGCATGAGCCCCGAGGACCTGAAGAAGTGGTACGTACGCAACAGCGCCGGGACCATGGTGCCGTTCTCTGCGTTCGCCAAGGGCGAGTGGGTCTACGGCTCGCCGAAACTGGCGCGTTACAACGGCGTGGAAGCGATGGAGATCCTCGGGACCCCGGCACCGGGTTATTCCACCGGTGAAGCCATGGCCGAAGTCGAAGCCATCGCCAAGAAGCTGCCGGCCGGCGTGGGTATTTCCTGGACGGGCCTGTCCTATGAGGAACGCCTGTCGGGTTCCCAGGCGCCGGCGTTGTATGCCTTGTCGCTGCTGATGGTGTTCCTGTGCCTGGCGGCGCTGTATGAAAGCTGGTCGATTCCGATCGCGGTCATGCTCGTGGTGCCACTGGGGATCATCGGTGCCTTGATGGCCACCAGCTTGCGCGGCCTGTCCAACGATGTGTACTTCCAGGTGGGCCTGTTGACAACCATCGGCCTGGCGGCGAAAAACGCCATTCTGATCGTGGAATTCGCCAAGGAACTCCACGAACAAGGGCGAACGCTGGTGGAAGCCGCCGTCGAAGCCTGTAGGATGCGTCTGCGGCCGATTATCATGACCTCGCTGGCGTTCGTCCTCGGCGTGGTCCCGCTGGCGATTTCCACCGGCGCCGGCTCGGGCAGCCAGCACGCCATTGGTACCGGTGTGATCGGCGGCATGTTGACGGCTACCATCCTGGCGATTTTCTGGGTGCCCTTGTTCTTCGTGACCGTGTCGTCGATAGGTCGCCGCAAAAATGCGGACCAGGACGATACTCCTGAAACTTCTAAAGAGGCTGGCCAATGAGCAAGTCGCTCCTCTCCCTGACCATCGCCGCCGTCGTGCTCAGCGGTTGCTCGCTGATCCCCGACTATCAGCGGCCCGAAGCACCGGTGGCGGCGCAGTACCCGCAAGGGCCGGCCTACGAGGCAGCCAAGGCGCCCGGCCAGGCCGCCGCCGAGCAAGGCTGGAAGCAGTTTTTCCATGACCCGGCGTTGCAACAGCTGATCCAGGTCGCCCTGGAAAACAACCGCGACCTGCGCGTCGCGGCGCTGAACATCGATGCCTACGCCGCGCAGTACCGCATCCAGCGCGCTGACCTGTTTCCGGCGGTCTCGGCCACCGGTGCCGGCAGCCGCCAGCGGGTACCGGCACGGGCTTCGCAAACCGGTGAAGCGTCCATCAGCAGTTCCTACTCGGCCACCCTGGGCATCAGCGCCTATGAACTGGACCTGTTCGGTCGGGTCCGTAGCCTGAGCGAGCAAGCGTTGCAAAGCTACTTCGCCACCGAAGAAGCCCGTCGCAGCACCCAGATCAGCCTGGTGGCCAACGTCGCCAATGCCTACCTGACCTGGCAGGCCGACAAGGAACTGCTCAAGCTGACCCAGGACACCCTCGGGGCCTATGAGCAAAGCTTCAAGCTGACCTCGCGCAGCGCCGAAGTCGGCGTGGCCTCGGCCCTGGACCTGAGCCAGGCGCGTACCGCTGTGGAAAACGCCCGTGTGCAACTGGCCCGCTACACCCGCCAGGTCGCCCAGGACGAAAACAGCCTGACCCTGCTGCTGGGCACCGGCCTGCCGGCCAACCTGAACTCGCAACCGTTGAGCGATGACCTGCTCAGCGAAGTGCCGGCCGGGCTGCCGTCGGACCTGCTGCAACGTCGTCCGGACATCCTACAGGCCGAACGCAACCTGCTGGCCGCCAACGCCAGCATCGGCGCCGCGCGGGCCGCGTTCTTCCCGAGCATCAGCCTGACGGCCAACGCCGGCACCTTGAGCCCGGACCTGTCCGGCCTGTTCAAGGGTGGTTCGGGCACCTGGTCCTTCGCACCGCAAATCAACCTGCCGATCTTCAACGCCGGCAGCCTGCGGGCAAGCCTGGACTACGCCAAGATCCAGAAAGACATCAACGTCGCGCAGTACGAGAAGTCGATTCAGACAGCGTTCCAGGAAGTCTCCGACGGCCTGGCCGCGCGCCAGACCTACAACGAACAGTTGCAGGCCCAGACCGACTTCGTCGCCGCCAACCAGGACTACTACCGCCTGGCCGAGCGTCGCTACCGCATCGGCGTCGACAGCAACCTGACCTTCCTCGATGCCCAGCGCCAGTTGTTCAGCGCCCAACAGTCGCTGATCACTGACCGCCTTGCGCAACTGACCAGCGAGGTCAATTTGTACAAGGCACTGGGTGGTGGTTGGAACGCCGAGACGGGCAAGAACGAACCGGTGAAAGAAGAAGCGCCGAAGATGAAGTTGTTCTGATTGACGCTTGACTGCAGAAACACGAAGCCCACCGAAAGGTGGGCTTTTTTGTTTTAAGGACCCCACCCGTGGCAAAGGGATTCATCCCCGCTCAAGTGCAAAGCACTCGCATAGCTTGTGCCCCCAGGAAAATCCAGAGGGTTGCTTAGAGACGACGCTGCGCTGCGTCGTAAACTTCCTTGTCTCGCCGAGCACCGACGGCCACGATCAACACCTGAATTGCCTTCCCATCGACTCTATAAACGATACGCGTATCACCTGTTCGAATTCTTCGACATCCAGCCAGGCTGGCCCTGAGCGGCTGACCGGTTTTGTCCGGCTCTCCCCTGACAATCCGCTCTTCAATGACATCAAGGATACGGTTCGCCGCTGCCGCCCCCAACTGATCCAGATCGTCCTGAACCTCCGGATGGTAGATAACCCCCCAAACCATTCACCCCTCCTTCAGTCGTTTTTGGCGTACCGCGCTCGCATAGCCTCATGACTGATGGCCTTGGCCTGATCAAAATTGATCAGCCGCTCGCGAGCTGTCGCTTCGACGCGAAGGTTTTCCAGTTCATCAAGCATTTCCTGATAGGCATCGACATTAATAATCACGGCTGCCGGCTCATTGTCCTTGAAAATAACCAGTCTTTCGGTTGCGCGACTCGAGACCTCCTTGAGCTTCGCGCTGAAGCTCCTGACCATTGCGGTAACGGATACCGCCTGATCAGCCCGTTCCAATAGCGCGGCCATAACCAACCTCCCAGCACATTAAATTACACATATTTATACATACCTTTATGCGTAAAGTGTTGCGCTTAAACAAGCACAAATCAAGTTAAAAAAACAGCTCCCGACCGGTTGCGCACTCTACAGATCTTCCCCCACACAAAAGCACCCGCTGCCGCCAGGCACCGTTTTTCGACTAGGCACAATCCCCTCGCCACAATAAGACTCAACCTGCTAACGCGGGTCGACGATATCCAGCGCTCGATTGGCCAACAACTCACTCAGCTCGATCATCTGCGCCACGCCGAGCGCGACATGCCGCCGCGAGCCCTCCAACTCGAACGCCAGGTCACTGACCATGGCATTGGCCGAGGCCAGGGTTTCGCTGAGATTGGCCAGGAGACACTCGGTGTCGATGGTATCGATGACGGTGAAGACTTGTGTTGAGGTTTTGGGTTTGGGATCAGGGTGGGTGCCCAGATGGTAATCGAGTGCTCGGTCTGCGGCCTCTTGGAGCTTTTCTGGATCGGGGTCGTTGTAGGGGAAGGTGCTCTCTGATGGCGAATAAGGATGATGTTTTTTCATAACGGCGCTCCTGCATCAATTGAAGCCCCAGACGTGGGTCCGGGCGCTGGCGCCTAACGAATTCGGCGGGCTTGCAGTCCCGGTCGCTGGATTGGCAGCGACACGTACAAGCTAGAGATACCGCTTCCGAGCAGCAACCTTAAAACCTCGTCGGAAAATTCGCCGCGTCTGTCAGACCACCGCAAACTTTCCCCACACTTTAAATAAGTGCTCAGATAGGGATGACGAAAAGAGTTACAAGAAAAAACGACTGAGGCGTAAGACGTTCTGACAACCATCAAGAATTTTCCGACGAGCTTTTAAGGTTGTCCCTCGGAACATGCAGAACTAGTTTATTAAGGCCTACCTACTTCTACTTCAATGCCAGGAAGGCTTATGCAGAACCCTAAAAGGCCACCTCTACAAATTGAACTGCCTCCAACGATCATAAAACCCGAGCAGCCATCACCGCATCCGCCACTATCCACGCAATCACCCGGATATATTTCGAGACCCTTACCGTGGAGCGGAACAGTCGTCGACATTTCTGAAATTCAGAATTTCTTCAAGAAAAAAAATATTAAATCTGAATCCTTGACTATGGCGGTGGTCGTCACCATCGCTACCCAACAAGATAATTTAGAAAAATCCTACAATTCCTATATAGGACTTCTAAAAGCAAAACTTGACCATGAAATAGGCATGGCTATTGGAGTAGGCAAGGGAATACACGTTCTCGAAAAAGAGGCTATTGATCAACTCATCGCACATAAACGAAGCGAGCTGCAGAGCAATTTGGCTGCCGCCGCCACTTTCTTTGCAAGAGACCCACTCCACAAAAGCATCAAGAAAAATGCAGTTGATTTCGTAAACATACTTCAAGGCAGCAGAGAGCCATCGACGGACATTTACAACAGATGGTTACGGTCCATCACCGCAGCTTACACGGCGAAGGTCCTGACCGAAGAAATCAGAATTCTGAATGAAAAGTTACAAGCAATGACCTCTGCTCGTGCAACGATTGATGCCGCAAAACAGAAAAATTTTCAGGAGCGCATCGATACGTTATCTAACCAACAGGGATTCACGCATTCTTTCGCTTCAGGCCAGCAAAGTCTCAATCCATCTATCACTACGAATCGACATAACGACGTAGTTCTGTCTATGGAAACACGGAACGATCTTGAAGAGATATTCAACGCACATCCGCCTCAACCTTATAAAAGCAACATAGAAGAACGAATTAGGTTCGACCATCTTCCCTCCAGCCCCCACAGCACTCACCTCCCTGAATCGCCTACCAGACAGCATATCGACGTTTTGACGAGGGAGATCAATAACCATCAAGCTCGTGTGCCTTGGTTGCATGCGGGGCGACTCAATCGCGAATCTGATCTTGCCAAAGCCAATCAATTCCATATAGCTGGAGCTGTGGCTACTGCCCGACCGATGATCGTTACATCAGCCGGAACGATTGCGGCGGTTGAAGGCGCAGCTTTAGATTTGGGCAGAGCCATTCAACTTGCACTTGCATCGCTGGCCGATGTTTTAGCAGGCACAGCGTCTGGATTTTTTGTAGGAGTTGCAGCACTGATCTATTCGCCTAAGTTGGCGAACGGCGAATTACCGCAACGGTTTTACTTTAGTACGCCACTTTCAGACCTGGCCCCATTGCAAGACAGCGATCTGCAGATCATACCTACTACTGACCAAACAATTGACTTACCTGTACGCCTCAGCTCCAGAGATACAGTAGATGGTCAGTCAGAACTTCTCGTGATCAAAGCCGAAGGTATACCCAATCTTCCCAAAGTCAGGGTAGTGGCGGCTACCTATGATGCTCAGCAAAATATTTACACCGCCACGGTTGGAAACTCACCCTCAACAACCTTGACCTGGACCCCTGTTGTAGTACCAGGAAACGGCTCCACGACACTTCCCACTGAACCACCTTCGCCGCTTATTCATACAGGAGCTTCCGTAACGCCCGTTGAGGGAAGAATCGACTCATTTCCAGAGATAGCCGAAAGCAGTTTTGATGACTATGTTTTTGTTTTTCCAATCGACTCAGGTTTGCCGCCTCTGTACGTTATGTTCAGAGATCGGAGAGAGGACCCCGGGGTTTCGTGGGGTATAGGAGCCCCCGTTTTCGGGATTTGGTTGGATGCGGCATCACAAGGGGAAGGAGCACCTATTCCATTACAGATTGCGCGAAAGCTAAGAGGCAAAGAGTTTAGAAGCTTCAAAAAGTTTAGAGAAAGCTTCTGGAAAGCCGTAGCTGATGATCCGTCGCTTTCACGACAATTTAATCGACACAACCTGAAGCGAATGAAAAGAGGGTTAGCAGCCTTCCCTAACAAACCTGAACGAGTAGGAGGTCGTATTAGGTATGAACTGCACCACAAACAGTACATCTCCCATGGAGGTGAGGTTTATCATATTGACAACATTTACGTAATGACACCTAAGCGTCACATTGAAACTCATAAGGAGCAAAAATAATGAGCATATCAATAGCTGAAATGACTGAGTCAGAGTTCTTAGCATTCGTTGTAAAAATCTGCAATGTGGATTACCCGTCAGATGAAGCGCATACAGCTGCTGCGCTAGAGTTTGAGCGAATTACAGAACATCCTTCTGGCATAGATCTAATTTATTACCCGGAAGATGGCAAAGACAGCCCAGAAGAAATAGTGAGCAAGGTAAAAACCTGGCGTGCCGCCAACGGAAAGCCAGGATTCAAGCAACCTTGATCCTTGGAACATATCACTCCTTCTACCGCTGAAGTCAGCCGTAGAAGGGGCTCTCTGACGTGCCCTCGCTGAACGCATCGACGCCTCCGCGACCAGACTCGCTCCCACAATGGGATCGGAGTACGACCGGCAGAGCCAGGTCGGCTATAAGGCCGCCTCGCGGTGGACGTTGATCTCGGCGCCCCGTTAACCACAATGGCCGAACGCAGGTATTGCGCAGTGGGCATCCCGGCATGGATGCCGGGATAGCCGCGCTGGGCCATGAATGGCCATTCGCGGCGCATGCCGAGCCTAAGCGAGGCACCGAGTGGTGGGGCAAAAAGCGTTTTGCTTACTTTTCGCCGGGCCGCGCAGGTTTCTCAAAAGTGAGCCGCCGTCAGGGCGGAACCCTAAGTAGCCGTTACCGCAGAAATGGATATGTACTCGATCCGCAAGAGAGAGGCCAGGCGTAAGGTCGCCATCGCGAGCAAGCTCGCTCCCACAGGAAATTGCGTCCATCCAATCGATTATTTTGCTGTTCGATAATCGCCCAAAACCCGCAAACGGCAATTGAACCGAGGCCGGGCGCCCCTTCAACATCCCTCGCACAAAACCAATAACAACAGGTTCGACGCCATGCCCCTACGCCCCGCCTCGCCCGGCTGATCCCCGATCGCCCTGGACACCCCTGGCTCCACCCTTACCGCCCGCACTTCAAAACGTGCGGCAACGACCCGCTTCGTCCACAAAAAATAGAGACCACGCCCATGAAGCCCTCACAGCACTTGTTCCCCAGCCTCATTGCCGTCGCCCTGACCAGTACCGCCCTGCCCGTCCTGGCGGCGGAATCGGGTTTTGTCGAAGACGCCAAGGCCACGCTGAACCTGCGTAACTTCTATTTCAACCGCAACTTCACCAACCCGAACAACGCCCAGGGCAAGGCCGAGGAATGGACCCAGAGCTTCATCCTCGACGCCAAATCCGGCTTCACCCAGGGCGTGGTCGGTTTCGGCGTGGACATATTGGGGATGTACTCGGTGAAACTCGACGGCGGCCGTGGCACCGCGGGTACGCAGTTGCTGCCGGTGCATGACGACGGTCGTCCTGCCGATGATTTCGGTCGTCTGGGCGTGGCCCTGAAGGCCAAGGTGTC